>NZ_JBHTBH010000005.1:0-469795 GCF_042664915.1 Marinactinospora rubrisoli
GGCGGCTCGCCGCTCGGTGTTCCTGGTCGCGCTCGCCGCCTCGCCTTCCTCCGCCGCCGACACGAAGAGGGGCTACGCCAGGGGTGTCGGCGGCTCCGGAAGCTCGGCGGCTCGCCGCTCCGTCAGGGCCCGTCAACTCGAACGAGTTGGCGGGCCCGTTCGCGTATCTGGGGGTGGGTGACGGGGCCGCATGGCCGCGGAGGTGTTGACGGCGATTGTGTGCCGATATATCGTCTGACTATCTCGACAGTATGCAACCTATCGAAGGAGTGTCGTGACGATGGAGATGGCACTGCCCTGGAACTGGGGCGGACGAGTCGGCCGGGCCATACCGCGCGGCAGAGGCTGGTATCCGCCGCGCGCAGTGGAACCGCCGGAACCCCCGGAACCAGAGACCGGGGGCCCCGGCCTGCCCTGGGCCGAGATGGCCGGTCCCGGGGGCCGGCACGGTGGCCACCACGGTCACCGTGGGCACCACGGCGGCGGAGGCTTTCCGCCGCCCCGGCCGGAAGGACCGTGGGGAATGCCATGGGGCATGCCGCACCCGCCCGGTCCAGGCGGCCCGTTCGGCGGCGGCCACGGACCCTGGCACCGGCCCCGCGGCCCGCGTGCCCGGCGCGGCGACGTCCGCACCGGCATCCTGCTGCTTCTGGCCGAGGAGCCGCGCAGTGGCTACGAGATCATCCGGGAGGGCCGAGAGCGCAGCCACGGCGCATGGCGGCCCAGCCCGGGGTCGGTCTACCCGATGCTGCAGCAACTGGAGGACGAGGGCCTCGTGCACCCGGTCGAGACGGCCCGGGAGGGACGCCGCCGCCCCTTCGAACTCACCGAGGAGGGGCGGCGCTACGTGGAGGAGCACGCCGACGAGATGACGCCTCCCTGGGAGGCGGCGGCCGAGCAGTACGCCGACACCCCCGAGGAGTACGCGGAACTCGGCAACCTGGCCAGTCAGTTGACCGCCACCGTGCTGCAGGTGGTCCAGTCGGGCACCCCCGACCAGGTCGAGCGCGCGACCCGGCTGCTGGCCGAGACCCGGCGCGGGCTGTACCGCATCCTCGCCGAGGACGACACGGGCACCGGCCCGGGCGGCGGGGACGGCGGCGACTGACCCGCGGGCCGCGGGTCCCGCCGCCCCGAGACGGGGCGGCGGCCCGCGGCCCGGGCGAGTCGGTCCCGTCGGTCCGGGTCACTCTCCGGTGACGCCGTCCGCCGACTCGCGGACGATGTCGAGGTGCCCGTTGTGCCGGGCGGTCTCCGTCAGAAGGTGCATGAGCACCCAGCGCAGCGTCACCGGGGACCCACCGGCCGGCCGGCGCCGCGCCGCCGAGTTGAGCTCCAGCCGCCCGGTGATCTCCCGGGACCGGGCGCACTGCGCGGCGTAGGCGTCGAGCAGCGCGGGGAGCGGACCTTCCGCGCCGATCCGCCACTCGGCGTCCGGATCGCCCGCGTGGTAGGGCCCCCGGTCGGGCAGGCCGAGCAGCACCACCTCGAACCAGTAGTGCTCCACCCACCGCAGGTGCGCCACGATCCCGCCCACCGACATCAGCGGCGAGGAGGCGACCGGGGAGCGGCCGGCCAGCGCCGGGTCCAGGCCGGCGCACTTGTGGTGGACCGTGCCGCGATGCCAGTCGAGCCACGCCGACAGCATGGTCAGCTCGTCGGCGGCGGTCGGCGGAGCCCGGCGCGGATCGATCGACGTATCTGCCATGGCGGCAATTGTGACCGGGCTCGGCAGGGGGCACCACTGGTTTACCGGCCGACGGCGGTACGGTTCGTTGGGCGGCGTGCCGACCGGGGCCGTCCGCCGAACGCCCCGACCCGCCGGCCGGCGGACCGAGGCCGGAGAGGAGAACGGACCTGTGATGCGGCGACACTTCGTCGTGGGCGGGACGGCGTTGGGGATCGTCACCGCGCTCGGGCTTCCGCTGGGCCTGCTGTGGTGGGCGGTGGCCCCGCGCGCCGAGATGACCGTCTCGCGGGACGGCGAGCCGCTGCCGTACCCGCTGTCGGAGGCGCTGTTCGCCGCGGAGGGCCACTTCGCGATCATGATGGCCGCCACCGGCCTCGCCTGCGGGTACGCCGGTTACCTGGCCCAGTACCGCTGGTCCGCCCGGCACCGCGTCGACCTCCGGCTGGCCATGCTGCTCGGTGTCACGGCCGGCACGGCGCTGGCGGGCGTGGTCGCCTGGCGGACCGGTGTCCTGCTGGACGCCCCCACCGCCCGGGAGGCGCTCGCGCAAGCGGCCCCCGGCGACATCGTGCCGGCCGCGCTGGACGTGCGTTCGGTCAGCGCCCTGCTGATGGGGCCGTTCGTCGCGGTGCTCCAGTACGGCCTGTTCGACGCGATCAGTATGTGGCGGCGGGACCTGCCGTTCCTGCCGGACGAGGAGGCGCGGGAACCGCAGGCCGAGCAGGAGATCCGGGCCGATCCGGCGGACGGCGCCGAACCGTCGCCCGCGCGTCCGCCGGTGCTGCGTTCCGAGGACGGCGCCACGGGCTGAGCCGCCGGGCCGCGGCACCGTCATCGGTCCGGCGGTAACGCCCGCTAGCCGAGTTGTTCCGATGTCTGGTGGGTGTCCGGGCATGCAGAGCGGGCGTTCACGATCGCGTTGTGACGCAAGACCTGGACACCCTCCACACTGCACTCCACGTGGAGATCGACGACGGACCAGAGATGAAGCGGCGCACGCCCCACCCGCCACGCCTCACCGCCCCCGAGCCGCCGCGCCCGGCCAGGACGCCTCGCGTTCGGCCGCGCGGGCGTGGAACTCCGCCACCGGCACGCCGAACCTTTCCGGAGCGCCGCCCACTTCGTTCAGCGCGATGAACCGGGTGCAGCGGTACAGCGCGGTGTCCTCGCCGCCCTTGGCGGCCACCATCCCGCTGGTCTGCTGGATGCGGCGGGCCGGCTCGCCGCCCGGGTCGGCGCGTACGGCCGCGTCGATCCGGGCCAGCGTGTCCGCGACACCGGGCCGGCACCGCCGGGCCGGACCGGCCGGGCAGGCGCGGGGAGAGGCGGCCGATCCTGCCCGGGGCCGGGCGCGGTCACCGTCGCCCGGGACCGCATCCCAGGAGTACGCGGGCCACGGCCACGCCGACCGGTTCGGCGCGTCGGTCAGCGGCCGGGCGGGTCCGTGCGCCCACCGGGCGGAAGGCAGAACGTGGTCGTCCTGATGGACAGTGCGCCGTGCGGCGCGTCCCGGCTCGTCGTCCCGCGCTGATCGTGGGCGCCCTTCGCCAGCCGAATCGGCCTCTGACACGCCGGGAACCGCTCGGCCGCAGGAGATCCAGCGGCCCCGGCGGCGAGTCCCGGCGGGAACCGGTGTGCCCGCGACCCGGGGATGCAGGTGCGCACTGGGGCGGCGACCGTCGGCCGGCACGTCCGCGGCCGGCCGGACACCTCCATGGCGTCGCTCAGCGCTGCCGGACGTGCGGTCCCGGCCGCGGGCCGGGTCCGGCACCTGCCCGGCCACCCGTCACCGGCCCGCCGCTCCTTCGTCCGGATCACGGCGGGCTTCGTCGGTGCGCCGGGCCGCGGGTGCCCGCCACGAGGAGGAGCCGAGGGACAGCGAACGGCCGGCGGTGCGGCCTCGGGCGCTCACCCGGCGGCCGCAGGCCAGCGCGAAGCTGCGTGCGGCGGCGAGCTCGGCGGACGGGGGAGACGGGGCGCGCCGGCCACCGGCGTCGCGGCGCAGGGCGGCCAGGCCGTGCAGGGCGACCGTCCGCAGGACGGTGTCCCGGGGCGTTTCCCCGGTGGACGCGGCGCTCTCGGCCAGGAGAACGTCGCCGGCCGGGCTCCGCGCCCCGGGCCGTCCGCCGACGGCGAGAACGGCCTGCGCGGCGGCCCACGTGGCGAACAGCGGTGCCCCCAGCAGCACGCCGGGGCCGGGCGCGAGCGACAGCGCCCCGGCGGCCGCGATCGCGAGGGCGGCCGAGGCCGCCGCCACCGCCCCGCCGATCCAGCGCCGGACCGGCACCAGCGCCGCTCCGCAGCACAGCACGGCCGCGCCGAACGCGAGCGACCGCTCGTCCAGCGGCGCGGAGGAACCCGCCTCCCCTCTCAGCGACAGCCCCGCCCCCGCCGCCGCGATGCCGCCGGCGAGCAGGTGCACCAGCCGCACCGCCGCCGGGACGCCGCGCAACGTCGGCACCGCGGGCGGGCCGAGCAGCAGGCCGAGCCGGCGCAACCGCCGCACCGGTGCCGCCGCCGCGTCCGCACGGGCCACCGCCGCCACCAGCCGTCCGGCGGGCGTCGCGGCGCCGTCCGGCAGCCGGGCGTCCAGCAGCCGGGGAAAGACGTCACCGGGCAGCTCCGCCGCCCGTGCGGTGGCAGGGCGGGCCACCGTGCCACGGCCGTACGCGGTGATCCGGCCCGCCAGGTAGAGGTCCGCCAGCGCCACCTCGCCGATCCGGCCGGGGCCCGCCGCCAGCACGGCGAGCTCGTACGCCGAGAGTTCGTCGGCGCCCACCGCGGGGCGCGCCGGCGCCAAGGCCCGGATCCGCGCGTGGCGGATCCCGAGCAGCACGAGGCAGCCGGCGGCGAGGGCGTAACCGGTCACCGCGCCCAGCACGAGCGCCTCCACCATCACGCCTCCCTCATGCGGCCCGCCGGGAGAGCCGGGTGCATCCACGGTAGGCCGCGGCCCGGTTCGAGGAAAGAGGTGGTGCCCGTCACATTCTGTTGGCGCGCCGGCGGGGGTCCGGTTGCCACTCCCGGTGCCGCGGACATGCCGCCCGCGGCGCCGACCCCGGTACGGTCAGGGCCGTGCCGCGATGGGGGCGACGACCGCGTCGGTGAGGGCGACCAGTTCGGTGGGGGCCAGCTCCATCTGCAGCCCGCGGCGGCCGGCGGAGACGTAGACGGTGGCGTGACCGGTGGCGGAGGAATCGACCACGGTGCGCAGCCGCCGTCGCTGGCCGAGCGGGCTGATGCCGCCGCGGACGTAGCCGGTGGTGCGCTCGGCGAGCCGAGGGTCGGCCATGGCGGCCTTCTTCCCGCCCACCGCCGCCGCCAGTGCCTTGAGATCCAGGGAGCCCGCCACGGGCACCACCCCGACGGTCAACGTGCCGTCGACCGCGGCCACCAGCGTCTTGAACACCCGCTCGTGCGGTACACCGAGCGCGTCGGCCGCCTCCTCACCGTAGGAGGCCCCGTTGCCCGCCGCCTCGTAGGTGTGCAGCCGGAAGTCCGCCTTCGCCCGGGTCGCGGCCACGGTGGCCGGCGTTCCCTTCCCACTCACGTTGCGGTCCCTTCTCGCTGGTGCGTCAGATCCATGCGCTCATTCTCCGCCGCCACCGCCGCCGCCCCCGCCTCCGTCACCACCGCCGCCACCGTCTCCGCCACCCCAACCGCCGCCGGAGTCCCCGCCGCCCCAGCTCCCGCCGCCCGAGTCGCCGCCGAAGCCCCAGGAGCCGGAGTCGGGCGAGGTGGCGCAGTGGTCCGCGAAGCCGTGCACCTCCTCCCGGGGATCGCCGACGGCCACGGTGGACGCCCCGTGGTCGGTCGCGGAAACGACGGACGTGTCCCCGCCGCCGTGGAACGACCGCCGCCGCCGGCCGCGCGTACGGGTGAGGCCCTGCAGGGCGGCGTATCGGAGCTGGGCGGTGCGCCGATCACCGTCGGTGGCCGCCTCCCGGAAGGACCGGTCGATGGACGCGCGGGCCTGCGCCAGCACCGCATCGCAGGCAGCTGTGGCGCCGCTCCGCCGGCGGCCCACCGCCCGGCCGAGCGCGGACAGCACCACCCCACCGGCGAGCAGCACGCCGCTCGTGAGCAGGCCCGTGTCGGCCGCCGGAGTGCCGGAGGACCCGGCCCAGACCAGGGTGGCGACGACGCCCCCGGCACCGGCGACGGCCAGCAGCCGGACCAGTATCGTCGCGCTCGCGTGCTCGCGCAGCGCCCGGTCCCACCGGGGACCGATGTGGAGACCGGCCCGCCCGAGCTCGCTCTGCACCGCCAGGTGGTTGCGCCCGGCCACGGCCCGTCTGATCAGCGGTCCGGCCGGAGTCGTGACACGGCCTCGCATGATGCGCAGGAGGACTCCCGCCATGGGCCCATCGGATGCGGGCCGGGAACGGGCGGAGCCCACGACGGTGAACGTCCCGCCGCGCTGCCGGCGGATCCGGCCCGTGAGGTAGAGCCGGAGCAGTGCGACCTGGGCCATCCGCTCGGGACCGCCGGCCAGGAACGCCAACTGCTCGGGGGACAGGTCGGCGGGGCCGGGTGCCGGCCGGTCCGCTTGGGCACGGCGCCGGGAGCGCCGCAGGCGGGCGGGAGCGCTCAGCGGAACGGCGAGTAACAGCACCAGCAGCACGGCTGCGGCGGGGAACAGGAGGCTGGGCGGCATGGCGGGTCCTTCGGGGGTCGGGGACGCGCCGCACGGGCCGCCACCCGGCGCAGGGGGCGGGTTCCCCGCGTCCGGAGTCGGCGGCCCGCCCGGCTCGATCGCGTGAGAACGAGTGTGCCGCTGCGCCGCCACTCCCGCCACCCTCGGTCCGCCGATCCGTGGACGAGCGTGATCGGCGTTCGCCGCCGCGATGGCGGACGGCGCGCGGTCACGGCACTCTCCGGTGCCGCGGGCCATGCGGCCCGGCGAGTGCGCGCCGGCCCTGAACCGGCCGAGCCGGGCGGTCGGCGGGTGCCGGACGCCGGACGGGACGCCATGGACGGCTCGTCGACTGCGGGAGGAGAGCGCTCGCGGCGGCGGTCACCGTGCCGGGCGAGCCCCGGATCACGACGCTTCCGTTTGTACGCGCGGGCGCCGCGCTGGGCAGGCACGTGACCGCGGAACCGGGGCGTCCCGGTCCCGCCCGGGCGGCCGCCGTTCCGGAGCGGTGAGCTCCGCCCGGCTCACCGCGGACGCGGTGGCGCCCCGCGTGAGACCGGCGTCGCCCGAGGGCGATCGGCCACGCCCGCTCATGACAGGCACCGGCCCTGGCGCGGGCGCTCAGTTCAGGTTGATGTCCCGCCGCAGGAACGGCCCCGCCGGCAGGGTGGGCAGCGCGCCGATGACGCGGATCTCCCGGCGGAGCAGGTCGGCCGTCAGGCCGAGCCGGGCGGCGGCGTGCTCGGCCTCCAGCAGGTGCTGCTTCTCCGCCTGGTCGGCGACCAGTGCGGCGGCGACGGCGTAGGAGAGGGCCAGCGGGTCGGTGGGGAAGTCGCCGGGCGGCGCGGCGGGCATGCCGATTGCGGTGAGGCGTTCGCAGTACCGGGCGAACAGGCGGCCGACCCGCTCGGCCTGCCGCTCGGCGCCGGGCCCCGGTTCGTCCGGCAGCGGTGTGGTGGCGGCGCGCAGGTAGGGATGGTCGGAGTCGGGGTCCACGAAAGCGTCGACCCGGAACCGCTCCGCGCCCTCCACGATCACGTCGTAACGGCCGTCCTCGTGCCGGCGGACCGTCCGCACCTCCGCAAGGCAGCCCACCTCGGAGAGCTGGTGCGCCGACGAGGCCCCCACCTCGTGGCCGAGTTCGATGCCGATGATGCCGAATCTGCGCGGCTCGTCCGCCGGCAGTGCCAGCAGGTCGGTCATGAGGTGCCGGTAGCGATCCTCGAAGACGCGCAGGGGCAGGCTCAGGCCGGGGAACAGCACGGACCCGAGCGGGAAGAGCGGCAGCCGGTGGGGCATTGCACAAGTATGCCCACAGGCCGACGGCCGTCCAGGACCTGGCGGCCAGGCGGCCCGCCGGTCGCGTCCGGCCCGGCGCACGCCCCGATGACCGAGCGGGCCGGGCCGGCCGCACCGTCCCGGCGCCCGCCGCGGACGCCGCGGCCGGGGCGGCCGGTCAGACCGTCAGCGCCGGGCCGGCCGTGGCCGGAGCGGTGGGGTCGCCGCCCGTCGTGTCGGGCATGTCGCGGGCGACGAACGTCTCGACATCGAAGAGGTTGCCCTTGCTGCGGTCCACGACGGCCAGCAGCGTGGACATCTTCGCCACCTCCTCGGTCTGCTCCTTCAGGAACCAGTTGAGGAACTGCTCACCGGTGTAGTCGTTCTCCTCGCGGGCCGCGCGGGCGAGCAGATGGAACTGCTCGGTCACCTCGCGCTCCTGGCGCAGCGCGAGCGCCACCAGATCGCGCGGAGCGTCGAACGAGTTCTGGATTTCCCCGGTGCCCGGAATCGCCACCGGCACGCCCTCGTCGATGAGGAAACGCACGATCATCATCGCGTGGTCGCGCTCCTCCAACGACTGCCGGTAGAAGACGCGGGCGAGTTGCGGCAGGTCGCGGTCGTCGAACCACGCCGCGATCGCGATGTACTGCTGCGAGGCGGTGAACTCGTGGCGGATCTGGTCCACGAGGAGCCGGTGGAACTTGGAAAGGCCGTGTGTCAGGGTCTCGCTCGTCGAAGTCATGATTCGACAATAGCGCACGAATTACGGCGAAGCCATTAAGGAAACGGTAACTTCAGCCACTAAGGAAAGCCTATTCGAATTTCGCTGAGGTAAGGCGTCCCAAAGTTAGGTGACACTTGTTCGCGGCATTTATGGTGAGGCTTCCCTAAAACCCCGGCCCGCTGCCGCGCCCGCCCGGCGGCACAGCGCGGACCCAGCGCCGCCACGTCCCTCGTACCAGGTGGGAGCGGGGCCGTCGGCCCCTAGAATGAGCATCGTGATCTCCCGTATCGATCTCCGAGGCAACCCGGCCGACCCGCGCGACCTGCTGCCGCGCGCCGCCATGGACGTCGAGGCCGCGGCGCAGCAGGTCCGCCCCATCTGCGAGGACGTCCGCCATCGCGGCGTCGCGGCGCTGGTCGGCCTGACCGAGAGATTCGACGGCGTGCGGCTCACCGACATCCGCGTCCCGCGAGAGGCCATCGACTCCGCGCTCGCCGGGCTGGACCCGGCCGTGCGCGCGGCCCTGGAGGAGTCGATCCGCCGCGCCCGCCTGGTGCACCACGACCAGCGCCGCACCGACACCACCACCCAGTTGGTGCCCGGCGGGACCGTCACCGAGCGCTGGGTACCGGTCGACCGCGTGGGTCTCTACGTGCCCGGCGGCCGTGCGGTCTACCCGTCCAGCGTCGTGATGAACGTCGTCCCCGCCCAGGAGGCCGGGGTGCCCTCGCTGGCCGTGGCCTCGCCGCCGCAGGCGGAGTTCGGCGGGCTGCCGCACCCCACCATCCTGGCCGCCTGCGCGCTGCTCGGCGTGCACGAGGTGTACGCGGTCGGCGGCGCCCAGGCCATCGCCATGTTCGCCTACGGCGCCGGCGACTGCGCCCGCGCCGACATGGTCACCGGCCCCGGCAACATCTGGGTCGCGGCCGCCAAGCGGCTGCTCCGGGGCGTCATCGGCATCGACTCCGAGGCCGGGCCGACCGAGATCGCCGTGCTCGCCGACGACACCGCCGACCCCGGCCACGTCGCCGCCGACCTCATCAGCCAGGCCGAACACGACGTCGTCGCCGCCGCGGTGCTCATCACCGCCTCCGAAGAGCTCGCCGACCGGGTCGAGGCCGAACTCGCCCCCCGGGTCGCGGCCACCAAGCACAGCGAGCGCATCACCGAGGCGCTGTCCGGCCCGCAGTCCGGCATCGTGCTCGTCGACGACCTCGACCACGGCCTCGCCGCGCTCAACGCCTACGCCGCCGAACACGTCGAGATCATCACCGCCGACCCCCGCGGCGTGGCCGCGCGGGTCCGCAACGCCGGGGCCGTGTTCGTCGGCGCCTACGCCCCGGTCTCCCTCGGCGACTACTGCGCCGGATCCAACCACGTGCTGCCCACCGGCGGCTGCGCCTGCCACTCCTCCGGGCTCAGCGTCCAGTCGTTCCTGCGCGGCATCCACGTCGTCGACTACGACCGTGACGCCCTCGCCGGGGTCGCCCACCACGTGGTGGCCCTCGCCGAGGCCGAGGACCTGCCCGCCCACGGCGAGGCCGTCACCGCCCGCGTCGGGCGAGGGGAGAACGCGTGAACGAGATCGGCCTGGACGACCTGCCCATCCGCGACGACCTGCGTGGCCGCAGCCCCTACGGCGCGCCGCAACTGGCGGTCCCGGTCGCGCTGAACACCAACGAGAACCCGTACCCGCCGTCGCCGCGGCTCGCCGAGGCCCTCGGCCGGGCCGTCGCCGGCGTCGCCTCCGGCCTGAACCGGTACCCCGACCGCGATGCCGTGCGGCTGCGCGCCGGACTGGCCGAGTACCTCGGCCACGGGCTCGACGTCCGCCAGGTCTGGGCGGCCAACGGGTCCAACGAGGTGCTGCAGCAGATCCTGCAGGCCTTCGGCGGCCCCGGCCGCACCGCCATGGGGTTCGAACCCTCCTACTCCATGCACCCCATCATCACGCACGTCACCGGCACCACCTGGACGCCGGTCCCGCGCACCCGCGACTTCGACATCGACGTCGAGGCCGCCCGGGTCGCCATCGCCGTGCACCGGCCGGACGTCGTCTTCCTCACCTCGCCGAACAACCCCACCGGCACCGCGCTGTCCCTGGAGACCGTGGAGGCCGTCGCGGCGACCGCGCCCGGCGTCGTTGTGGTCGACGAGGCCTACGCCGAGTTCCGTCGCGAGGGCACCCCCAGCGCGCTCTCCCTGCTGCCCACGCACCCGCGGCTCATCGTCGTCCGCACCATGTCCAAGGCGTTCGCCATGGCCGGCACGCGGGTCGGCTACCTCGCGGCGCACCCGGCGGTCGTCGACGCCCTCCAGCTGGTCCGGCTGCCCTACCACCTCTCGGCCGTCACCCAGGTGGTGGCCGGCACCGCCCTGGAGTTCGCCGACGAGCTCCTCGGCGCCGTGAAGCAGTTGCGGGCCGACCGTGACGCGCTCGTCGACTGGCTGCGCGAGCACGGGTTCCGGGTCGCCGACTCCGACGCCAACTTCGTCCTGTTCGGCGAGTTCACCGACCGCACCGCCGTCTGGCAGGCGATGCTCGACCAAGGTGTGCTGATCCGCGAGGTCGGCCCGCCCGGATGGCTGCGCGTCACCATCGGCACGCCCGAGGAGATGGCGCACTTCCGCACCGCGCTGCTCGCCGCCACCGGCCGTGCCTGACCGCGCCCACATCCCGACACCAGGAGAACCCGAACCGACATGAGCCGTACCGGACGCGTCGAACGCACCACCAAGGAGACCAAGGTCCTCGTCGAGATCGACCTCGACGGCACCGGCGTCGCCGACATCTCCACCGGCGTGGGCTTCTACGACCACATGCTGGACCAGCTCGCCAAGCACGGGCTGTTCGACCTCACGGTCCGCACCGAGGGCGACCTGCACATCGACTCCCACCACACCATGGAGGACACCGCCCTGGCGCTGGGCGCGGCGTTCCGCGAGGCGCTCGGCGACAAGGCCGGCATCCGCCGCTTCGCCGACGCCAAGGTGCCCCTCGACGAGGCGCTCGCCGAGGTCACCGTGGACCTGTCCGGCCGCCCCTACCTGGTGCACTCCGAACCGGAGAACATGGCCCCCGTCATCGGCCGCGACTACGACACCACGATGACCCGGCACATCTTCGAGTCGTTCGTCGCACAGGCCCGCGTGGCGCTGCACATCCACGTCCCCTACGGCCGCAACGCCCACCACATCGTGGAGTGCCAGTTCAAGGCGTTCGCCCGCGCGCTGCGCTTCGCCAGCGAACGCGACCCGCGCGTCTCCGGCGTACCGTCGACCAAGGGCGCACTATAGATGGACGACCTCTGGCCGCTGCTGCTCGTCGCCCTCGGGGGACTGCTGGCCGGCGGGACCATCGCCCTGTGGAAGACGAGCAGGGTCATGTCCGTGCTGCTCGCCGGCTGCGCGGCGCTCGCCGTGGCCTCCGGCGTGCTGCGCCTCGGCTACCTGTGACCCGACCACCCCGGCCGCGCCGGGCACCCTGACCCGGCCACCCGACACACCGAAAGGCACGACCCACCGTGCGACCACGCGTCGTCATCCTCGACTACGGATCGGGCAACCTGCGCTCGGCCGAGCGGGCCGTCCAGCGGGCCGGCGCCGACGTCACCGTCACCGGCGACCCGCACGCGGCCCTGGAGGCCGACGGCCTCCTCGTCCCCGGCGTCGGCGCGTTCGCCGCCTGCATGAAGGGGCTGCGCTCCGTCGGCGGCGACCGCGTCATCGGCAAACGGCTGGCCGGCGGGCGTCCGGTCCTCGGGATCTGCGTCGGCATGCAGATCCTGTTCGAGCACGGTGTCGAGCACGGGGTGCGCACCGAAGGCTGCGGCGAGTGGCCCGGCACCGTCGAACGGCTGTCCGCCCCGATCGTCCCGCACATGGGGTGGAACACCCTCGACATCGCCGAGGGCTCCCGGCTGTTCGCCGGCGTCGACCCCGGGGAGCGCTTCTACTTCGTGCACTCCTACGGTGTGCTGAACTGGGAGCTCACGGCCACCGACCCGCACATCGCGGCGCCGCTGGTCACCTGGTCCCGGCACGGCGCGCCGTTCGTCGCCGCCGTGGAGAACGGCCCGCTGTGGGCCACCCAGTTCCACCCGGAGAAGTCCGGCGACGCCGGCGCCCGGCTGCTCGCCAACTGGGTCGGCACGCTCTGACGGCGCTCCCGCGCCCGGCGCCGCCCCGCCTCCGCCGTTCCACACCACTCAACGGATAAGGCCCAGATCGCATGTCGTCCACACTCGAACTCCTCCCCGCCGTCGACGTCGCCGGCGGCCAGGCCGTCCAGCTGGTGCAGGGCCGCGCCGGTTCCGGGGGGCGGTACGGCGACCCCGTTCAGGCGGCCCTCGGCTGGCAGAACGCCGGAGCCGAGTGGATCCACCTCGTCGACCTCGACGCCGCCTTCGGCCGCGGCCACAACCGCGACCTGCTGGCCCGCATCGTCGGCGAACTGGACGTCAAGGTGGAGCTGTCCGGCGGCATCCGCGACGACGAGTCGCTGGCCGCCGCCCTGGCCACCGGCTGCCGGCGGGTGAACATCGGCACCGCCGCCCTGGAGAACCCGGAGTGGTGCGCCAAGATCATCGCCGAGCACGGCGACCGCGTCGCCATCGGCCTCGACGTGCGCGGTGACACGCTGGCGGCGCGCGGCTGGACCCGCGATGGCGGCGACCTGTTCAGCACGCTGGAGCGCCTGGAGGCCGAGGGCTGCGCCCGCTACGTCGTCACCGACGTCAACAAGGACGGCACGCTCAACGGCCCCAACCTCGACCTGCTCCGCAGCGTCTGCGCCCGCACCGACCGGCCCGTGGTCGCCAGCGGCGGCGTGTCCAGCCTGGACGACCTGCGGGCCATCGCCACGCTCGTGCCCGAGGGCGTCGAGGGTGCGATCATGGGCACGGCGCTCTACGAGGGCGCGTTCACCCTGCAGGACGCGCTCGCGGCGGTGCGCGCGTGAGGCCGCCGGTGCGCACCGGGCGGGCCCCGGAGGAAGGAGGCGGCCGGTGAGCGTCGCGATCCGTGTCATCCCGTGCCTGGACGTCGACGCCGGCCGGGTGGTCAAGGGCGTCAACTTCCAGAACCTGCGCGACGCCGGCGACCCGGTGGAGCTGGCGGACCGCTACGACGGCGAGGGCGCCGACGAGCTGACCTTCCTCGACGTCACCGCGTCCAGCGCCGACCGCGCCACCACCTACGACGTCGTCCGGCGCACCGCCGAGCAGGTGTTCATCCCGCTCACCGTCGGCGGCGGGGTGCGCACCACCGACGACGTCGACCGGCTGCTGCGCGCCGGCGCCGACAAGGTCGGCGTGAACACCGCGGCGATCGCCCGCCCCGAGCTCATCGCGGAGATCGCGCACCGCTTCGGCCGCCAGGTGCTGGTGCTCTCGGCCGACGTCCGCCGGGTCACCGACGGCACCGCGACCCCGAGCGGCTTCGAGGTCACCACGCACGGCGGCCGGCGTGGAACCGGCATCGACGCCGTGGAGTGGGCCGGTCGCGCCGCCGAACTCGGCTGCGGCGAGATCCTGCTCAACTCCATGGACGCCGACGGCACCCGGGCCGGATTCGACCTGGAGCTGATCCGGGCCGTGCGGGCGGCCGTCGACGTCCCGCTCATCGCCAGCGGCGGCGCCGGCCGGGTCGAGCACTTCCCGCCGGCCGTCGACGCCGGGGCGGACGCCGTCCTGGCCGCGTCGGTGTTCCACTTCGGCGAGTTCACCATCGCCGACGTCAAGGCCGAACTGCGCGCGCGGGGCTACGCGGTCCGCTAGACGAGCGGGTCCTTCGGCGGCCGGTGGCCGTAGGTGACCTCACCACAGGGGCGAGGGCCGTTCCCGCTCGAAGGAGGGGCGCACCAGGAACAGGCCCAGCCCCCGGCGGCAGCGCGAGTCGGGAGCGGCGGTGACCGTTGACGGCCCATCCGGCCGGGCCGGAGCCGCACCATGGGCGGGACCGGCCGTACCCCACCAAGGTGGAGCCGGAATCCCCACGGTGCCGTGCCAGCAGCCGGTTCCCTTCCCTTGCCGGCCTGCACGCCCCGATCGC
The DNA here is from genome assembly GCF_042664915.1 of Marinactinospora rubrisoli. NCBI lineage: Bacteria > Bacillati > Actinomycetota > Actinomycetes > Streptosporangiales > Nocardiopsidaceae > Marinactinospora > Marinactinospora rubrisoli. The sequence goes on from NZ_JBHTBH010000005.1 coordinate 14,383, forward strand.
GGCGGCCCGCTCCGCAGGGCCGGACTCTCACCGGACGCCAGAACCACTCGCCGAAAGCGCCCGCCGCCGGCAGGTCCTGGCCGCCTCCGGCCAGCGGCGGCGGCGATCCGGATCGGGTCATGCCGGAATAGTCGGCGTTCTCCCAACGCTGATTAAATCACTACGCTTCGCGGCGATCGTCGCAGTAGCGTTGATCGAGTGTGCCGCTCTTCCACGGGCGGCCACCGTCGTGTTCAGGGCCCGTCAAGGATGCTGGGGGATACGCATGTCACCGGGGGTAACGACCGAACGACCCAACGTCGACTCCCGTGACTCTCCGGTGTTCCGCCGCGGCATGTGGGTGCTGTGGGTGGCCATCCGCACCGAACCGGCCGTGTTCGCCGTCGCCGCCCTCGGAGCCGGCCTGCACGCCGGTGTGACCGTCGGCTCGGCGACGGTCCTCGGGCACGTCACCGACACCGTCATCCTGCCCGCCTTCGCCGAGGGACGAACGACCACGGCGGCGCTGGCCACCGCCGCGGCGCTGCTCGTCGGTGTCGGCGTGCTCAAGGGCCTGGGACTCGCCGCCCGCCGGCTGTACGCCGGCCTCATGCAGTTCCGCATGCAGGCCCGCTACCGCCGCTCCGTGGCGCGCAAGTACCTCCAGCTCCCGCTGTCCTGGCACCACCGGCACCCCACCGGCCAGTTGCTGTCCAACGCCAACGCCGACGTCGAGGCCGCCTGGTCGCCGCTCGCCCCGCTGCCCATGGTCATCGGCAGCGTCTTCATGCTCGTGGTGGCCGCGGTCGCGATGCTGCTCACCGACCCGGTGCTCGCCCTCGTCGGGTTCGTGGTGTTCCCCGTCCTCGGCGTCGTCACCTACGTCTACCAGCGCCAGGTCTCGCCGCTGGCCACCCGCGCCCAGGCGCTGCGCGCCGAGGTGAGCGAGGTCGCCCACGAATCCTTCGACGGCGCCCTCGTGGTGAAGGCGCTCGGCCGGGAGGACACCGAGACCGAGCGGTTCACCTCCGCCGCGCACCGACTGCGCGACGCCCAGATCCAGGTCGGCCGGCTGCGCGGCCTGTTCGACCCGATCATGGACGGGCTGCCCAACCTCGGCGTGCTCGCCGTCCTCGTCATCGGTATGTGGCGCATCGAGGGCGGCGCGATCGCCGCCGGGGACCTCGTGCAGATCGCCTACCTGTTCACCCTCCTCGCGATGCCCATCCGCTCGCTCGGCTGGCTGTTCGGCGACCTGCCGCGCAGCGTCGTGGGCTGGAACCGGGTGCAGGCCGTGCTCCGGAGCGAAGGCGGCACCTCCTACGGCGACGCGGCCCTGTCCGGCACCGGCGGCCTCGGGGTCACCACTCGTGGCGTGCGCTTCTCCTACGCCGACGCCTTCCGGGCCAAGGACCCGGACGGCTCGGCCGGACCGGCCCAGGCCGCAAGCGGCCGCGACCTCGCCGACACCGACCCCGCGGACGCGCCGCGCACCACCGTGCTGCGCGGCGTCGACCTCGACGTCATCCCCGGGAGCACCGTCGCCGTCGTCGGCCCCACCGGCTCCGGCAAATCCACCCTCGCCACCCTGCTGATGCGTCTCGTCGACCCCGACGACGGCACCGTCGGCTACGACGGCGTCGACCTGCGCGAGCTCCGGCGCGGCGAGATCGCCCGGCACGCCGCCCTCGTCCCGCAGACCACCTTCGTGTTCGAGGACACCGTGCGCGGGAACATCACGCTCGGCGCCGATATCCCCGACGAGCGGGTCTGGGCGGCGCTGCGCCTCGCCCGGGCCGACTCCTTCGTCGCCGCCATGCCCGACGGCCTCGACACCCGGATCGGCGAGCGCGGCACCACGCTCTCCGGCGGGCAGCGCCAGCGCCTCGCACTGGCCCGCGCGGTCGTGCGCCGGCCCAGGCTGCTCATCCTCGACGACGCCACCTCGGCGGTCGACCCGCAGGTCGAGGCGCAGATCCTGGCCGGTCTGCGCGACACCGAGCTCGACTGCACCGTCATCGTGGTCGCCTACCGCCGGGCCACCATCGAACTCGCCGACGAAGTCGTGTTCCTGGAACGCGGCGTCGTCACCGACCGCGGCACGCACCCCGAACTCCTGGAGCGCTCGCCCGGCTACCGGCGCCTCGTCACCGCCTACGAGCGCGCCGCCGAGGAGCGCGCGGCCGACCGGGCCGCCGCCGATGGCCGCACCGGACACCAGGAGACCGCCGACCCTCAGGAGCTGCTCGGATGAGCGCCGTCACCCGCACCCGCGACGACCGCGACCAACGCGCCGCCACCTCCGCCGACCCCGGCGCCGGGACCGGCGGACCCGCCCTGCGGCGGTCCGCCGACTCCGCCCTCACCACCATCCGCCGCGGGCTCGCGCTCTCCCCGGAGTTCGCGCACGGCCTGTGGCTGACCCTGCTGTTCGCGGTCATCGCCACCGCGGGCAAGGTCATCGCCCCCATCGCCGTGCAGCAGATCACCGATAACGGGCTGGTGCCCGGCAGCGGCCAGCCCGACATGGCGTTCGTGACCCGCGCGGTCGCGCTGTGCGCGGTCCTCATCGTCATCACCGCGATCTGTTCCTACCTGATGAACGTGCGGCTGTACCGTGCCACCGAGTCCGGGCTGGCCACGCTGCGCCGCAAGGCGTTCCGGCACGTGCACGACCTGTCCGTCCTCACCCAGAACAGCGAGCGCAAGGGCGCGCTGGTCTCCCGCGTCACCTCCGACGTCGACCAGATCAGCGCCTTCATGCAGTGGGGCGGCCTGCTCCTCATCGTGAGCTCCGGCCAGCTCCTCATCGCCACCGTGCTCATGGCCGTCTACTCCTGGCAGCTCACCGTCCTCGTCTGGGTCTGCTTCCTCCCGCTGCTGTTCGGCGTGCGGTGGCTGCAGGGCCTGCTGTCGCGCGCCTACCTCAAGGTGCGCGAACGCACCGGCGACATGCTGGGCGCCATCGGGGAGACCGTCGTCGGCGCCGCCGTCATCCGGGCGCACGCCACCGAGGAGCGCACCGGCCGGCGCATCGACGAGACCGTGCTCGCCACCCGGCGGGCGCAGGTGCGGGCACAGCGGCTCTCCATGGCCGTCTCGCCGTTCTCCGAGCTGGTCGCCGCCATCGCCAACGCCGCGGTCGTGGTGGCCGGCGTGCTGCTGGGGATCGACGGCGACATCACCGCCGGACAGCTCGTCGCGTTCCTCTTCCTGGTCCAGCTCTTCGTCTCCCCGATGATGCTGGCCACCGAGATCTTCAACGAGGCGCAGAACGCCATCGCGGGCTGGCGGCGGGTGCTCGGCGTCCTGGACACCGTGCCGGACATCGCCGACCCCGGCCCCGACGGACACGAGCTGCCGCGCGGACCGGTCGGCGTCGTCTTCCGCGACGTCGGCTACGCCTACCCCGGCGGCCCGCCCGTCCTCACCGGGGTCAGCGAGGAGATCCGCGCCGGCACCCGGATCGCCGTCGTCGGCGAGACCGGATCCGGCAAGACCACGTTCGTGAAACTGCTCACCCGGCTCATGGACCCCACGGAGGGCACCGTGCTGCTGGACGGCGTGGACCTGCGCCGGGTGGCGTTCGCCTCGCTGCGCCGCCGGGTCGTGATGGTCCCCCAGGAGGGGTTCCTCTTCGACAGCTCGCTGGGGGACAACATCCGGTTCGCCCGGCCAGAGGCCACCGACGCCGAATTGGAGGCGGCGGTGGCCGAACTCGGCCTCGCCGACTGGCTGGCCGGACTGGCGCACGGCCTGGACACCCCGGTCGGCCAGCGCGGTGAGTCGCTGTCCGCGGGCGAGCGGCAGCTCGTCGCACTGGTGCGCGCCTACATCGCGGACCCGGACCTGCTCGTGCTGGACGAGGCGACCTCGGCCGTCGACCCCGACACCGAGGTGCGCATCCAGCGCGCGCTGGACCGGCTCACCAGCGGCCGGACATCGGTCACCATCGCGCACCGGCTGTCCACCGCCGAGGCGGCCGACGAGGTGCTGGTGTTCGACTCCGGCGGCATCGCCCAGCGCGGCACGCACGCCGAGCTCGTCGCGCGGCCGGGCGTGTACGCCGACCTGCACGCGTCGTGGGTGCGCAGCTCCGCCTGACGGCGGCCGCCCCCACCGCGGCGCGGGAGCGCGGGGGCGGGCCGGTGCGCCGGCCCGCCGCTCATCCGCGCCGGCGGGACCACCAGTGCGCCGCCAGCAGCTCACCGACCAGCGGTTCGGTGAGCAGACTGACGTCGGCGTCGCCGTCGCCGAGGTAGCGCAACGTCGCCGACGCTCCGGGCACGTCGCCGCCCACGGCGACGAACCGGCCGCGCAATTGAAGCAGCTGCTCGGCGACCCGCTCGTCGTAGTGCGACCCGGCGAACAGCACCGCCCGATAGTCCTCCACGGCGGCCAGGTACCGGTCGCTGTGCGACCACTCCCCGGTCTCGGCGGTGTGCGCGCTCCGTACCGGGCCCAGCCGGACCGCCTGTGCCGCCTGCCCGGCGGAGGCCAGCCGCTCGGCCGGTGCGACGAAGTGCACGCCGCCCGTGCCGCCCTCCAGGGCCGCGGCGGCCGGCGGCAGCCACTCGCGCGCCCGCTCCAGCAGCTCCGCGCTCGCGTTGGCCACCCGGCGCAGCGTGACCGACAGGTCGGCGATGCCGCCCGGCGGCATCGCCCCCAGCCGGTACGCCAGGAGCAGCAGCAGCGCCAGCGCGTGCTGGTACTGGCGGCACGCCAGCCCGCTCGTCTCGTCACCGGCCAGCAGGGGGACGAGCACGTCGGCGTAGCGGGACACCGGGGCGTCGGGATCGTTGGTGAGGACGATGACGGGGGAGCGCTCGACGTAGCGGTCCAGCGCCGTGCACAGTTCCAGTTGCCCGCCGCCGAGCGAGACCGCCACCACCAGGGTGTCCGGGCCCGCGGGCACCGTCTCCGCCACCGAGGAGAACTCCGCGGTGGCGCCCAGCCCCACGCTGCGCAGCCGGGCCGCCGCCGCCTCGCAGGCGTGCCGAGCCGCGCCCAGGCCGAGGAACAGCACGGTCGCCGGCTCGTCGTCGACGAGCGAGGGCAGCGCCGCGAACGGGTCGCGGCGCGCCAGGTGGTTGGCGAGTTCGGTCAGCGCGGCGGGTTTGCCGGCGAGGTCGGCGGCGAGTCGCTGGGCGGTCACGGATCTCCTGCTCCTCCGGGGAAAAGCCGGTCCGACTCTAGGACATTCCGGAGATGCGGGACGCGTCGCGCCGGGAGGACCCGGCGCGACCAGCGAAGGAGCGCCCGGCTCGCGGTTCCGGGCCTCCCGCCGCGCCGCGCGCGGGGCCCCACCGCGCCCACCGCCGGGACGGTCTTAGGGTGGGATCATGAGCGTGAGCCCACCCGGCGACTCCCAGCAGATCCTCGCCCCCGACATCGCGGCCCGGCTGAAGCGCACCCCCGACGGCCTGGTGCCGGCCATCGTGCAGCAGCACGACACCGGCGAGGTGCTCATGCTCGCGTGGATGGACGACGAGGCGCTCGCCCGCACCCTCACCTCCGGGCACGCCACCTACTGGTCGCGCAGCCGCGGCGAGTACTGGGTCAAGGGCGCCACCTCCGGCAACCTGCAGCGCGTGGTCTCGGTCGCACTGGACTGCGACGGCGACACGCTGCTGGTGCGCGTGGACCAGACCGGTGTCGCCTGTCACACCGGGGACCGCACCTGCTTCGACTCCGGCCGCCTGCCGCTGGGCGACGGGGCCGCCCGGTGAGCGGCCCCGACGTCACCGAACACGCCCGGCCCCGCGCCGCGGACCGCGCGCGCCGCGAGTACACCCTGGCGCTGCTCGCCACCGCCGTCGGGGCCGCCGCGCTGCTCGCCGCCACGTCGCAGACCTGGGCGCGCGGGCAGATCACGCTGCCCGGCCCGGTCGCGCCGGCACCGGTCGAACTGGCCGCCGGGCAGGTGAGCCCCACCGCCGCGGCAATGGGCTGGGTCAGTCTGGCCGCGGTGGCCGCGCTAGTGGCCACCCGCGGCTGGACCCGCCGCGCCGCCGGGCTGCTGGTGGCGGTGTTCGGCGCCGTCGCCGTCATCGACGTCTGGCGGGGGACCCGGCCCGGTCACCTGGTCCGGCTGGCCGAACGGCAGGCCACCGCCGCCGGGGAGGCCGGTGGGCTCGCCCCGGACCCGGTGTGGCCGTGGGTCGCGCTGGCCGCCGGACTGCTGCTCACCGCCGCCGGGCTGTTCGCGGTGGTCCGGGGTCCCGCGTGGCCCGCCATGAGCAGCCGGTACGATCGCCACAGCGCCGCGCGCACGGACCGCTCCGACCACCCCGCGGACCTGTGGAAGTCTCTCGACTCCGGCGCCGACCCCACCGCGGACCCCGCACCGGACCCGGGGGTGCCCGGCTCGCCGGCGCCCGGCTCGGGAACGACATCCGACGATAACGCACACCTGAAGGAGCGTTGATGGCCGACGCACACCACGACGACCACGGCAACACCCCCTCCGCCTGGTTCCTGACCGCCTCCTGGATCGTGGTCTGGAGCATCGCCGGCGTCGCGATCATCCTCGGCAAGGACCTCGTCACCTGGACCGTCGTCGCCCTGGCGGGCAGCGTCGTCTGCGCCGTGATCGCCGGCGTGATGAAGAAGGCCGGTCTCGGCCGCAAGAGCCCGCGGGTCGCGCCGCCCAGCCGTGCGGAGTGGGAGGCCGAGCGCGCCGCAGCCGCGTCGGCCGCCCCGGAGAAGTCGGCGAAGAAGAAGGGCGGCGACGCCAAGGAGCCCGCGGCGGCGGCCAAGTAGGACGGCGCCCACGTAACGGCTCCATCACGTCCTTCGCCCGGCTGGCCCGCGTCGTGGGTGGATCGGTACGGTTGTCGGTGGTTTCCCCAAGTCGATGTCGGCTTCGCCGGGAAAATCTGGCATGATTTCGGTCTGCCCGCGACGCGTGTAGCACCCAGCTCTCCAACCCTGACCCATGTTGGCGGTCGTCTCAGGTGTTCGCCTCTTGCGCGGCGCGCTTCTCACACCCTCGTCGTCAGGAAGACACCAAACAATGAGCTACGGTCCTCCTTCCGGCCCGCAGAACCCCGGTGGTTACGGGCCTCCTCCCGGCGGCTACGGCCCGCCCCAGCCCGGCGGCTACCCGGGCGGTGGAGCGCCGGCCGAGCAGCCGAAGAACTACCTGTGGCAGAACATCCTCGGGATCTTCGGCTGCACCGTCATCGGCATCATCGGCCTGATCTTCGCGCTCCAGGTCGGGAGCAAGTGGAGCATCGGCGACTACGCCGGCGCCGAGGACGCGGCGAGCAAGGCGAAGATCTTCGGCATCATCAGCCTGATCGCCTTCATCCTCCAGATCGTCTTCTGGGTCATCTACATCATCTTCGTGGTGATCATGGCCGCCTCCGCGACCACGTACAGCACCACCTACTAAAGACGTGCGTACGTACGCGCTCCTCAGCCGGCTCCGGCGCCGTCCGCATCCCGCGGCGGCGCCGTTGCTGCTGGGCGCGGCGGGCCTCGCCGCGGCGACGCTCGTCCACTTCGTGGACCCGCACGAACCGGGCCACTACCCCACCTGCCCGTGGCTGGCGCTGACCGGCACCTACTGCCCGGGCTGCGGCACCATGCGCTGCGTCAACGCGCTGACCAACCTCGACATCGCCGGCGCGGCGCAGATGAACATCCTGACCCTCGTCATGATCCCCATCATGGGCGTGGCCTATCTGCGGTGGCTGTACCGCTCCTTCCGCCCCACCGCGCGCCCGCCCCGGCCGGTCCACCCCTTCTGGCTGTGGACGCTGCTCGTGGTCATCCTCGCCTTCTGGGTGCTGCGCAACCTGCCTTTCGCCGCGTTTCTGGCACCGGGGGGAGTCCCGACCGGCTAACGTGGACCCGCCGCCCGACCGGAGGGCGCCGCCTCCGGCGGTGTTCGAGGAGGCGGTGACCGGTCCGTCGGCACGGGTCGGTACGATCGTGGCCACAGGACGGGCAGCGGAACACCCTGTTCACCGGAGATCCCGTGCTCCGGAGGTGTCCGCGCCGCCGACGCCGCCGCGTCCGCGGCGTCCACCGGAATCGCCAACGGAGGGGGCAGTCTCACGTGAGCGTGCTCGACGAGATTCTCGACGGAGTACGCGCCGATCTCGCCGATCGGCAGGCCGCCACTCCTCTGGAGCGGCTCAAGGAACAGGCCGCGACGGTCCCGTGGCCCAAGGACGTGGTCGCCGCCCTGCGCGGCCCCGGCGTGCAGGTCATCGCTGAGGTGAAGCGCTCCAGCCCGTCCAAGGGCGCGCTCGCCGCCATCGCCGACCCCGCCGCCCTGGCCCGTGACTACGCCGACGGCGGAGCCTGCCTGATCAGTGTGCTGACCGAGCGGCGCCGGTTCGGCGGCAGCCTCGCCGACCTCGCCGCGGTGCGCGCCGCCGTGGAGACGCCGCTGCTGCGCAAGGACTTCGTGGTCAGCGCCTACCAGCTCTGGGAGGCGCGGCTGCACGGCGCCGACGCCGTCCTGCTGATCGTCGCCGCTCTGCCGCAGGACGCCCTCATCTCCCTCGTCGAACGCGCCGAGTCCCTCGGTCTCACCCCGCTGGTCGAGGTGCACACCGAGGAGGAGGTCGAGCGCGCCGTCGCGGCGGGCGCCACCGTCATCGGCGTCAACGCCCGCGACCTCAAGACCCTGCAGGTCGACCGGGGCACGTTCGCGCGGCTCGCGCCGCTGATCCCCGACGACCGGATCAAGATCGCCGAGTCCGGCGTCCGCGGCCCGCACGACCTGCTGGCCTACGCCGGCGCCGGCGCCGACGCGGTCCTGGTGGGGGAGAGCCTCGTCGTCGGCCGCAACCCGCGCGACGCGGTGGCCGACCTCGTCACCGCCGGAGCCCACCCGGCCCTGCGGGACCGGCACTGAGCATGGCCACGCCCGCCGCCCGCCGGTTCCCCCGCCCGCGTCGATGGCGCGGGGGAGTCCGCACCCGCGGGCTCCCGTCCCCGCCGCCCGTCCACGTGCCGGCCTGACCGCGGTCCCGCCGCGAGCCCGGTACGTTCCCCGAACGCGATTGACCGCACCCCATACCGGCGTGCGGTCGGGAGAACGTCACATGACCACAGCACGCCCCGAAGCCGGCCAGCCGGACGGAACCGGGCACTACGGCCGCTACGGCGGCCGGTTCAGCCCCGAAGCCCTCGTCGCCGCCCTCGACGAGGTGGCCACCGAATGGGCCAAGGCCAAGGAGGACCCGGAGTTCCAGGCCGAACTCGGTGAACTGCTCAGCAGCTACACCGGCCGGCCGAGCCCGATCACCGAGGCGCGCAACTTCAGCCGGCACGCCGGCGGCGCCCGGATCCTGCTCAAGCGCGAGGACCTCAACCACACCGGCTCGCACAAGATCAACAACGTGCTCGGCCAGGCGCTGCTCACCCGGCGGATGGGCAAGACCCGCGTCATCGCCGAGACCGGGGCGGGCCAGCACGGTGTCGCCACGGCCACCGCCTGCGCGCTGCTCGGCCTGGAGTGCGTCGTCTACATGGGCGAGGAGGACACCCGCCGCCAGGCGCTCAACGTCGCGCGGATGCGCATGCTCGGTGCCGAGGTCGTCCCCGTCACCATCGGCAGCCGCACCCTCAAGGACGCCGTCAACGAGGCGTTCCGCGACTGGGTGGCCAACGTCGACCGCACCCACTACCTGCTCGGCACCGTCGCCGGACCGCACCCGTTCCCGGTCATGGTGCGCGACCTGCACCACGTGATCGGTGCCGAAGCCCGCGAGCAGGTCCGCGAACTCACCGGCCGGCTGCCGGACGCCGTCGCCGCCTGCGTCGGCGGCGGATCCAACGCCATCGGCATCTTCGCCGCCTTCATCCCCGACAGCGAGGTCCGGCTGTACGGGTTCGAGGCCGGGGGCGACGGGGTGGAGACCGGCCGGCACGCCGCGTCCATCACCGGCGGCAGCCCCGGCGTCTTCCAGGGCGCGCGCACCTACGTGCTCCAGGACGAGTACGGCCAGACGGTGCCGAGCCACTCCATCTCCGCCGGACTGGACTACCCGGCGGTCGGCCCCGAGCACGCGTGGCTGGCCGACACCGGCCGGGCGACCTACGAGGCCGTCACCGACGCCGAGGCCATGGAGGCGTTCCGGCTGCTCTGCCGCACCGAGGGGATCATCCCGGCGATCGAGAGCGCTCACGCGCTCGCCGGCGCCCGCCGGATCGGTGAGCGGCTCGGCCCCGAGGCCGTCGTGCTCGTCAGCCTCTCCGGGCGCGGCGACAAGGACGTCGACACCGCGGCCCGCTACTTCGGACTTGTGGACAGCGGCGACGTCGCGAACGAGGGGGCCCAGTCGTGAGCACCGCCCTGCAGACCAGGCTCGCCGAGACCAGGGCCGCCGGCCGCGCGGCGCTCGTCGGCTACCTGCCCGCCGGTTTCCCCGACGTCGACTCCTCCATCAAGGTCGTCCAGGCCATGGTCGCGGGCGGCTGCGACGTCATCGAGGTCGGGCTGCCCTACTCCGACCCCACCATGGACGGCCCCACCATCCAGCGGGCCGCCGACCAGGCGCTGGCCGCCGGAACCACCCCCCGTGACGTGCTCCGGGTCGTCGAGGCGACCGCCGCCACCGGCGCCGCCGCCCTGGTCATGTCGTACTGGAACCCGATCGACCGGTACGGGGTCGACCGGTTCGCCGCCGACCTCGCCGCCGCCGGCGGATCGGGCGTCATCACCCCGGACCTGCTTCCGGAAGAGGCCGGCGACTGGCTGACCGCCAGCGACGCCGCCGGCCTCGACCGGATCTTCCTCGTCGCCCCGTCGTCCACCGACGAGCGGATGAAACTCACCACCGGCGCCTGCCGCGGCTTCGTCTACGCCGCCTCCCTCATGGGCGTCACCGGAACCCGTGCCCAGGTGGCCGACACCGCGGAGAAGCTGGTCACCCGCACCCGGTCGGTCACCGCCGCCAGCGGGCTGCCGGTCTGCGTCGGCCTCGGGATCTCCACCGGGGCGCAGGCGGCCGAGGTGGCGGGCTACGCCGACGGCGTCATCGTCGGCGCCGGCTTCTGCCAGCGAGTGCTCGACGCCCCCGACCTGGCGAGCGGGCTGGCGGCCGTGCGCGGCTTCGCCGAAGAGCTGGCGGCGGGCGTGCGCTCGGCCGGCTGAACTCGCCGCGGCCACCGGAGGCGCCGCGCCCTTCCGGGGCGCGGCGGCTCCGGTGTTCTCGGAGGCCGGCACTGAGTTCCGGGGCCGGTTCCCAGGTGAGAATCCGGTGAGAGTTCGGTCCGCCGTCCCGCCCCGGCCAGGGCCCGCCGACGAGCCGCCGACTAGAGTGACAGACGTCCGTGTGCCGAGGTGCGCGGACGGTCCAGCGACTCGGCGTCGCCGCTCCGCGACGCAGAGTAAGCTGGGGAGTGCGACCGGGCGGTCGGCGGCCCGCACCCACGTCGGCCGGCGCGGCGCGGCTCTCATCACCCTCTCAGCGTCTCGGGGAAGCCATGTCGACGGACATCGAAGCACAGCAGCCGCCCGGTACCACCGGCGGCGTCCGGCCGTCCGGGTGGGCCGCGGCCCAGCCGTGGGTATCCCTGGCCGCGCGGCTCGGCCTCGCCGGCGTGCTGGGCTACGCCGGCGCGAGCAAGCTCGGCGCCCCGGCGCTGTCCGTGCAGGCCGTGGAGGCCTACCAGCTCTTCCCGGAACCGGTGAACCAGTTCATCGGCTACACGCTGCCGTTCTTCGAGATCGCGCTGGCGCTGCTGCTGCTCGCCGGTCTGGCCACCCGCTACGTCGGCCTGGTATCGGGAGCCCTGATGGTGGTGTTCATCGCGGGGATCATCTCGGCGTGGGCGCGCGGGCTCACCATCGACTGCGGCTGCTTCGGCACCGGCGGGCCGGTCGCCGCGGGCGAGACCCAGTACGGCCTGGACATCGTGCGCGACATCGGGTTCGCGGCACTGGCCGGTATCGTCGTCCTCTGGCCGCGCTCCCCGTTCGCACTCGACGGCGCACTCGGGCTGTACCCGGCCGCCGACCGCCGCGCGGAACGCGACGGCTGACCCGACCCGGCGCTCCGGGGCCGGGGTGGGCGGAGCCGGAAGCGCCGCCCACCGCACCAGGCCGCCCGGCCCGTGGCGAGCGGTGCCGCCAGAGTGCGTCCGTGCACCGCCGGCCGGAATCCAACAGGCGAGGAATGGTGAACGACTGATGGGAAAGGCGTCGCGGCGCGAGGCCCGCGAGCGGCTCAAGCAGGAGCGGCTGAAGCAGCAGCAGCGGGAGAAGCGCAACAGACTCCTCGCCATCATCGGCGCCGCGGTCGTGGTGGTCGCGCTGGTCGTCGGCGGCGGTTACCTGTACATGACCGCGCAGGGGCGGGCCGCCGAGGAGTGGAACGGCGCGCTCGCGCCGCAGATCCTGCAGGACGACGGCAGCGTCGTCATGGCCCAGGAGGGCGCCTCCGCCCCGGTGGTCGAGGTGTACGCCGACTTCCAGTGCCCCGCGTGCCGGCAGTTCGAGACGATCAACGCCGACACGCTCAAGCAGCTCGCCGCCGAGGGGGAGGCCATCGTGCACTACCGCCCGGTGAGCATCTTCGCCCAGCAGTCCGACCCCATCAGCACCAACTCGCTGCGCGGCGGCGCCGCGGCACGCGCCGCGGCCGACTACGGCAGGTTCGTGCAGTACAACGACGTGCTGTTCGAGAACCAGCCGCGGGAGGGCCAGCCGGGGTTCAGCGTCGACGACCTGAAGAGCTGGGGCGAGGAGGTCGGCATCACCGACGCCGGCTTCGGCGAGCGCGTGGACGCCGAGAACCGCGTCGTCGAGCGGTTCGTCGGCGAGTACTATCCGCAACTCTCCGAAAAGGGCCAGGCCGAGATCCCGGAGGAGGAGCTGGCCACCATGACGCTGCCCGACCTCATGGCGTGGGGCGACGACAACGGCGTGGACGGTTCCTTCCTGGACGGCACCTACGTCGGGGAGCTCCTGGACGCCACCGCCGCGGTGAACGCCCGGTACCCGTCCGGTGACAACCGCTTCACGGGGACCCCGTCCATCTACATCGACGGTACGCTGCAGGGCAACGACGTCTACCGGGTGAACGGGCTCACCAGGGCGGTCGAGGAGGCCGAACCGGGGCAGGTGGACACCAAGCCGCTGAGCGCCGACGACTCCGCGCCCCCGAGCCCGACGGCCGCCGAACCATCCAGCGGCAAGGAATAATCGGACGAATGACCATCCCGTCGACCTTCGATGCGGGCGCGGCCGCCACCGGCCGCGCCCTCGCGGCCATCCCGAGCCCCGGCGTCAGCTCGCTGAGCCTGGGGCCTCTCACCATCCACTTCTACGCGCTGTGCATCCTCGCGGGCGTCATCGCCGCGGTGGTGTGGAGCGAGCGCCGCTGGGCGGCCATGGGCGGCGAGCGCGGCACCATCATGGACCTCGCGGTCCCGGCCGTCCTGCTCGGCCTCGTGGGCGGTCGCCTCTACCACGTCATCACCGACTACCAGCTGTACTTCGGGCCCGGCCGGGAGCCGATCCGGGCGCTGTTCATCTGGGAGGGCGGCCTCGGCATCTGGGGGGCGATCCCGCTCGGCGCGCTCGGAGTGTGGCTGGTGGCGCGACGGCGCGGCCTGTCCATGAGCCGGCTCTCGTTCGCCATCGCGCCGACTCTTCCTCTGGCGCAGGCCTTCGGGCGGTGGGGCAACTACTTCAACCAGGAGCTCTTCGGCGCCCCGACGAACCTGCCGTGGGCGGTGGAGATCTCGCCGTACCCCACGGGGGCGCTGCGGCCGGGGATGATCCCCGGCGAGTTCACCTACCACCCCACGTTCCTCTACGAGTCGCTGTGGTGCCTGGCGCTGGCCGTCGTGCTGGCGTGGGCGGGCCGCCGGTTCGAGATGCGCGGCGGACGGCTTTTCGCGCTGTACGTCATGGGTTACTGTGTGGGGCGGTTCTGGATCGAGTACCTTCGAGTCGACCCGGCGCACACGGTGCTCGGCCTGCGGCTGAACAACTGGACCTCGATCCTGGTGTTCGTGGCCGCCCTGGCGTACTTCATCTGGGCCGGTCGGCGGCTCGACCGCTTCTCCGACCAGGTGCGGCCGGCCGGGACCGGCACCGAGCCGGCCACGGTGGCCGTGGACGCCACGGAGGCCACCGTCGAGCAGACGGCGGAGACGGAGCAGCGGACGGAGCGCCTCGACACCGGTCCCCCGGCCTCGGGCGACCGCGGCCCCGCCTGACCGGCCGTCGCGCGTCGCGCGGCCGGCCGAGGGACCGTCGGCCGGAACCGAACCGGTGAACGACGGCCCGGACACCGCGAAACGCGAGCACGGGCGCGGGCCGGTCGTGGCGTACCGCAAGTACGCCACGACCGGCCCGACGTCCCGACGGACGGATGAGACCTAGGTGAGCAATTCCGACTCCACTGACCCGACGCGGCGGCGCGGCTCACGCCGGTCCCGATCGAGCGAGCCGCGGGGCGGCCGGGGCGGTCGCCGTGCGGCCGGCCGCCGCGCCGCCGTCGACGACCGGCCCGACGATCGCGGTCGCCGCGCGCAGGGTCCGGCCGGCGGGCGCGGGCGGGACTCCGAGTACGGCGGGTACGACCACGACGAGTACGCGTACGACGACGAGTACGCCTACGAGTACGAGGAGCCGGCCGGCGACCCGGACGCCGAGCCCGGCCGGGCGCACGGCCGGTCCGCTCGCTCCGGCGGGCGCAAACGGGGCGCGAAGCAGGGTCGCAAATCCGGTAAGTCCACTAAGTCCGGCCTGATGGGCAGGTTCGGCGGATTCGGCGGCCGGGCCGGCGCTGCCGCCGCCTCCGCGGCGGCCGCGGAGGCCGGCGATCCGGCCGGCACCGAGGCCAAGGAACCGGGCGGCCGGCGCGCCGCCTCCGGCACCGGTGCCCGCCGCGGCCGGAGGGCGGCCGGCACCACCACCAGCGGCCCCATCGACCAGGTCTCCCGGTTCTCGGCCTCGGCACTCAAGCGCGTCACCGTGCTCGGAGACCGTCCCAGCCAGATGGTCTACACGCTCGCCGAGCAGAGCCAGCGCAAGCGCGGCACCTACCTGCTGGGCGGGATTCTCGGCCTGCTCGGGGTGACGTTGGTCGCCCTGCTCGGAGTGCTCGGCTACCAGCTCGTGGCCGCCCCCTCCGACGGCCCCGGCGAGGCCAGCACCCAGATCGTCGCCCCGCCCGAGGGGCACAGCACCCTCCAGCCCGAACTGTTCCACGCCCAGCCGCAGCAGGACATCTTCGCGCCCATCGCCGAGCGGGCCGAGGACGCCGAGCCCCTCACCGTGGAGCAGGTGTTCAACCCCGCCGAGAAGCTGGAACTGTCGCCGTTCGAGCTGACGCTGCGCGACTCCGAGGTCACCGACACCTGCACCGCCATGGTGTGGGGCGAGGACCTCGCCCAGGCGCTGGCCGACGGCGCCTGCACCTCGGCCGCGCGCGGCGTCTACCTCGACGAGAACGAGACGTACGTGGCGCAGTTCACGCTGTTCGACCTCGCCGACGCCGACGCCGCCGCCGCGGTCTCCGAGGAGCTGGACCCGCAGGCCATGCCCGGGTTCGTGCTCCCCATGAACGACGAGATCCCCGGCCTGCACGAGGGATACAGCCAGGCCACCAGCCAGGTCATGGGCCACTACCTGGCCGTGTTCTGGGTGGCCCGCGCCGACGGGGCCGAGCCCGAGGACGACGAGTCCATGGCGACGCTGAACGTGGTCGCGATGGACGCGGCGGTCTCCGTCTACCAGCAGGTGTCGGCGGCCACCGAGGGCGAGGACGAGGGCTAGACCGGTCGGCGGCGGCGCGGACGGACGGAACCGCGTGCGCCGCGCCGCCGCCGGTGACCGTGATTCCGCCCGGGCGCGATTTCGCCGCTAATCTGGTCTCCCTCCACCGTGTTCCCCGAGGAACGCCCGAGAACGCTTCCCCCCACCCCCGAGAGGTTCTGGTGTCCACTACTGAACCGTCCGCGCCCGGTTCCCCCGGTCGGCGGAGAAAGCCCGCCGGAGGCGACTCCATCGAGGGGCTGGCCGCACCGCCGCCCCGCCGCAAGGGGGCGCGGCGCAAGTCGAGGCGCGGCGGATCCGACTCCGGTGGCAAGCGCGGGAAGCTGGTACCCGTCCTGCTCGGGGTGCTCGGCACGGCCGTGGTGGTGGCGGTCGTCGTCGTCCTCGTCATCCGATTCGGCTTCAGCGGCGGCACCGAACAGGCGGCCCCGAACTCCTACGGGGTGTACACCAGCCGGGAGACCACGGAGGTGCTCGCCGACCGCGAGACCGACCCGCGCCCGCTGGCCGAGCAGGAGGTGTTCGAGCGCGGCAACGACGAGATCGACAGCCAGGGCATGACCTTCACCCTGGCCGCCAGTTCGCTGACCGACGATTGCGCCCAGGCGGTCTGGGGCGAGTCCGTCGTGCAGGCTCTGGCGGACGCGGACTGCTCCCAGGTGGCCCGGGCCGGCTACACCTCCGAGGACCACGTCGGAGTCGCCGCCATCCTCAAGCTGCGCGACGCCGACGCCGCCCGGGCGGTCGCCGCGGCACTGGAGCCGCCGGACGGTGAGGAGGAGGCGGCGAACGGCTTCCTGCTGCCGCCCAGCGAGGAGGAGCCCTTCGACCGGCTCGGCGCGGGCTACAGCGCGGCCGAGGCGACGGTCAACGGTCACTACCTGGTGGTGACGTGGGTGCAGTCGCTCTCCTCGACGTCGCCGGAGGAGCGCGAGAACCTCAGCGGCCCGCTGATCGCGCTCGGCAACTTCGACTTCCCGCTGTTCCGCCGCCTGCTGGAGCACGACACCGCCACCGGCACCGGAACCGAGGGCACGACGGGGACCGGCACCGAGGTGCCGGGCACCGGAACCCAGGACGGAACGGCCGTGGACCCGGGCGCCGGAACCGGCGGCACCACCGGTGTGGACGGCGGCACGGGTACGGGAGTCGACGGTACGGGTACCGGCACCGGCGTTCCGACCGGCTGATCTCGCGGCCGCCGGGCGTCCGGCGGCCCGTGACACGGGGTGGAGCGGCACCCTCGGGAAGCACGGCACGCCGCCCACGAGGAGAAGAACCGCAGGGGCGTCCGGCCGAAATCCGGCCGGACGCCCTTTTGCCGTCCCATGGCGGGAACGCCCGGACCCACGGTGCGGGCGGCGGCAGGGGCGCGCCCGCGACGCCGGAGCCCCACCGGGGGCCCCGGTGCTCGGCCGCCACGGCTCGGTATCGGCCCGGAACGGTGACGGAACGAGCCGAGAGCCGGGCCGCCACGGCGCAGACCGAGTCCGATGTCCTCGGTCGTCATAGGCGATCAGTGCGCGTTCGACGGGCGCGCCGGTCGGCCGCTTCGCCGGATCGCGGTGGCGAGTGCGAGCAGGCGCTGCTCGATGATGGCTTCGCGCCACTGGCGGACTCGGGCCGGGTGCCCGTGGCACGGTTCCGTCCTTGCGGCCGGGCCTGACCGGATGGTGGCCGGACTGTTCGATGAACGCTTCGAAGCGATCCCCAGGGTGACGGCAGCGAGCGCGGCAACGGCCGTGGCCGGCCCTGCCGGCCAGAGGCCGTCGTTCTGGCCGACGACGCGTCGGGCCGGTTTCCGCGAGCCGGGCGAACAGTGGGTCGGCGCTGCTGCGGCGTTCGCGGTTTCCGGACCGGCGGGCACGTGGGGGAAGAGGCCGCGCGAGTGGGTGTGGGCGTGGCGGATCCGGTGCCGCACGGAGGCGAAGCCGGGCGGCGGCTTGGGGCACGGCCAGGCGGATCGGTCCGGCGCCGGACGGTGCGGGCGGCCGATCCTCCTGGGTCGGGTGAGCGGGTCGGCGCGGCACACATTGCGGTCAGCAGGGTGTCCAGGTCTCGTCGCACGGCGAGATCTTCGGACGCCCTCCGCTGCGCCCGTAGCCACCCCCGTACCTCGGACTCGCTCCTCTAGGGCGGGCAAACGTCTGTGGGACGGGCCAGTGTATCGCCGGGTGACATGGCCAGGCGGCATGAACCCACCGGCCCTTCGAGGGTGACCGGCCCGCCCCGCTCATGCCCGCCCACCCCCGCGATGACAAGCGGCGGGCCGACCACCGGCGCGTCATCAACGCCGGTCGTTGCCGATGTGAGCCGGAAGATCGGAGGCGGTCCGGGCCGGACGTTCACCCGCTTCGTCTCTCCAGGCGCCGGCGATGGCCGAACGGTCCGCCGCGGATGCGCGGATCAGGGCGGGGCCTCGCCCGGCCCGCGGCGGTGTTCCACCGGGTGGGGGAGGGGAGCCCGCCGCGTCCACTGCGGTGTCGCCGGCGGGCACCGCCTGCCGGAACGGCCGGTGCTCGGCCGCGTTCGGCCCGCGTGCCCGCGCGGTCGTTCGGCCGCCGGCAAAACGGCGCCGGGGCAGCGTCAGTCGGCCGGGAGTTCCGCCACGAGGGCCGCGGTGAGGTCCGGCAGCGCCGCCACCCGGTGCAGCGGGAGGTCGAGGAGGGTGTGGCCGGACAGCCGCGGAGCGGCGGCGGCCACCCGTGTGCGGGCCTGTTTCTTGTTGATCGGCCGGCCGAGTTCGGCGGCCACGCGGATCAGTCCCTCGCGCAGCACCGCGGCGATGCTGCCGTGTGCGCGGTCACGGCAGTGCCGCAGCAGTCGCGCGCCCGGCGGCGCGTCGTCATCCGGGGGGAGGTACCGCGCGGCGACGACGGTGTGCCGGGGGTCCGGGCAGCCGCGCAGGAACCGCAGTTCGTGGCGGTCCCCGACGGCGTCGCGCAGGGCGCGCTGGCCGGCCTCGCTGCGGACCTGGGCGGCGCCGCTCGGCAGCACCACGTGCACGTCGGCGGCCGGTGCGGCGAGGAGGACCCGTTCCAGCAGGGCGTCCCAGCCGCCGGTCAGGTCGACCAGCGCGCCGGAGCCCGCCGCGTCCCTGCCGGGTCCGGACGTCGTGGTACCGGTGGGCGCCCATGCGGCCGGTTCGGCCAGCCAGGTGGCGAGCCGCACCCGCCGCACCTCCGGCCGGGCCTGGAGCGGCCGGCCGCCCACGAGCGTGTCCGCGGCGAAGCGGTCCAGCAGCGCGTGCACCGAGGTCTCGTCCAGTCCACCGGCGGACTCCCGGGCGTTGGCGCCCTGGCTGTAGATGCGGGCGGCCTCGCGGCCGTCGCCGCCCGCCGGGGTGCGCGCCGTGGGGCGCAACACGTACAGGTCGCTGGCCGCCCCGATCGCCTCCGCGCCCAGGTACCGGTTGAAGTCCGGCCAGATCGCCTCGTAGGCCACGTTGAGCCGGGTCAGCCGCGTCTGGGTGCGGGCGAGCAGCGCCGGGGTGGTCTCGCTGGCGCCGTAGGCGAGCAGCACCCGGCCGTGCCGCGGATCGGCCAGCCCCTCCAGGCCGCGCCGCACGAACAGTTCCACGCCTTCGGGGGTGTACGGAGGATCGGTGAAGACGAGGTCGGCCCGGCCGCGCACCGCCGGTGGCAGGCCGAGCCGCAGGTCGGCGAAGTGGCAGCGGACCGGCAGTCCGAGGCGGGCGGCGGCGGTGTCGATGTAGTCGAGCATGCGCTCGTCGATGTCCACCACCACCGCCTCGGCCTCCGGCCGCACCAGCGTGGTGGCCAGCGACGTGAGGTCGTGGTCGCCCACGCACAGCAGCCGCCGGCCCGCGAGCGCGAACCTGCCGTCCAGCAGGAGGGCGCGCCGCAGCGCGGTCGCGGGCGTGGCCGCGACGTGGTCCAGGTCGGCGCGCGACGGCGGCGCCTCCGCGACGAGCCGGTCCAGTTCCGCCGCCGCACGCGGGTGCGCCGCCAGCAGGTGGTGCACCGGGTCGGTGAGCGGCGCCTCGGTGAAAGCGGCGTACGCGGCGGGGGAGGCCAGCCGGACGCGGTCGCCGTCGCGCCGCAGCTCCTCGCCGAGCGCGGTCAGGACGGCCTCCACGGCCCGGTGCGCCACGGTGGTGCCACGGACCAGCTCCCGGCTGGTCCACCACCCGCCGTCGGCCAGTGCGGCCAGGACGCGGTGGCTGCGGGAGGCGTCCGCGCCCTGGGAGTCGAGCAGCGCGGTCAGGGCCGGGGGAAGAGCGGTCATCGATGCACATCGTACGGGTCCCGTGCCGCTCCCCGGACGCCTCCGCTGCTTGGGCCGCCCGCCGGTGCGCTGACCTGCGGGTCCGGCCCGGCCGGGTGATTCGGCTCCCCTGGGCGCGGACCGCTGTTCCGGGCGGTTGTACAGTAGTCCGGCTGCTTTGATCCCGTTTGGGATGTTTGCGGGGTCCGTCACACGGATACACCTTGGCAGGGCCGGCACGACGCGCCGGACCCGCTCCGCACCGTCCCGGACGGAGCGGCACGACCGTCGCACCGCGGCGACGGTTGGTCTAGACCTCCACTGGCGACAGGTCTGGACCATCAGGTAAAACCATGTAACGTAAGGTACCCGAGCACCCTCGCCACCTGGCGAAACTCCGCACGGCACGACGGCGTGGCCGCAGATTCGGAGATCGCCGACGGCGCAACAGGTGCGGGTGGCCGCTCAGCACAACCGACGCAGCAGGGCCAATGTCGTCCCGAATGCGCTTTCTCGAAAGCCCAGACGCACGACGACAGGAGGGTAGATGCCTGCTGGCCGGGTTCAGCGTTCGTCCGTCCGACCGAACGCCACGACCACTCCCCAGGGCCTGTACGACAGCACCTACGAACACGACGCATGCGGTGTCGGGTTCGTCGCCGATCTCTCCGGCCGTCGCAGTCATGACATCGTCGAGAAGGCGCTCACCGTGCTGCGCAACCTCGACCACCGCGGAGCCTCCGGGGCCGACCCCGACGACGGTGACGGCGCCGGCATCCTCACCCAGATCCCCGACGAGCTGTACCGCGACGTCTGCGACTTCGAACTCCCCGCGGCCGGCGGCTACGCCACCGGCATCGCCTACCTGCCCACCGACGCCGCCGAACGCGCCGAAGCCGTCCGCCGGATCGAGGCCGTCGCCGCCGAAGAGGGCCTCGACGTCCTCGGCTGGCGCGACCTGCCGTTCGAGCCCCGCTACTGCGGCCCCGCCGCCCGCGAGGTCATGCCGTACTTCGGCCAGCTCTTCATCGCCGGCCGCCCCGGCACCGGCACCGCCGGCCTGACCGGCATCGACCTTGAGCGCTACGCCTACTGCGTCCGCAAGCGCGCCGAACACGAGATCGGCGTCTACTTCCCGAGCCTGTCCCCGCGCACCATCACCTACAAGGGGATGCTCACCACCCCCCAGCTGGAACCGTTCTTCCCCGACCTGTCCGACCGGCGCTACACCTCCGGCCTGGCGCTCGTGCACTCGCGGTTCTCCACCAACACCTTCCCGTCGTGGCCACTGGCGCACCCCTTCCGGTTCGTCGCCCACAACGGCGAGATCAACACGGTCAAGGGCAACCGCAACTGGATGCGCGCCCGCGAGGCCACCCTCGCCAGCGACCTCATCCCCGGCGACATCTCCCGGCTGTTCCCCATCGTGGACGCCGAGGACTCCGACACCGCCTCCTTCGACGCCGCTCTGGAGCTGCTGCACCTCGGCGGCCGGTCGCTCCCGCACGCGGTGCTCATGATGATCCCGGAGCCGTGGGAGAACCACACCGAGATGGACCCCGCGGTGCGCGCCTTCTACGAGTTCCACTCCATGCTCATGGAGCCGTGGGACGGCCCCGCCTCCGTCACCTTCACCGACGGCACCCTCATCGGCGCCGTCCTGGACCGCAACGGCCTGCGCCCCGGCCGCTACTGGGTCACCGATGACGGCCTCGTCGTCCTCGCCAGCGAGGTCGGCGTGCTCGACATCGACCCCGCCCGCGTCGTCCGCAAGGGCCGGCTGCAGCCCGGCCGGATCTTCGTGGTCGACACCGCCCAGGGCCGCATCATCGAGGACGAGGAGATCAAGGCCGAACTCGCCGCGCAGCACCCCTACGCCGAATGGCTGCGCCGCGGCGTCGTGCGCCTCGACGAGCTCCCCGCCGCCGAGCCCGACCCCGTCGAGGACCTCGACCACGCCCAGCGCGTCTTCGGCTACACCGAGGAGGAACTCCGCGTCATCCTCACGCCGATGGCGCGCACCGGCGCCGAACCCATCGGCTCCATGGGCACCGACACCCCCGTGGCCGCGCTGTCCACCCGGTCCCGCCAGCTCTTCGACTACTTCTCGCAGGGATTCGCGCAGGTCACCAACCCGCCGCTGGACGCCATCCGCGAGGAACTCGTCACCAGCCTGCACACCGCGCTGGGCGCCGAGGAGAACGTCCTGTCGCCGGACCCCGAGGACGCCCGGCGCATCGTGCTGCCCACCCCCGTCATCGACGAGGCCGAACTCGCCGCCATCGTCGCCGCCGGGGCGCCCGGCGGCGACCCCGCGTTCCGCGCGCACGTGGTCCGCGGCACCTACCCGGTGGCCGGCGGCGGCACCGCGCTCGCCGACCGCCTCGACCAGATCTGCGGCGAGGTGTCCGAGGCGATCGCCGGGGGCGCGCACATCATCGTGCTCAGCGACCGCCCCGGAGCCGGCGCCGGGAACGCCGCCGAAGAGGCCCCCATCCCGTCGCTGCTCCTCACCGGCGCGGTCCACCACCACCTGGTGCGCGAGAAGACCCGCACCGAGGTCGGCCTCGTCGTCGAGGCCGGCGACGTCCGCGAGTGCCACCACGTCGCCCTGCTGATCGGCTACGGCGCCTCGGCCGTCAACCCCTACCTCGCGCTCGCCACCGTGCGCGACCTCGTCGCCCGCGGGGTCATCAGCGGCGTCGACGCCGAGCGCGCCGCGCGCAACACCCTCAAGGCGTTCGGCAAGGGCGTCCTGAAGATCATGTCCAAGATGGGGGTCTCCACGGTCGGCTCCTACACCGGCGCGCAGATCTTCGAGGCGCTCGGCCTGGGCGCCGAGGTCATCGACCGGTGCTTCACCGGCACCACCTCACGGCTCGGCGGCGTCGGCTTCGACGTGCTCGCCGAGGAGGTGCGGGTGCGGCACGCCGCCGCGCACGCCGCCAACCCCGCCCACCACCGGCGCCTGGCCATCGGCGGCGAGTACCAGTGGCGGCGCGAAGGCGAGCCGCACCTGTTCAACCCCGAGACCGTCTTCAAGCTCCAGCACGCCACCCGGACCCGCCGCTACGAGATCTTCAAGGAGTACACCTCCCGGATCGACCGGCAGGCCGAGAACCTCATGACCCTGCGCGGCCTGTTCCGGCTCCGCGAAGGCGTCCGCGAGCCCGTCCCGATCGACGAGGTCGAGCCCGTCTCGGAGATCGTCAAGCGATTCTCCACCGGCGCCATGTCCTACGGCTCCATCTCGGCCGAGGCCCACGAGACCCTCGCCATCGCGATGAACCGCCTCGGCGGCAAGTCCAACACCGGGGAGGGCGGCGAGGACCCGAGCCGCTTCACCCCCGACGCCAACGGGGACCTGCGGCGCAGCGCCATCAAGCAGGTGGCCTCCGGCCGGTTCGGCGTCACCTCGCACTACCTGACCAACGCCGACGACATCCAGATCAAGATGGCCCAGGGCGCCAAGCCCGGCGAGGGCGGCCAGCTGCCCGGCCACAAGGTCTACCCGTGGGTCGCCGACACCCGGCACTCCACGCCCGGCGTCGGCCTCATCTCGCCGCCACCGCACCACGACATCTACTCCATCGAGGACCTCGCCCAGCTCATCCACGACCTGAAGAACGCCAACCCCTCGGCGCGCGTGCACGTCAAGCTCGTGTCCGAGGCCGGCGTCGGCACCGTGGCCGCCGGCGTCTCCAAGGCGCACGCCGACGTGGTGCTCATCTCCGGGCACGACGGCGGCACCGGAGCCTCCCCGCTCACCTCCCTCAAGCACGCCGGCACCCCGTGGGAGCTGGGCCTGGCGGAGACCCAGCAGACCCTGCTGCGCAACGGGCTGCGCGACCGCATCGTGGTGCAGGCCGACGGCCAGCTCAAGACCGGCCGCGACGTCATCGTCGCGGCGCTCCTGGGCGCCGAGGAGTTCGGGTTCGCCACCGCGCCGCTCGTCGTCTCCGGCTGCGTGATGATGCGGGTCTGCCACCTCGACACCTGCCCGGTCGGCGTCGCCACCCAGAACCCCGAGCTGCGCAAGCGCTACTCGGGCAAGGCCGAGTTCGTGGTGAACTTCTTCGAGTTCATCGCCCAGGAGGTCCGCGAGTACCTCGCCGCCCTCGGCTTCCGCACCCTGGACGAGGCCGTCGGCGCCGTCGAACTCCTCGACACCGCCGAGGCCGTCGACCACTGGAAGGCCGCCCAGCTCGACCTGACGCCCATCCTGCACGACGTGCGGCCCTGGGCCAGCGACCACCGCCGGCGGGTCCGCGCCCAGGACCACGGACTGGAGAAGGCGCTGGACAACACCCTGATCCAGCTCTCCGAGGGCGCGCTGGAGTACGGCCAGCCGCTCAAGCTCGACCTGCCGGTGCGCAACGTCAACCGCACGGTCGGCACCATGCTCGGGCACGAGGTCACCCGGCGGTACGGCGCCGACGGGCTGCCCGACGACACCATCGACGTCACGCTCACCGGTTCGGCCGGCCAGTCGTTCGGCGCTTTCCTTCCCCGCGGCGTCACGCTGCGGCTGGTCGGCGACGCCAACGACTACGTCGGCAAGGGCCTGTCCGGCGGGCGCATCACGGTGCGGCCCGACGAGCAGGCGCCGTTCGCGGCCGAGACGCACATCATCGCCGGCAACGTCATCGCCTACGGGGCCACCTCCGGTGAGGTGTTCCTGCGCGGGGTCGTCGGCGAGCGGTTCTGCGTCCGCAACTCCGGCGCGCTCGCCGTCGTCGAGGGCGTCGGCGACCACGGCTGCGAGTACATGACCGGCGGGCGCGCCGTCATCCTCGGCGGCACCGGGCGCAACTTCGCGGCCGGCATGTCCGGCGGCATCGCCTACGTCCTCGACCTCGACCCCGGCCGGGTCAACCGCGAGATGGTGGACATCGACCCGCTCGACGACGAGGACCGCGCGTTCCTGGAGGACGTCCTGCGCCGCCACCACGCCGAGACGGGGTCCACCGTCGCCCAGCGCGTCCTGGCCGACTTCGACATCGCCGTCGAGCGGTTCGGCAAGATCATGCCGCGCGACTACAAGCGCGTGCTCGCCGCGCGCGCCGCGGCCGAGCGCGAGGGCCGCGACGTCGACGAGGCCGTCATGGCCGCCGCGCAGTCCTGAGCAGGCGTTCGTACGGAAGGAGGGAAACACCGCCATGGCCGACCCGAAGGGGTTCATCACCATCACCGAGCGCGAGCTGCCGCGGCACCGCCCGGTGGACGTCCGCATCCAGGACTGGCGTGAGGTCTACGAGGACTTCGACCGCGGCACCGTCGCCAAGCAGGCGTCGCGCTGCATGGACTGCGGCATCCCGTTCTGCCACAACGGCTGCCCCCTGGGCAACCTCATCCCCGAGTGGAACGACCTCGTCTACCGCAGCGACTGGGGCGAGGCCATCGAGCGCCTGCACGCCACCAACAACTTCCCCGAGTTCACCGGCCGGCTCTGCCCCGCGCCGTGCGAGTCGGCGTGCGTGCTCGGTATCAACCAGCCCGCCGTGACCATCAAGAACGTCGAGGTCTCCATCATCGACCGCGCGTGGGAGGAGGGCTGGGTCCGCCCGCAGCCCCCCGCCGTGCGCACCGGCCGCACCGTGGCCGTCGTCGGATCCGGCCCGGCCGGCCTGGCCGCCGCCCAGCAGCTCACCCGCGCCGGCCACGACGTCACCGTGTACGAGCGCGCCGACCGGATCGGCGGGCTGCTGCGCTACGGCATCCCCGAGTTCAAGATGGAGAAGCGGCACCTCGACCGGCGCATCGGCCAGATGCGGGCCGAGGGCACCGTGTTCCGCACCGGCGTCAACGTCGGCGTCGACATCACCGTCGACCGACTGCGCGCCCAGCACGACGCCGTGCTCCTGGCCGGCGGCGCCACCGCCTGGCGGGACCTGCCCGCCACCGGCCGCGAGCTGGCCGGCGTGCACCAGGCCATGGAGTACCTGCCGCTCGCCAACCGGGTCCAGGAGGGCGACTACGCCGAGCCCGCCATCAGCGCGCGCGGCCGGCACGTCGTCGTCATCGGCGGCGGCGACACCGGCGCCGACTGCGTGGGCACCGCGCACCGCCAGGGCGCCGCCTCGGTCACCCAGCTGGAGATCATGCCCAAGCCGCCCACCACGCGGCCGGACAGCCAGCCCTGGCCGACCTACCCGATGCTGTACAAGGTCACCAGCGCCCACGAGGAGGGCGGCAAGCGGATCTACTCGGTCAACACCCTGGAGTTCGTCGGTGACGAGCAGGGGAACGTCCGCGCGCTCCGGCTCGTCGACGTCCGGCGAACCGACAAGGGCTTCGAGCCCGTCGAGGGCACCGAGCGGGAGATCCCCGCCGGGCTCGTGCTGCTCGCCATGGGGTTCGTCGGCCCGCAGAAGGAGGGGCTGCTGGACGAGCTCGGCGTGGAGCTGGACGGCCGCGGCAACGTCGTGCGCGACGCCGACTACGCCACCAGCGTCGAGGGCGTGTTCTGCGCCGGTGACATGGGGCGCGGGCAGTCGCTCATCGTGTGGGCCATCGCCGAGGGCCGCTCCGCCGCCGCGGGCGTGGACCGCTTCCTCTCGGACGACGAGACCGCGCTGCCCACCGCGATCCCGCCGACCGCCCGGCCGCTGGTGTGACCCCGGGGCGCGGCGGCACCGGCCGCCGCGCCCCCACCCACCGGCCCGCCCGCCTCGGGGGACGGCCGCCCGGGCGTTCTGAGTAGCAGAGCGGATGGCCCGGCGGTGCCACCGTGCCTAACGTGGAGACATGGGGTACCTCCTCTTCGGCGGTGCGGTCATGCTCGCCCACTTCTGCTTTCTCGGCTACCTGGTCGTGGGAGGCTTCCTCGCGTGGCGGTGGCCGCGGACCGTGTGGTGGCACGTGCTCTGCGTCGCCTACGGCCTGGGCATCCTCGTCATCGGGTGGACGTGCCCGCTCACCGTCGCGGAGAACTGGGCGCGGACACGCGCCGGCGAGCCCGGTCTGGGTGCGCAGGGCTTCATCGAGCACTACCTCACCGGCGTCGTGTACCCCGCCGACAGCGTCGGCACCGTCCGGCTGCTCGTGGCGCTCGTCGTCGCGCTCTCCTGGGCGGGAGTGGCGCTGCGGTGGCGCGGCCGCGGAACCACAGGGCCGCCGCCCCGCGACCAGGCCGTCCCGGAGCGTTAAGAAAGCGTCTGGATTCCGGCGTATCCCACCGCCGTGGGAACTTCACGACCTGCGAGAACGTTGTCCGGCGCCGCGAATCGAGGATGTTTGACCACCGCATTCCGGGCGTACCTTCTCAATATGACCACGGTGACCTCGGACATCCTGCAGACGGCCGAACACTTCATCATGCGCAACGCGCGCCTATTGGACCGGCTCCGCTTCGCCTACCACTTCCAGCGAGGGCACGCCGAGCCCGTCCACGCCGTCCTCGGCGCCTACCGTAACGTCGACGGCGGTTACGGAAACGGCCTCGAACCGGACTTACGCGGGCACGGCAGCCAGCCCCTCGCCGTGGAGACCGCCCTGCGCATCCTCGACGAGCTCGGCCCCATCCCGCGCGACCTCGCCCAGGACACCTGCACCTACCTGATCAGCGTCACCCGTCCCAACGGCGGCGTCGGCTGCGTGCTGCCCAGCGTCCGGCACAGCGAGGCCGCGCCCTGGTGGCGCGATCAGGACGACTTCGGCGGAGCGCTCCGGCCCACCGCGGCCATCGCCGGGCTGCTGCACAAACAACACATCTCGCACCGCTGGCGGGACCGCGCCACCGCGTTCTGCTGGACCCGCATCGGCGCCCTCCACTGGACGCACCCCGAGGAGGCCATCGCGGTGTGCACCTTCCTTGAGCATGCGCCCAACCGCGCCCGCGCCAAAGCGGAGTTCGCCCGCCTCGCCCCGATGATCCGCGCCGTCATCGAACTCGACCCCGCGGCCGAGGGACAGGTCCACACGCCGCTCGACATCGCCGACCGGCCCGACGCCATCGCCCGGCAGCTGTTCACCGACGCCCAGATCAACGCGCACCTCGACCACGTGATCGCCCAGCAGCAGCCCGACGGCGGATGGCCGGCGCCCGGACCCACCTGGTGCCTCGGCAGCACCAACGACCGGCGCGCGGCCATCACCCTGAAGCGGCTGCTCACCCTGCGCGCCTACCACCGGCTCGGCCATCCCGTGACGGTACAGCGCACCACCTGACCCGCCCGCGGCGCCCGCATCCGGACGGCCCGCCCGCACCCGCGGACGGGCCCTCACCCCAGGGCGAGCACCCGCGCCCCAGCCCCGCCAGGACCTCCGCATCCGGCCCACCCGGCAGGGCGCGTCCGGTCGCCGCCCGCACCGGTCGCGCGCGCGGCGCCGCCAGCACCTCCGAGTCCTCCCCACCAACCGCCCGGCCGCCGCCACGCGTAACCGGCCGCGCATCGGGCAGGAGACCCCCCACAGGGCATCCGTACCGACGAAGGAGGACCATTCCGATGACCACCGCGACCGACATCACCGGCCGGACCATCGCCTTCCTCGCCGCGCCCGAAGGCACCGAGCAGGTCGAACTCACCGATCCCTGGGACAAGGTCCGCGCCGCCGGCGGGCGGCCACAACTCATCTCCACCACCGACCAGCCGATCCAGGGCTTCAACCACCTCGACCGCGCCGACACGTTCCCCGTGGACGCCACCGTCGACCAGGTCAAGGCCACCGACTACGCCGGGCTCGTACTGCCCGGGGGAGTGGCCAACCCCGACCACCTGCGCACCCAGCCGCGCGCCGTCGAATTCGTGCGCGCCTTCTTCGAGGCCGGACTCCCCGTCGCCGCCATCTGCCACGCGCCATGGACCATCGTCGAGGCCGGCCAAGTGCGCGGCCGCACCCTCACCTCCTACCCCAGCCTGCGCACCGACATCATCAACGCCGGCGGCGCCTGGGTGGACGAGAGAGTGGTCGTCGACACCTCCGGCCCCACCACCCTGGTCACCAGCCGCACCCCCGCTGACCTGCCCGCCTTCACCGAAGCCGCTCTCGCCGCGTTCGCCGAGACGCCAACTCGATGACGCCTACTCGCAACCTGGTTTAGACCAGTCCACGGTTCCAACGCTCTAGAGTGTGTACTGTGACACGTCGAGCAAAGATCGTCGCGACCCTCGGCCCAGCCACATCGAGTCCGGAGAGCATCCGCGCGCTCGTCGACGCCGGGCTGGACGTAGCGCGACTCAACCTCAGCCACGGAACACACGAGAACCACCACGCCAGCTATACCAACGTACGGGCGGCCGCCGCCGCGAGCGGGCGCAGTGTGGGGATCCTCGCCGACCTCCAGGGTCCAAAGATCAGGTTGGGCACGTTCGCCGACGGCCCCGTCGACCTGAACCCCGGAGACGAGTTCACCGTCACCATCGACGACGTCCCCGGCGACCGGCATCGGGTCTCCACCACCTACAAGAGCCTGCCCGGCGACGTCCGCCCCGGCGACCGCGTCCTCATCGACGACGGCCGCGTCGTCCTCGAAGCCGTCAAGACCACGAGCACCGACGTCCACACCCGCGTCCTCATCGGCGGCACCGTCTCCAACCACAAAGGACTCAACCTCCCCGGTGTCTCCGTCAGCGTCCCCGCGCTGACCCCCAAGGACGAGGAGGACCTGCGCTGGGCCCTCGCCCAGGGCGTCGACATGGTCGCGCTCTCCTTCGTGCGCAGCCCCGCCGACGCCGATGAGGTCCACCGCATCATGGACGAGGTGGGCGTGCGCGTCCCCCTCATCGCCAAGATCGAGAAGCCGCAGGCCGTCGAGCGCCTCCACGACATCATCGAAGTGTTCGACGGGGTCATGGTCGCCCGCGGCGACCTCGGCGTCGAACTCCCGCTCGAAAACGTCCCCATGGTGCAGAAGCGGGCCATCGAGCGCTGCCGCGACAAGGCCAAACCGGTCATCGTCGCCACCCAGATGCTCGAATCCATGATCAGCGCCCCCCGGCCCACCCGGGCCGAAGCCTCCGACGTCGCCAACGCCGTCCTCGACGGCGCCGACGCCGTCATGCTCTCCGGCGAGACCAGCGTCGGAAAGTACCCCGTCGAGACCGTGCAGACCATGGCGCGCATCGTGGCCGCCGCCGAGCAGGAGTCCCTGCGGGCCTCGCACATCCTCAACCGCGTCCCCGAGACCACCGGCGGATCCATCGCCCGGGCCGCCGCCGAGGTGGGCGCCACCGTCGGCGCCAAGGCGCTCGTCGCCTTCACCATGACGGGCGAGACCGCCCGCCGCCTCGCCCGGTACCGTTCCCCCATCCCGCTGCTGGCCTTCACCACCCAGACCGCCACCCGGTCCCAGCTCTCCCTCACCTGGGGAGTCGAGACCCACTGCGTGCCCTGGGTCGACCACACCGACGAGATGGTGCGCCAGGTCGAGAGTGAGCTCCTCGACATGGGCCGCTACCAGAAGGGCGACAAGGTCGTCATCGTCGCCGGCAGCCCGCCCGGCACCCCCGGATCCACCAACTCCCTCCGGGTACACCGCCTCGGCGACGCCATCACCCACGGCAAGTAGCCACAGCCACCACCGGCCGACTCCCCGGGACGGCGCCTCGCGCCACCCCGGGGCAGCCGGCCACCGGGCGGCCGCAGCCGCCCACGGCGTCCGGCCGACGCCATCAGCGACCTCCGGGGAACGCGGCGCCCGCGAACGGCGCGGCGATCAGTGCGACTGCGCGTGCGGAACGCCGTGCTCGTGAGGGACCCGATCCAGCGGCATGTCCCACGGCAGCAGGTTCCACGGACTCGCCGGATCCGCCGTCAGCAGCCCCAGCGCCGTCCACACCCGATCCGCCCCGGCATCCGCCGAGCCCCCGCCATGCCACAGCAGGTACCCGCCGTGGAACGCCTCGGCCAGCTGCTGCCAGCTCGCGTAACGGCGCTGCAGATCGGTGGCGATCCGCCGCAGCAGGCTCTGCGTCTCCACCGGGCTCAGCCAGTCCAGCGTCGCCGCCCCGCAGGTCAGCCGCACCAAGTGCACCGACTTCCACCACTGGTACGCGCCGATCACCACGGTCTCGGTGTCGCCGTCCGCGCCGGTGATCCGCCGCATGCGCGCCACCTGCTCGGGCGAGAGCGTGATGGTCTCCTCCGGCCGGACGCCCTCCTGATCCCGGCTGCGGGCCGTGCCCGTGCGCAGGTCCACCAGCAGGTCCGCGTTCTGGCCGGTGTGCAGCTCCTCCCAGAGCCGGTCCACCGTCGCCAGCAGCGAAGCGCGGTCCACGATGCCCCACTCCAGCTCGAACACCTTGCGGTAGCGCCGCCGCAACGACGGCCGGACGACCACGTCCCACGGCTCGGCCAGCGCCACCCGGAACGGAGCCGCCACCGCCGCCGCCCAGCGCTCGGTGCTCAACGGGGCGTCGGGGTACTTGGTCCGCAACGTCGGCGCCTCACGCGCCCCGATCACCAGCTCCGCGAACGCCGCCACCGAGAGCGCCACGACGGGCAGCAGCGCCCAACCGGGCTGCCCGCACGCCACGAGGAGAACGATCAGCCCCGCAACGGGCGTGAAGAGCCACGGCTGCCGGCGCTTCGACGCCCAGGACACGACGACCCAGGCCCCGATCGCCAGAGCCCCGAGGACCCCGGCCACCGCGGTGAACACCCGACCCTCCCCTTCTCCCCGGGCACGGTTGCGACAGGTGTAGACCACCGCACCGCGAAACCCGCTACACTCCCGCTTCTCAGGATCGGGGACCGGCCGCACCCGAGGCCACGAAACCCACGTGTTGTGTTCAGGTTGTGGCCGTGATGTGACCGGGTCGGGCCGTCGTCACAGGACGGCCCATGTCGGAGGTCCACATCGCGGGCTGATCGGGCCGGTGGGGAATCAGTGTTTCGGGCCGATGAAGGAGTCGAGGAAGGCCACGGAGCGCTTCTCAGCGACGGAGATGACTCCGGCGGGCTGGAGTGAACCGCGGGAAGGCTTCTGCCAGCGAAGACGCCACGCGACCTTCAAACCATCCAGGCTAGCGCCAAGCAGTCCAAGGATGTCCGTCGATGTATTGGTGAAGAGGTAGCGCGGGTACTCGTAGTACTTCCACGTGCCTCCGACCATGCGACGTACTCGATTGGTAATCCGGCAGCCGTCGGAGTGGAACAACCCACGGACGAAGGACTGAGGGTGACGCGCCACTATGTCCTGCTGCCACGGAGCCAGTTCGATCGCACGTAGGTGCTTGCGTCCCTGCCCGTGTTGAGGGAAGTAGCAGGGCCAGTGCTTCCAGCGGGCGACCACTTCCTTGCAGCCGGGCCTGTCGATGATGCCAATCCGATGGCCCGGCAGGACGGCTGCGAGGGCGTTGACGCATTCCTGGACCAGCCCCGGCCAGGCGTTCGCGCAGATGATGCGCAGGGCCCAGACATTCTTCTCCCGGTCCCCGGCGTAGCTGATGCATCCGTCACCCAGGTACAGGCCGAGAACGTAGCCGTAGGCGTCCGGAGGATCGGGGTGCCGGGGGAGGGGCTCGCACCGTGCACATGTGCCGAGCTCAAGGTATTTCTCGATCAGCTCGCGATTATGGAACCACTCACGCAAGGTGCTGCGGTTTATGCCGGTTTGGCGCGCGACTTCGGAGTAGGAGAGGCCGGAGTCCAGCAGGGAGACCGCCGAGCGGCGCACATGTGGAGGGTACATGCCTTAAGGATGCATGCTTCAGGCGTACGCGTGTTCGAAATCCACAGGGAAAGGTTGCCGAAGGGGTGAGGGGTCTGTGAAATAAAAAAAGAGTCATCAACTGACGACTCTTTTGGGATTTTGTCTAATTGTGCCCCGAGTGGGATTCGAACCCACACTTTATGGATTTTGAGGCCATTATCTCTACCAATTGGATTATCGGGGCATTTCGGACATTTTCTGGTGTCCGTGGCCGCCGGTGCGTAGCGCCCTACGCGCCTGCTCCTCACCTGGCCAGCTGCTATGGAAGGCGATGCGCATCATCCTAGCGGATCTAGGTACGCTCTTGTTCGTGACGCAGACGCAGAGCCGCGTGGTCATCGCGGAAGACGAGGCCCTGATCCGCCTGGACCTCAAGGAGATGCTTGAGGAGGACGGCTACGCCGTCGTCGGGGAGGCCGGTGATGGCGAGACCGCTGTGCGGCTCGCCACCGAGCTGAAACCGGATCTCGTCATCCTCGACATCAAGATGCCGGTCCTGGACGGCATCTCCGCCGCCGAGCGGATCGCGGCGGAGCGGATCGCGCCCGTCGTCATCCTCACCGCGTTCTCGCAGCGCGAGCTGGTGGAGCGGGCGCGCGACGCGGGGGCCATGGCGTACCTCGTCAAGCCGTTCAACAAGGCCGATCTCGTGCCGGCGATCGAGATGGCGGTCAGCCGGTACGCCGAACTGTCCGCACTGGAGGCCGAGGTCAGTGGGCTGACCGAGCGGCTGGAGACCCGCAAGCTCGTCGAGCGCGCCAAGGGGCTGCTGCAGAGCCGGCACGGCCTGAGCGAGCCCGAGGCGTTCCGGTGGATCCAGAAGAACTCCATGGACCGCCGGCTGACCATGCGCAAGGTGGCGGAGACGGTGATCGAGACGCTCACCGAGGAGCAGTGAGGGAAGCGAGGGAGGCGTCGCGGGTGCGCGTCCGCCCGCGACGCTGACCGTTCGGCATCCGCCGCGCGCCGCGGCGATGCGTCGCTGAGGGTCAACGGGGTCCCACCGACCGTGGTGGGACCCCGTTCTTCGTTGGCCGCGCGCGGGGCGTCAATGTGCGGCCGGTCCCGATTGGGTCACGGACCTGCACGAACCCGTGACGGTTGCATCACGTCCTTTAAGAGTCACTGAAGAACAGCGCTAAACCGGGCTAAACTCGCGCCACTTGGAGCAAAACCCCCGGTTCGGGCATCTCCGCCCGGAACCGACACCCTCAGTTCTCTGATGCGCAAGGAGCGCGCGTGCGCAGACGCCTCGTGACTGTGCTGCTCGCCGTGGTCGCCGCCATCCTGGCGGTCACGGCGCCGGCAGTGGCAGACGATCAGAGCGGTGAGAACCTGAACGGTCAGATCCGCATCCCGGAAGCCGTCGAAGGCATCGACATCACGGTCTTCCAGGGTGAGGAGGAGATCGGTACGGCGACCACCGACTCTGACGGAAGTTGGGAAGTGGAGCTGCCCGGACCGGGCGACTACCGCGTCACCCTGGACCAGGAGTCCGTGCCCGACGAGTTCGTCGTCGACGAAACCCCCGGTGCCGAGATCGACGTCTCCGTGCGCCCGGAACAGCAGCGGACCGTGATCTTCCGGTTGGCGCTGCCGGGCCAGGAGGAGGCGGAGGCGTCGCCGAGCGAGTCGGCCGACTCCGGCTCCGGCGGCGGGGCCGGCGCCGACGACGAAGGCGGCGGGGAAGAGGGCGTCACGACGGCGCCCGGCGTCAGCGCCGGCACCCCGTTCGGCACGAAGGTCGCCCAGCTCACCGTGGCCGGCCTGATCTTCGGCCTCATCATCGCGATCTCCGCGATCGGGCTGTCGCTGATCTTCGGCACCACCAAGATGATCAACTTCGCCCACGGCGACCTGGTGACCTTCGGCGCCGTCATGGCGATGCTGTTCAGCACCGGCGCGGGCGGGTTCGGCAACTCCGTGCTCGTTCTGCTCGTGGCGGGGCTGCTGGCGGCCGGCGCCGCGTGGCTGCTGGCCGGACGCGCGCCCAAGCCGGTGCCGGTGATCGTGGCGGCGGTCATCACGCTCGCCGGTGTGGCGGCCTCCACCTTCGTGGGCATTCAGGGTGAGGCGCTGGACTGGGAGGTCCCGCTGGTGGCCGCGGCGCTGATCGCGGTCGTCATGGGCGCCGGGTTCGGAGCCGGTCTGGAGCGGTACGTGTGGCGCCCGCTGCGCGGCCGTAACGTCGCGCTCATCCAGATGTTCATCGTCTCCATCGGCATCTCGCTGATCCTGCGGCA
The DNA here is from genome assembly GCF_042664915.1 of Marinactinospora rubrisoli. Lineage (NCBI taxonomy): Bacteria > Bacillati > Actinomycetota > Actinomycetes > Streptosporangiales > Nocardiopsidaceae > Marinactinospora > Marinactinospora rubrisoli. Next base: position 49,241 of record NZ_JBHTBH010000005.1, read on the forward strand.
CGTCCTGCTGGTCGCCTTCGGCGGGACTCGGCAGCGCTACGACGAGTTCCAGTTGCAGGAGATGCTGCGCCTGGGCCCGATCGCCATCACGCCGCGGGACCTGTCGATCGTGGGCTTGTCGGTGGCGGTCCTGGTGCTGGTGGCGTGCATGCTGCAGTTCACCCGGATCGGTAAGGCCATGCGCGCCGTCGCGGACAACCGGGACCTCGCGGAGTCGTCGGGGATCGACGTCGACCGCGTGACCCTGTACGTGTGGTCGCTGGGCGGCGGCCTCTCGGCGCTCGGCGGCGTGTTCTATGGGCTGAACCAGACGGTGTACTGGCAGATGGGTTTCCATCTGCTGCTGCTGATGTTCGCCGCGGTGACGCTGGGCGGGCTCGGCACCGCCTACGGCGCGATGGTCGGTGGCCTGGTGATCGGCCTGGTGGCGCAGCTGTCCACCCTCTGGTTCCCCTCGCAGCTCATGAACGCGTGGGCGCTGGCGATCATGATCGTGGTCTTGTTGGTCCGGCCGCAGGGCATCCTGGGCCGTCGTGAGCGGGTCGGGTAGGAGACGCGATGGACTTCCTCTACATCCTGGCCACCGCGGTCGAGACGGCGATCGGCCCGATCGCGGCGATCTACGCGCTCGCGGCCATCGGGCTGAACATGCACTTCGGCTACACCGGCCTGCTCAACTTCGGCCAGGTGGGCTTCATGCTGGTCGGCGGCTACGGTGTCGCGGTCAGCGTGTCGACGTTCGGGCTCCCGCTGTGGGCGGGGGTGCTGGCGAGCATCGGGTGCGCGGTGCTGCTGGCGTTGCTGCTGGGCATTCCGACGTTGCGGCTGCGCGCCGACTACCTGTCGATCTGCACGATCGCGGTGGCCGAGGTCGCGCGGCTGGTCTACCGAGCCGAGTTCGCGCGCGAGGTGACCGGCGGCGTGTACGGCCTGCAGGGGTTCGCCTCGGCCTTCTACGACGCCAACCCGTTCCCGCGCGGGGACTACGGCATCGGTGACATCTCCTTCTCCGCCCGCGACCTGTGGATGATGTGCGCGGCCTGGGGCCTGGTCGCGCTGGCGGCCCTGGTGATGTGGCTGCTGATCCACAGCCCGTGGGGCCGGGTGATCAAGGGCATCCGCGAGGACGAGGACGCGGTGCGCAGCCTCGGCAAGAACGTCTTCGCGTACAAGATGCAGAGCCTGGTGCTGGGCGGCGTGTTCGGGGCGCTGGCGGGCGCGCTGATCGCGGTGAACCAGCAGACCATCACGCCCGACCAGTTCATGCCGCAGGTGACCTTCTACCTGTGGGCGATGCTGCTGCTCGGCGGCGCCGGGCGGACGCTGGGCCCGGTGCTCGGCGCGGTGGTGATGTGGTTCCTGCTCACCGTGTTCGACGAGACGCTGCGGGCGCTCGCCGCGACGGGCGTGCTCCCGTTCCTGCAGGGTTCGGACGTGGGTGCGCTGCGGCACGCGATGGTCGGGTTGGCGCTGCTGCTGCTGATCGTCTTCCGGCCGCAGGGAATCATCGGCAACCGCAAGGAGATGCTGGTCAATGTCAAGTGACGCGACGGAGGCCACGGCCGGCGGTACGGCCCCGGGGCCTGTGGACCGGATGGCCGGCGTCGCCGCGACGCCGGGCGTGGCCAAACCGGACCCGATCCTGAAGGCGCACGGGGTCCGCCGTTCTTTCGGCGGCCTGACGGCGGTGGACGTGGAGCACTTGGAGGTGCAGCGGGGCACGATCACGGCGCTGATCGGCCCGAACGGCGCCGGCAAGTCGACGTTGTTCAACCTGCTGACCGGATTCGACCGGGTGGACGCCGGCGAGTGGTCGTTCGAGGGCCGTCGGCTGAACGGGCTGGGCGGCCACCGGGTGGCGCGCAGTGGCATGGTGCGCACGTTCCAGCTGACGAAGGCGCTGACGCGCCTGACCGTCCTGGACAACATGCTGCTGGCGGCGCAGGGCCAGCTGGGCGAGCGGATGTGGGGCTCGTTCTTGCGCTGGCGGTGGCGGGGGCAGGAGCGCGCGAACATCGAGCGTGCCGAGGCTCTTCTGGACCGGTTCAAGCTGCTGGACAAGCGCCACGAGATGGCGGGCAGCCTGTCGGGCGGGCAGCGCAAGCTGCTGGAGATGGCGCGTTCGCTGATGGTCGACCCGTCGATGGTGATGCTGGACGAGCCGATGGCGGGGGTGAACCCGGCGCTGGTGCAGTCGCTGCTCGGGCATATCACCGCGCTGCGCGATGACGGTATGACGGTGCTGTTCGTCGAGCACGACATGGACGTGATCATGGGCATCAGTGACTGGATCGTGGTGCTGGCGCAGGGCCAGGTCATCGCCGAGGGCCGCCCGGAGGACATCCGGGCCGACCAGCGGGTGGTGGACGCCTACCTGGGCGCCCGGCACGCCGAGCCGGCGGACGCGGAGGAGGGGCGATGAGCGGGAGCGGGCAGGAGGAAGGCGCCGGCGGCGTGCCGCGGGCGGTGGAGGAGGCGGCCGCGGTGCAGCAGGCCCGCGAGGAGGTCCTGGAGCACGCGGCGGCCGCGGCGGCGGAGTCGGTCGATACGGGGGACCACCTGCTGGTGGCGCACGAGCTGGTCGCGGGCTACGTGCCGGGCGTGAACATCCTGAACGGGTGCACCCTCACGCTGACCGAGGGCGAGGTCGTGGCCATCATCGGCCCGAACGGCGCGGGCAAGTCTACGCTGGTCAAGACGGTGTTCGGGCTGATCCCGGTGCGCTCGGGCCGGTTGGTGCTGCGGGGCGAGAGCATCGCGAACCGCCCGGCGCACGAGCTGGTGTCGCGCGGGGTGGGCTATGTCCCGCAGACCCGCAACGTGTTCCCGACGCTGACGGTGGAGGAGAACCTGGAGATGGGGGGCTACCTGCGCCCCAAGCGGTTCGCCGAGCGGTTCGCGGCGGTGGCGGAGCTGTTCCCGCTGCTGGCGGAGCGCCGCCGCCAGAAGGCGGGCGCGCTGTCCGGCGGCGAGCGGCAGATGGTCGCCATGGGGCGGGCGCTCATGATGGAGCCGTCGGTGCTGCTGCTGGACGAGCCCACGGCGGGCCTGTCGCCGATCTACCAGGACGAGGTCTTCGAGCGCGTCAAGCAGATCAACGCCACGGGCGTCTCGGTGATCATGGTGGAGCAGAACGCGCGGCGCTGCCTGCAGATCTGCGACCGGGGGTACGTGCTGGACCAGGGCCGCAACGCCTACACCGGCACCGGCGCGGAGCTGCTGCACGACCCCAACGTGATCGAGCTGTACCTGGGGACGCTCGCCAAAGCGTGAGCGTGCCCCGTGGGAGGGGGCGCGGGGGATGCCCCGGGGCGCGTGGCGCCCCGGGGCACCGTGCTGTCCGGGCCGGGTACCGGGACCGCCCGGCGGGATTCGCCAGGCGGGGCGGTGCCGCGCGGCCGTGCCGGGGTGGCGGCCGGCCCTGGCCGTCGCCCGGGTAGCGGGGCCGTGGACATACGTGGGCCCCGGACCGGCACCGGTCCGGGGCCCACGGGGAAGGCCGTCCGCCTGGGGGAGCGGTTACGGCGTGGTCTGCACGAAGTCGAGCGGGGCGTGCGTGCCTTCGTCGTCGTAGCTGTAGATCATGATGGAGGCCACGGTGACGTCGCCGTTCTCATCGAAGTCCAGCGGCCCGCTGGCGCCCTGGTAGTCGATGGTCTGGCCGTCGGCGAGCAGGTCGCGGCACTCGGCGAACGCGGTGCACTCCTGGTCGCCGGAGGTGATGGCCGGCATGTCCTCGACGAAGACGGCCGGGTCGGTGCTGCCGGCGGACTCGGCGGCCAGCGCGATGGCGATGGCGCAGTCGTACACCTGCGGCGCGTACTGGAAGACCTCCAGTTCGGGGTCGAACTCGGTGAGTCCCTCCTCGAACTCGGGGTTGTCGACGCCGGGCGCGGTGCCCTTGAAGCCGGAGACCGTGCCGGGGTCGTTCGGGTCGACCTTTTCGGCCAGCGTCTCGTCGTTCATGCCGTCGGCGCTGTACATCTGGTCGGCGCCGATGCCCTCCTCGATGAGCCCGGTCATGACCTGCACGCCCTCTTCGAAGGAGACGAGGACGACGGCGTCGGGCTCGGAGTTGGCGACGGCCTGGACCACGGCGTCGAAGTTGGTGCCGTTGGGGTCGTAGCTCTCCTGGGCGACGACCTCGGCGCCGCTCGCCTCCAGCGCCTCGACGGTGGCGTTGGCGAGGCCCTCGCCGTAGTCGTCGGCGCGGTAGGCGACCGCGACCGTCTGGTGGCCGTCGCCGACGATGGTCTCGGCGAGCACGGGGCCCTGGAGGAGGTCGCTGGGCGCGGTGCGGAAGTAGTAGCCGCCGTCCTCGTAGGTGCTCAGGTTGGGGGCCGTGTTGGACCCGGAGCACTGGACGACCTCGGCGTCGGTGATCCGGTCGATGATGGCCATGGTCATGCCGGAGGCGGCGGCGCCGAGGACGGCGTCGACGTCCTGCCCGATGAGGCGGTCGGCGGCGTCACCGGCCTGGGCGGCGTCGCCGGCCTCGTCACCGGTGAGGATTTCGGGCAGCTCCTGGCCGAGGACGCCGCCGGCGTCGTTGATCTCCTGCATGGCGTAGCGGGCGGCGGTGATCTGCGGCGGGCCGAGGAAGGAGAGGTCGCCGGTCTCGGGGAAGATGTAGCCGAACTGGAGGGGGTCGTCCGACCCGGAGCCCCCACCGCCATCGCTGCCGCAGGCGGTCAATCCAAGGGCCAGGGCCGCGGCCATGGCCGTGAGGCTGAGGGCCTTCTTGCTGGGCATTCAGGACTCTCCGTTCCACCGGCGTCACACGTGTCTGCATCACCTGCACGCCCGGACCGCCGGAACCGACGGCCCTGCTTAACCGAGGGCGTTAGCGGAGCTTAAACACGCCCGGTCCGATTCGGGAAGATAGTGCGGAATGTCGGTGCCGACTCGGGTTCAGGCTGTTATGCGGCCGTAGTCATCGGCGAGGGCGGACGCCCAGTTCAGGGCAGCTTCACACGGACCGTCCCGCCGGGGTCGCGCTGCGTCGCGACGGGATCTCGGCGCGGCCCGCCACCGAGACCCGGACGTGTCCCGCGAGGCGCCGCGGCGCCGGACCGGCGGCGCGCGCTACAGCGCCGCGGCGACCGTGGTGAGCACCGGCGCGACCACCAGCGCCGGGAGCAGGTCGGCGACCGGCAGCGTGCGGATCCGCAGCAGCCGCAAGGCCACCCCGACCAGCAGCAGCCCGCCGGTCGCGGTGAGCGCGGCGACGTGCGCGTCCGGCAGGAAGCTGCCCAGGGCGACTCCCACCAGCGTGAACGCCCCCTGGTAGACGAGCACCGGGGCGGCGGAGAGCATCACGCCCACTCCCAGCGCGGCGGCGAAGGCCACGGAGGCGAACCCGTCGAGGACCGCTTTGAGGACGAGCTGCTCGATGCCGTTCCCCAGGCCGTCGCTGATGGAGCCCAGGATGCCCAGCGGCCCCACCACGAACACCAGCGACGAGCTGACGAAGCCCTCGACGAACCGGTGCGAGCCGGCCGGGCCCCCGGACGGTTCCCCCGCCGCGGACTCCGGACGCGCGGCCGCCGCCACCGGTTCCGCGATCCCGGCGGAACGGCGGGTGAGGACGCGGCGCAGCAGCTCGCCCAGTTGCTCCAGCCGGTCCTCGATCCGCAGCAGCGATCCCACGATGCCGCCCACGAGCAGCGAGCCGAGCACGATCAGGGTGGGCGCGCCCGACCCGGTGGCCTCGGTGAGCACCGGGTCGAGCACGCTCGCGGCGCTCGTCGCCGCGATCAGCAGCACCACGAGGCCGAGCGCGTCGGTCACCACCCGGCGGGTGCGGTCGGGGAGCCGGCCGCCCAGCAGCATGCCGACGGCCGAACCGGCGACGATCGCGATGACGTTGACGAGGGTGCCGAGACCCGGCATCGAATGGTTCTCCGTCTGTCGATCGGCGGCCGGGCGTCCGGCCGTCCGGGGAAGGTCGAACGTGCCGCTACGCGCGCTTCGGCGCGTCGCGCAGCATGCAGGTCAGCCGCGCCGTGCACACCCGCCGGCCGGCGTCGTCGGTGATGACGATCTCCCAGGTGGCGAGCGAGCGCCCCAGGTGCACCGGGGTGGCCGTTCCCGTGACGAATCCCTCGGTGGCCGCCCGGTGGTGGGTGGCGTTGAGCTCGATCCCCACCGCGATGCGGTCCAGACCGGCGTGGATGGCCGACCCCACGGAGCCCAGCGTCTCGGCGAGCACGCACGACGCGCCGCCGTGCAGCAGCCCGTAGGGCTGGGTGTTGCCCTCGACCGGGATCCGGCCGACGACGCGCTCCACCGACGCCTCCAGGACCTCCAGCCCCATCCGGGTGCCCAGTGCACCCGCGAAGGCCGGATCGCCCATGATCTCGGTCAGCTGGTCGGTGTCCAGCGCCATCGCACACCTCATCCCATGTCGTGTCGGCCGGTCCCGTCGCAGGTGCCCGGCGGACTCCTGCGACAAAGTCCGAACCGCATCCTAGGATTCCTGGTGTGGTGAAGACACAGGTGACCCCCGAGCAGACCAGTCCCTCCGAGCCCGGCGCGGCCGGCGCCCCGGACGCCGAGCGGCGCCTGCTGCTGCTCGACGGACACTCCATGGCCTTCCGCGCGTTCTTCGCGCTGCCGGTGGAGAAGTTCGGGACCAGCACGGGCCAGTCCACCAACGCCGTGTACGGCTTCACCTCGATGCTGGTCAAGCTGCTCCGCGAGGAGCGGCCGACGCACATCGCCGTGGCCTGGGACCGCTCGGAGCCCACCTTCCGCCACGAGGCCTATGACGACTACAAGGCCGGCCGCTCGGAGACCCCGCCGGAGTTCCCGGGCCAGGTGGGACTGCTGCAGGAACTGCTCGGCCTGATCGGCGTCGCCAGCCTGTCGGTCGCCGGCTATGAGGCCGACGACATCATCGCGACCCTGGCCACCCAGGGGTGCGCGCGCGGGATGGAGGTGCTGATCGCCTCGGGCGACCGCGACGCCTTCCAGCTCGTCACCGACCAGTGCACCGTCCTGTACCCGGGCAAGAGCCTGTCCGACCTCACCCGGATGACGCCGGACGCGGTCGAGGCGAAGTACGGGGTCCGGCCCGAGCGCTACCGCGACCTGGCGGCGCTCGTGGGGGAGAAGTCCGACAATCTGCCGGGCGTGCCGGGGGTCGGTCCCAAGACCGCGGCCAAGTGGATCACCAAGTACGGGTCGCTGGACGAACTCGTCGCCCACGTGGACGAGATCACCGGCAAGGCCGGGCAGAACCTGCGCGACCACCTCGATTCGGTGCTGCGCAACCAGCGCCTCAACGTGCTCTCCACCGACGTCGAGATCGCCGCGGCGGTGGACGACCTCACCATGGACGGCTGGGACCGCGCCGGAATCAACGCGCTGTTCGACAACCTGGAGTTCGCCGGGACGCTGCGGGACCGGCTGTTCTCCGTCCTCGGCGAGACCGAGCCGGGTGCCGAGGCCGCCGCGGAGGAGGGCTTCACCGTCGAGCTGGCCGCCCCCGGCACCGGGGAGCTGGCCGGCTGGCTGGCCGCGCACGCCACCACCAACGCCCGTGCCGGCCTGGCGGTCACCGGCAACTGGGGGCGCGGCACCGGCGAGATCACCGGACTCGCCATCGCCGTGGCGGCCGGCCCGGCGGCCTTCCTGGACCCCACTCTGCTGGACGCCGCCGACGAGGCGGCGCTCGCGGGCTGGCTCGCCGACCCCGATCACCCCAAGGCGCTGCACGACGCCAAAGGCCCGCTGCTCGCCCTGGAGGCGCGCGGCTGGACGCTGGCCGGCCTGACCAGCGACACCGCGCTCGCCGCCTACCTCGCGCTGCCGGGCCAGCGGAAATTCGACCTCGCCGACCTGTGCACTCGCTACCTGAACAAGGAACTGCGCGAGGACGGCACGGGCTCCGACCAGCTCGCCCTGGACATCGCCGGCGACGGGGACGCCGACGCCGAGACCGCCGCCCGCGAGGGGCTCGCACTGCGTGCCCGCGCCACCCTGGAACTCGCGACGGCGCTGGACGCCGACCTCGCGCGACGTGGCGCCACCCGGCTGCTGCACGAGGTGGAGCTGCCGCTGGTGCGCGTCCTGGCCGAAATGGAGCGCACCGGCATCGCCGCCGACCGCGGCTACCTCGACGGCCTGGAGGAGGAGTTCGCGGCGGCCGTGCGCCAGGCGGTCACCGAGGCGCACCGCGTGGTGGGCCGGGAGTTCAACCTCGGCTCGCCCAAGCAGCTGCAGCAGATCCTGTTCACCGAACTCGACCTGCCCAAGACCAAGCGCATCAAGACCGGCTACACGACCGACGCCGACGCCCTGGCCTGGCTGGCCACCCGCACCGACAACGAACTGCCGGTCATCCTGCTGCGGCACCGCGATCAGACCAAGCTGCGCACCACCGTCGAGGGGCTGGTCAAGACCATCGCCGACGACGGCCGCATCCACACCACCTTCCACCAGACGGTGGCGGCCACCGGGCGGCTCAGCTCCACCGACCCCAACCTGCAGAACATCCCGGTGCGCACCGACGCCGGGCGGCGGATCCGGCGGGCGTTCGTGGTCGGCGACGGCTACGACCACCTGCTCACCGCCGACTACAGCCAGATCGAACTGCGCATCATGGCGCACCTCTCGGAGGACGCCTCGCTCATCGACGCCTTCGAGACCGGGCACGACTTCCACGCCGAGATCGCCGCGCGGGTGTTCGGCATCCCGGCCGGCGAGGTCGACGGCGAGGCCCGCGCCCGCATCAAGGCCATGAACTACGGCCTGGCCTACGGCCTGAGCGCGTTCGGGCTGTCCGGGCAGCTCGGCATCACGCCCGAGGAGGCGCGCGGCCTCATGGACGACTACTTCGCGCAGTTCGGCCGGGTCCGCGACTACCTGCACGAGGTGGTGGAGCGGGCACGCCGCGAGGGCTACACCGAGACCATGCTGGGCCGCCGCCGCTACCTGCCCGACCTCACCAGCGACAACCGGCAGCGCCGCGAGATGGCCGAGCGGATGGCGCTCAACGCCCCCATCCAGGGCTCGGCGGCCGACATCATCAAGGTGGCGATGCTGGACGTCGCCGCCGCACTCCGCTCGGCGGGCCTCACCTCCCGGCTGCTGCTGCAGGTGCACGACGAACTCGTGCTGGAGGTGGTCGGCGACGAGCTGGAGGCGGTGCGCAAGCTGGTCTCGGAATGCATGGCCAACGCCTACGACCTGCGAGTGCCGCTCGCGGTCTCGGTGGGGGTCGGCCGTAACTGGCGCGACGCCGCGCACTGATCCAGGGTGCCGCGCTGCGCGGACCGCCCGCGCGCGCGTACCATGTTGCCGACGGTGCCGCACGGGTGAGGGGGCGAGGGCATGACCGGAGGCGCGCGCGACTCCCGTCGCGTCCCCATCGCCATCCCCGAGGACGAGCTGCGGTGGCGGTTCTCCCGCTCCAGCGGGCCCGGGGGGCAGCACGTCAACACCAGCGACACCCGGGTCACCGTCAGTTTCGACGTCGCCGCGTCCGCCGCGCTGCGCCCGGAGCAGCGCGAGCGCGTCCTGCGCCGGCTGGCCGGCCGGCTGGCGGACGGCGTGCTCGCGGTCACGGCGCAGGAGCACCGCTCCCAGACCCGCAACCGCGAGACGGCCCGGCAGCGGCTCACCGAGATCGTGTCCGAGGCGGCCGCCCCCGGCCCGCGGACCCGGCGCCCGACCCGACCCACGCGAGCCTCCCGCGAGCGCCGGCTCGCGGCCAAGCGCCGGCGCTCCGACGTCAAGCGCACCCGTTCCCGCAACGCCGACGACTGACCGCACCACGCCGGCCCCGCGGACGCCCACCGTCCCGGAACCGGATGACGCGTATTGACCCACGCAGGACCGACCGATACTGGGGGCGACGGCGACACAGCATCCCGAAGTGATCGTAAGATGTGACGAAAACGGGGTAGGCCCGTTTCGGGATACCGCTTCCGATTGACCACAGCGCCCGTGTCTCATATCCTGGCCGGAGCGTTGTGGATTCGCGTGCGCAACTCGGCCTCGGACTCCCGCGCGGTGTGACAGCTAGCTCGCACACCCCGCGAGAGCCTCGCAGGACGTGCGGGCACGGCGGTCGGCCGTCCGCGACGGGCGAGGGCAGGGGCAGCGATGCCCGGCTCCGGCTCGCCGCACGGTGCGGCCCGAACCGTTCGACTCCACGGCGTGCATAATTCCAGCCATTGTCCGTATCCGGAGTCCACCCACACATGACGAGCAGCACCGAGGCCACCTCGACACCGAAGGTAGCGGTCAACGACATCGGTTCCGAGGAAGCCTTCCTCGCGGCGATCGACGAGACCATCAAGTACTTCAACGACGGTGACATTGTCGAGGGCACCATCGTGAAGGTCGATCGAGACGAGGTCTTGCTCGACATCGGCTACAAGACCGAAGGCGTCATCCCCTCGCGGGAGCTCTCGATCAAGCACGACGTCGACCCGGGCGAGGTCGTCTCGGTCGGCGACCACGTCGAGGCCCTGGTCCTCCAGAAGGAGGACAAGGAGGGGCGGCTCATCCTGTCCAAGAAGCGCGCCCAGTACGAGCGCGCCTGGGGCACGATCGAGAAGATCAAGGAGGAGGACGGCGTCGTCACCGGTACGGTGATCGAGGTCGTCAAGGGCGGTCTGATCCTCGACATCGGACTGCGCGGCTTCCTCCCCGCGTCGCTGGTCGAGATGCGCCGGGTACGCGACCTCCAGCCCTACGTCGGCCGCGAGCTCGAAGCCAAGATCATCGAGCTGGACAAGAACCGCAACAACGTGGTGCTGTCCCGCCGCGCCTGGCTTGAGCAGACGCAGTCGGAGGTCCGCCAGACCTTCCTCAACACCCTGCAGAAGGGCCAGATCCGCAAGGGCGTCGTCTCCTCGATCGTCAACTTCGGTGCGTTCGTGGACCTCGGCGGCGTCGACGGTCTGGTGCACGTCTCCGAGCTGTCCTGGAAGCACATCGACCACCCGAGCGAGGTCGTCGAGGTCGGCCAGGAGGTCACGGTCGAGGTGCTGGACGTCGACATGGAGCGCGAGCGCGTCTCCCTGTCGCTGAAGGCCACCCAGGAAGACCCGTGGCAGCAGTTCGCCCGCACCCATCAGATCGGGCAGGTCGTGCCGGGCAAGGTCACCAAGCTGGTGCCGTTCGGCGCGTTCGTCCGCGTCGAGGAGGGCATCGAGGGCCTGGTGCACATCTCCGAGCTGGCCGAGCGCCACGTGGAGATTCCGGAGCAGGTCGTCCAGGTCGGCACCGAGATCTTCGTCAAGATCATCGACATCGACCTCGACCGCCGCCGCATCAGCCTCTCGCTGAAGCAGGCCAACGAGAGCGTCTCCCCCGACCAGGTGGAGTTCGACCCGACCCTGTACGGCATGGCGGCCGAGTACGACGAGCAGGGCAACTACCGCTACCCCGAGGGCTTCGACCCGGAGAGCGGCGAGTGGCTCGAGGGCTTCGAGACCCAGCGCGACGAGTGGGAGCGGCAGTACGCGCTCGCCCAGGCCCGGTTCGAGGCGCACCGCAAGCAGGTCGAGGAGGCTCAGGCCGCCGAGGCCGAGGCCGCCGCGGAGGCGCCCTTCGAGAACGAGCCCGCCTCGGGCGGCGGCTCCAGCCGTAGCAGCGGCTCCGGCGACAGCGGCAACAGCGGCGCGCTGGCCACTGACGAGGCGCTGGCCGCGCTGCGTGAGAAGCTGGCCGGCGGCGGCGACAGCTAGCCCCGGACAGCGCCCGACCGCGCGAATCACCGAGGACCGCTCCCCGTCCGGGGGGCGGTCCTTCGCTATGCTGCCGCCATGGCCGCCCGAGCCCCCGCCGTCTCCATCGAGCCGGCCACCGCCGCCGACATCGGCGAGATCTGGACCCTGCAGCGCGCCGCCTACGTGACCGAGGCGCAGAGCTACGGCGACCCCTACATCGCTCCGCTCACCGAGACCGAGGACCAGATCCGCGCCGCCCTGACCAGCGGCCTGATCCTCAAGGCCGTCGTGGGACACCGCATCGTCGGCACGGTGCGCGGCCGCAGCACCGGCCCCACGTTCCTGGTCAACCGGCTCGCGGTCGCTCCGGACCACCGGGGCGCGGGCATCGGCCGTGCCCTGCTGCTGGCCGTGGAGGAGCACGCCCGCGCCGCCCACCCGGAGGTGGCGACGTTCGCGCTGTTCACCGGGCACAACAGCGACGGCAACCTGCGGCTGTACCGGGGGATCGGCTACACCGAGACCTCCCGGGAGCGGGTGGCCGAGCACCTCACGCTGGTCCACTTGCGCAAGGCGGCGTGCTGATCGTCGCCGCTGCTCACCGGTCGCGTCGCCGGCGCGGGATCTCCTGATAGCTCATGGAGAGGCCGGGCGCACCCTCGATGATCCCCACGAGCGCTGCAAGCGAAGGTGGCAGGCCGTGAGGTTAGCCGCCCCCACCCCGCGCCATCTCCGGCGTTTCGTAGGATCAGCGGCATGCTACGTGTGGGACTCACCGGCGGAATCGGCTCGGGCAAGAGCGAGGTGGCACGGCGGCTGGCCGATCGTGGGGCCGTCGTCATCGACGCCGACCGGCTGGCGCGGGAGGTGGTCGAGCCGGGGACCAGTGGGCTGGCGGAGGTGGTCGCGGAGTTCGGGGAGGGTGTCCTGACCCCGGACGGGCGGCTGGACCGGGGGCGGCTCGGGGAGATCGTGTTCGCCGACGCCGAGCGGCTCGCCCGGCTGAACGCCATCGTGCATCCGCGGGTGGCCGAGCGCAGCGCCGAGCTGATGGCGGCGGCGCCCCGGGACGCGGTCGTCGTGTACGACGTGCCGCTGCTGGTGGAGAACGGCCTCGCCGGTGACTACGACGTCGTGGTGGTCGTGGACGCCCCCGACGACGTCCGGATCGCCCGCGTGGTGACCGATCGCGGGATGACCGAGGAGCAGGCGCGGGCGCGGATCCGGGCGCAGGCGTCCCGGCGGGAGCGGCTGGCGCGCGCCGACGTGGTCGTCGACAACTCCGGCTCCCTGGCCGACCTCGACGCCCGGGTCGCCGAGGTGTGGGCGCGGCTGGCGGAGCGCGCTGCGCACTCCTCGGCCCGCTGACCGCCGGACCGGCCCCGGTCCGGTGGCCGTCCTCCGGTGTCGGTGCCCGGCGATACGGTGGAAGGAGATCAGGGGCGAGGCTGTATCCGGGGAGATGAGACGACGTGCGTCCGGTGACCGACATCCAGCGAAGAGTGGCGCCGTTCGAGGTGGTCTCGGACATGACCCCGGCCGGTGACCAGCCGGCGGCCATCGCGGAGCTGACGCGGCGGATCAACGCCGGTGCGAAGGACAACGTGCTCCTGGGCGCCACCGGCACCGGCAAGACCGCGACCGTGGCCTGGCTGGTGGAGCAGGTGCAGCGTCCCACCCTGGTCATGCAGCCGAACAAGACGCTGGCGGCGCAGTTCGCCAACGAGCTGCGCGAGATGCTGCCGAACAACGCGGTCGAGTACTTCGTCTCCTACTACGACTACTACCAGCCCGAGGCCTACGTTCCGCAGACCGACACCTACATCGAGAAGGACTCCTCGATCAACGACGAGGTGGAGCGGCTGCGGCACTCGGCGACGAACTCGCTGCTGACCCGGCGCGACACCATCGTGGTCGCCTCGGTGTCCTGCATCTACGGCCTGGGCACGCCGCAGGAGTACGTCGACCGCATGGCCACCGTCAAGGTGGGCATGGAGGTGGACCGCGACGACCTGCTGCGCCGGCTCGTCGAGATGCAGTACACCCGCAACGACCTGGCGTTCACCCGCGGCACCTTCCGGGTGCGCGGCGACACCATCGAGATCATCCCGGTCTATGAGGAACTGGCCGTGCGGATCGAGATGTTCGGCGACGAGATCGAGCGGCTGTGCACGCTGCACCCGCTCACCGGCGAGGTGCTCGGCGAGGACGAGGAGCTGTACATCTTTCCGGCGTCGCACTACGTCGCCGGCCCGGAGCGCATGGAGCGGGCGGTCCGCGACATCGAGACCGAGCTGGGGGAGCGCCTCACCGAGCTGGAGAACCGCGGCAGCCTGCTGGAGGCGCAGCGGTTGCGGATGCGCACCACCTACGACCTGGAGATGCTGCGCCAGGTGGGCACCTGCTCCGGCATCGAGAACTACTCGCGGCACTTCGACGGCCGGGCGCCGGGCAGCGCCCCTAACACACTGCTGGACTACTTCCCGGAGGACTTCCTGCTGGTCGTCGACGAGTCGCACGTGACCGTCCCGCAGATCGGCGGCATGTACGAGGGGGATGCCTCGCGTAAGCGGACGCTGGTCGACCACGGTTTCCGGCTGCCCTCGGCGCTGGACAACCGGCCGCTGAAGTGGGAGGAGTTCGTGGAGCGGATCGGGCAGACCGTGTACCTGTCGGCCACTCCGGGGCCGTACGAGCTGCGGCGGAGCGGCGGCGACGTCGTGGAGCAGGTGATCCGCCCCACCGGCCTGGTCGATCCGGAGGTGCTGGTCAAGCCCACGCAGGGCCAGATCGACGACCTGGTACACGAGATCCGGGTGCGTGCCGAACGCGACGAGCGCGTACTGGTGACCACGCTCACCAAGAAGATGGCCGAGGACCTCACCGACTACCTGGCCGAGCTGGGCATCCGGGTCCGCTACCTGCACAGCGAGGTCGACACGTTGCGCCGGGTGGAGCTGCTCCGCGAGCTGCGGGCGGGCGAGTTCGACGTGCTGGTCGGCATCAACCTGCTGCGGGAGGGCCTGGACCTGCCCGAGGTGTCGCTGGTGGCGATCCTGGACGCCGACAAGGAGGGTTTCCTGCGCTCGGAGACCTCGCTGATCCAGACGATCGGCCGGGCGGCGCGGAACGTGGCCGGGCAGGTGCACATGTACGCCGATGAGGTCACCGAGTCGATGCGGAGGGCGATCGACGAGACGAACCGGCGCCGGGACAAGCAACTGGCCTACAACGCCGAGCACGGCATCGACCCGCAGCCGCTGCGCAAGCGGATCGCCGACATCCTCGACTCGCTGGCGCGCGAGGACGCCGACACCGAGACGCTGATCGGCGGCGCGTCCCGCCAGGTCAGCCGGGGCAAGGCGCCGGTACCGGGACTGTCCTCGCAGGTTTCGGGCGAGCGTTCCAAGGACATCGAGGGCATGCCGCGGGCGGAACTGGCCGACCTGATCGACCAGCTCACCGCGCAGATGCACCAGGCGGCGGCGGACCTGCAGTTCGAGCTCGCCGCGCGGCTGCGCGACGAGGTGAAGGAGCTCAAGCGGGAGCTGCGCGGGATGGACGCGGCCGGGGTCTCCTGAGGCCGCCGCGGGACGTGGCCGCCGGGGCCTCGGTGCGGTTCCGGGGACCTGTTCCGCCGCCGGCGCGGGCGGACCGGAGCGTCATCGAACGGAGATGATCATGAGACGCCGGTTCGATAACGTGGGAGCGGATGCCCGCTTGCGTGCATGAAATTGCACAGCGACAATTTTTCACAACAATCTCCGAAAGTTTGACGGTTGCATCGGCATGTCGCCGGGCGAGCCGGTACCGTCGACCGGGTAGTCGGGGCGCGACAGCACGTGATCGTCGTCGGGGGCGACGGCGACGCCGGTAGGGCGCGATGGACGCGCCGGCCGACGTCGATGGGGCCAGGGAGGGAACATGAGCGGTTATGTCGCCCGGATGCGGCATGACGGTCCGCCCGGACGCAGTGCGGAGTACGACCTGCTCGTCGGATCGGCGGCCAGGCGCTGGGCCTCGATCGACCCACTGCTGCCGGAGCCGTCCCACCCGCGGCTGAGCACCCACCCGCTGCTCACGGTGAGCGACGAGGCCGGGCGGCCGGTCGCCGCCGGCACCATGCGCTACTCCTGGTACCAGCCCGGTGAGGTCGGGCGGACGTGGGGCGTCCCGGACCAGCACTGGCTCACCCCGCTCGTGGGCGGCCCCGATCCGGAGGGCGCCCTCGACTCGCTGCTGACGAGCTGGCGGGACCAGCTGGAGAAGCTGCCCTCGGGCACGGGCAGCGAGTCGGCGGCCCAGCTCACCTGGCCGTCCCGCGACGTGTGCGGAGTGCGGCCACTGCAGCGGCACGGCATGCAGCCCATCACCGTGCTCGCCGCCCGCCGCCAGCGCCGGGGCGTGCCGCCGTCGCTGCCGCCCCGCGACGTCACCATGCGGCTCGCCGACATCCACGACCTCGCCGTCGTCGTCGGGCTCATCATGGAGGAGCACCGTTACGAGGAGTTCTTCGGCGGCGTGTTCGTCCAGCCCGAGACCCCCGAGCAGACGCGGCGGGTGGTGTCCCGGGCGCTGACCCGGCGGCCCTCGTGGGTGTGGCTTGCCGAGCGCCGTGGCCGTCCCGTGGGGCTGCTGTGGGTGTCGCCGCCCGAGCGCGCCCGCTGGGCGGCGCCGCTGGTCAAGGCCGCCCCGGCCGCCTACATCGGGTACGCCGTGGTGGCCGAGGAGGAGCGCGGCCGTGGCATCGGCACCGCGCTGGTCAGCCAGGCGCACCAGGCCATGGACAGCCACGGCATCGCGGTCACGCTGCTCAACTACTCGGTGATGAACCCGCTGTCCGGCCCGTTCTGGCACCGCGTCGGTTACCGGCCGCTGTGGACCACCTGGGAGATCCGGCCGGCGCTCGCCCTGCGCTGAGCCGGACGGGCGGGCGCCCCGCCGCGTGACCGCACCCGGCCTCGGCCGCGACCGGCCGCCGGCCGAACGCGGGGCGCGCCGCCGGAACGTCCAGGGCCGTCGCCGTCCGGGTCGCCCTCGGAACCACCGCATCGTGGCGAATCCCCACTGGTGCGGATAACTCACCACACGTTAACCTTCGGCGCATGTCACTTTCCGGAGCGTATCGGGCGATCCGGGCGCGACGAGGCGGAGGTCGACGAGTGAAGCGTGCGTTACACCGTGCCGGGGCCATGACCGGACTGCTCGTGCTGCTGGGCACGGCGGCGGTCCCAGCGGCGGCCGAGGAGCACCCCCGGCCCCCGGACCGGGACCCGGTGGCGGTGGGGCGCGGCGGAGCCGTGGTCACCGTGGACCCCGACGCCACCGAGGCCGGCATGCGCATCCTGCGCTCCGGCGGCAACGCCGTGGACGCCGCCGTCGCGGCCGCCGCCGCGCTCGGCGTCACCGAACCCTACTCGGGCGGCTTCGGCGGCGGCGGGTACTTCGTCTACTACAGCGCCGCCGACCGCGAGGTGTACACGCTGGACGGCCGGGAAACCGCCCCCGCCGCTATGCGCGAGGACTCCTTCCTGGAGGACGGCGAGCCCATCCCGTTCCCCGAGGCGGTCACCTCCGGGCTGTCGGTCGGCGCCCCCGGCGCCCCGGCCACCTGGGAGCACGCCCTGCGGGAGTGGGGCACGGTCTCGCTGGGCCGCGCCCTGCGGCCGGCCATCTCCCTGGCGGACCGCGGCTTCGTCGTCGACGAGACCTTCCGCCGGCAGACCGCCGACAACGCCGAGAGGTTCGCCGACTTCCCCGCCACGGCGGAGCTGTTCCTGCCGAACGGCGCGCCCCCCGAGGTGGGCAGCGTGCTGCGCAACCCTGACCTCGCCGACACCTACCGCGAGTTCGCCCGGCACGGCACCGGCGTGCTCGCCGGGGACATCGGCACCGAGATCGCGGCCACCGCCGCCGCACCGCCGGTGGCCGAGGACGCCGACCGCACGGTGCGGCCCGGCCTGCTCACCGCCGAGGACGTCGCCGGTTACGAGCTCGTCGAGCGCGCGCCGACGCACGTGGAGTACCGCGGCCTCGACGTCTACGGCATGGCGCCGTCCTCCTCGGGCGGCTCGACCGTGGGCGAGGCGCTCAACATCCTCGACCGCTACCAGCCCGAGGACCTGGGCCCCGCCGAACTTCAGCACCTCACACTGGAGGCCAGCAAGCTCGCCTACGCCGACCGCAACGCCTACATCGGCGACCCGGCGTACTCCGACGTCCCGCTGGACACCCTGCTCTCCCCGGAGTTCGCGGCGCAGCGCGCCTGCCGGATCTCCCCCGACGCGGTGCTGCCCGCCCCGGCGGCGCCCGGCGACGTGACCGGTGCCGGCGGCGACTGCGCCGAGCAGGGCACCCCGGCCGTGGAGGGCGCCGAAGGCCCCTCCACCACCCACCTCGTGACCGCGGACCGGTGGGGCAACGTCGTCTCCTACACCTTCTCCATCGAACAGACCGGTGGCAGCGGCATCGTGGTGCCCGGCCGCGGCTTCCTCCTCAACAACGAGCTGACCGACTTCGACTTCCAGGTGTCCGAGACCGGCGCCGGCGCCGCCAACCTGCCCGCCCCGGACAAGCGGCCGCGCTCCAGCATGTCGCCCACGATCGTGCTGCGGGACGGCCGGCCCTGGCTGGCCGTCGGCAGTCCGGGCGGTGCGACCATCATCACCACGGTGCTGCACGTCCTGGTCGACCGGATCGACCGCGGCATGACGCTGCCCGAGGCGGTGGAGGCGCCGCGGCTGAGCCAGCGCAACGCCGAGGCCACCCAGGTGGAGCCGGCCTTCATGGGCACCCCGGAGCAGAAGGAGCTCAGTGAACTCGGGCACACCTTCACCGAGGTGAACGAGATCGGCGCCGTGGCCGCCCTGGAGTTCCTCGGCCGCGGCCGGATCCAGGCGGTCGCCGAGAGCGAGCGGCGCGGCGGCGGGCACGCCGAGGTGCTCGTCCCGCAGCGCTGACGCCCGTCCGCGGAGACGTGCTGACCGCGCCGCCGCCGGCCGGTTAGGCTGAACCTGACGGCCGGCGGCGGCGCCGGACCGGGCGCCACCGCGGTGGCGCCCGGACCGCGCGGCCCGGTGACGAGCGGACGGCGAGAAGGAGCCACACGACATGGCGGCGGAGGCCACGACCGAGACCGGACGCGTGCAGATCGTGGAGGTCGGACCGCGGGACGGCCTGCAGAACGAGGACGCGGTGCTGTCCGTCGCGGAGAAGATCGAACTGATCGACCGCGCCGTCGCGGCCGGGTTGCGCCGGATCGAGGCGGTGAGCTTCGTCGACCCGCGGCGCGTCCCGCAGATGGCCGGCGCCGAGGAGGTCATGGCCGGTGTCCGCCGCGAGCCCGGGGTGTCCTACATCGGACTGGTCCTCAACCGGCGCGGCCTGGACCGGGCGCTGGCCGCCGAGGTCGACGAGGTCAACGTCGCGGTGCCGGCCACCGACGAGTTCTCCCGCCGCAACCAGGGCCGCACCGTCGAGGAGATGCTGGCCGACTGCGCCGGCATCGCCAAGGCCGCGCACGAGGCGGGCACGCCGCTCAGCGTCACCGTCTCCACCGCCTTCGGCTGCCCGTTCGAGGGAGAGACCCCGCCGGAGCGGGTGGTCGACATCGCCCGGCGCGCCGCCGACATGGGCGCGGTCGAGATCGCCCTGGCCGACACCATCGGCGTGGGGGTGCCGCGTCAGGTGACGGACCTCGTGGCACGGGTGCGCGCGGTGGCGGGGACCGCGCGGCTGCGCTGCCACTTCCACAACACCCGCAACACCGGCTACGCCAACGCGCTCGCCGCCCACGAGAGCGGCGTGACGGTGCTGGACTCCAGCATCGGCGGGTTCGGCGGCTGCCCGTTCGCCCCCGCCGCCACCGGCAACATCGCCACCGAGGACCTGCTGTACCTGCTGCACCGCAGCGGCGTGCACACCGGCGTGAACGAGCGCGACGTCGCCATGGCCGGGATCTGGCTGGGCTCGCGCCTGGACAAGGAACCGCCGGCGATGCTCGGCAAGGCGGGCGGCTTCCCGCGGTAGCGGCGGCGCCCGCTTCGCCCTGGTGAGGCGCGGTGTGCGCATGGCCGTCGGATGACGGGGCAGAACCGCCAGTGGAGCGCGGGCCCGGCCGCCGGGTGTTCCCGGTACGTTCGCCCGCCGGACCACCACGGCCACCCCGGGCGCGGTGCGGCCGTGATATGGGCTGAGCCGAGGTCGGATACCTGTGCAGGTGGGGGACACTGTTATCCTGGTGGCCCGTGGCGTCCGAGGTAGGCATTCGGCGCGAACCGTCGCCGGCCACCGGGCTCCGCACGGCCGCCCGTCGCGTTCGGGCGGTCCGTAGCCAATCGACCACGGGAGCATCACTTTGGCATCCGCCGCGAGTACCAAACACCTCTTCGTCACCGGCGGCGTCGCCTCCAGCCTCGGAAAGGGACTGACCGCCTCCAGCCTCGGACGGCTGCTGAAGTCCCGCGGCCTGCGGGTCACGATGCAGAAGCTCGACCCCTACCTCAACGTCGACCCCGGCACGATGAACCCGTTCCAGCACGGCGAAGTGTTCGTGACCGACGACGGCGCCGAGACGGATCTCGACATCGGCCACTACGAGCGATTCCTCGACACCGAGCTGTCGGCCTCGGCCAACGTCACCACCGGCCAGATCTACTCCAGCGTCATCGCCAAGGAGCGGCAGGGCGCCTACCTGGGCGACACCGTGCAGGTGATCCCGCACATCACCAACGAGATCAAGTCGCGCATCTACGCCATGGCCGACGCCGACGTCGACCTCGTCATCACCGAGATCGGCGGCACGGTCGGCGACATCGAGTCGCAGCCGTTCCTGGAGGCGGTGCGGCAGATCCGGCACGAGATCGGCCGGGAGAACTGCTTCTTCCTGCACGTCTCGCTGCTGCCCTACCTCGGCCCCTCGGGCGAGCTGAAGACCAAGCCCACCCAGCACTCCGTGGCGGCGCTGCGCAACATCGGCATCCAGCCCGACGCCATCGTCTGCCGCGCCGACCGCCCCATCCCGCAGAGCCTGAAGAGCAAGATCAGCCTGATGTGCGATGTGGACGAGGGCGGCGTGGTCTCCACGCCCGACGCCCCGTCCATCTACGACATCCCCAAGGTGCTGCACCGCGAGGGCCTGGACGCCTACGTGGTGCGCCGCCTCGGCCTGGCCTTCCGCGACGTCGACTGGACCGAGTGGGACAACCTGCTGCGCCGCGTCCACCAGCCCGGCCACGAGGTCACCATCGCGCTGGTCGGCAAGTACATCGACCTGCCCGACGCCTACCTGTCGGTGACCGAGGCGCTGCGCGCCGGCGGGTTCGCCTGTGACACCCGGGTCAACATCCGCTGGGTGGCCAGCGACGACTGCGCCACCCCCGCCGGCGCCGCCCGGGAGCTGGACGGCGTGGACGGCGTGCTCATCCCCGGCGGATTCGGGGTGCGCGGCATCGAGGGCAAGCTCGGCGCGATCCGGCACGCCCGCGAGAACAGGATCCCGCTCCTCGGCATCTGCCTCGGGCTGCAGTGCATGGTGATCGAGTACGCGCGTGACGTGCTCGGCCTCGACGGCGCGAACAGCACCGAGTTCGACGACAAGGCCAAGCACCCGGTCATCGCCACCATGGCCGACCAGACCGACGTCATCGCCGGCGAACGCGACATGGGCGGCACGATGCGGCTGGGCCTGTACCCGGCGGCGCTGGCCGAGGGGTCGCGGGTCCGCGAGCTGTACGGCGAGGCCGAGGTCTCCGAGCGGCACCGGCACCGCTACGAGGTCAACAACGCCTACCGCGCCCAGCTGGAGGAGGCCGGCCTGGTCTTCTCGGGCCTGTCGCCCGACGGCCACCTCGTCGAGTACGCCGAGCTGCCCCGCGAGGAGCACCCCTTCTTCGTCGCCACCCAGGCGCACCCGGAGCTGCGGTCGCGGCCCACCCGCGCCCACCCGCTGTTCCGCGGCCTCATCACCGCCGCACGCGACCGCGTCGCCGGCCCGGCCGAGGTGCGCGCGTGAGCGGCGCCGACGACCGCAAGATCACCGACCACCCCGAATCCTGGGCGGTCGAGGACACCGTCGAGCGGTTCCGCAGCCCCAAGGTCGCCATGCGCACCGACTGGGTGCGCATGCCGGGGGCCGGAGGGCGGCCCGAGGTGGTGCAGCGCGACATGTTCGTGCATCCGGGCGCCGTCGCCGTGGTGGCGCTGGACGAGGCCGGGCGGGTGCTGCTGCTACGGCAGTACCGGCACGCCGTCGGCCACCAGCTGTGGGAGCTGCCGGCCGGCATGCGCGACGTCGACGGGGAGCCGCCGGTGCGCACCGCCCAGCGCGAGCTGCTGGAGGAGGCCGGATTCCGGGCCGCCACCTGGCACGAACTCGCCGAGGCGTTCCCCTCGCCCGGGTTCTCCACCGAGCGGGTGATCGTCTACCTCGCCCGCAACCTCACCGAGGTGCCCGCGGCGGAGATCGACTTCGAGCGGGTGCACGAGGAGGCCGACATGCCGGTGGAGTGGGTGCCGCTGGAGGAGGCCGTGCAGGCGGCGCTGAACGGGCGGCTGCACAACGCCTCCACCCTCATCGGGGTCCTGGCGGCGCAGGCGGCGGTCCGGGACGGGCTGGCCACCCTGCGGCCCGCCCTGGGGTAGCCGCCTGGCGGCGACGCGCGGGCCGGGCGTCCGGCGTACCGGCCCCGCGCCCCGAATCGCCCCGGTCTGTGGCATCATCTCCCCCGGATGCCCGGGGAAGGTGATCGCGACGACGGCCGAGCAGCACGACCCGCACGGAGCGGAGCCTTCGCCCGCCCTGGAGTCCGCGGTGCGCGGCTACCTCGACCACCTCACCGTGGAGCGCGGCCTGGCCGCCAACACCCTCACCTCCTACCGGCGGGATCTGCGCCGCTACCTGCACTTCCTGGCGGCGCGCGGCCGGGACGAGCTGGCGCAGGTGCGCGAGACCGACGTCACGGAGTTCCTGCGCGGGCTGCGCGAGGGCGACGCCGACCATCCACCGCTCGGCGTGAACTCCGCCGGGCGTGCCGTGGTGGCGGTACGCGGCCTGCACCGGTTCGCGCTGCGGGAGAAGCTCACCGCGGTCGACCCCGCCCAGCAGGTCCGCCCGCCCGCACCGCCCAAGCGGCTGCCCAAGGCCATCTCGCTGCGGCAGGTCGAGACGTTGCTGGCGGCCGTCGACACCGGCGACGACCCCCGGGCGCTGCGCGACCGCGCGCTCCTGGAACTGCTGTACGGGACCGGCGCCCGCATCTCCGAGGCGGTGGGCCTGGACGTCGACGACGCCGAACGCCTCACGGTCGGATCCGGCGCGGAGGAGCCGGCGGACACGCCCGCCGGACCGGACGCCCGCGGCGGCGTGGCCGTCGTGCGGTTCCGCGGCAAGGGCGGCAAGGAGCGGCTGGTCCCCATCGGCCGGTTCGCGCGCCGCGCGCTGGACGCCTACCTGGTGCGCGCCCGCCCCGCGCTCGCCGCCCACGGCCGCGGCACGCCCGCGCTGTTCCTGAACGCGCGCGGCGGCCGGCTCACCCGCCAGGGCGCGTGGGCGGTGCTGCGGGCCGCCGCGGAACGGGTGGGGCTCACCGACGTGTCCCCGCACACGCTGCGGCACTCCTTCGCGACCCATCTGCTCGACGGCGGCGCCGACGTGCGGGTCGTCCAGGAGCTTCTCGGCCACGCGTCGGTGACCACGACGCAGGTCTACACCCTCGTCACCGTCGACCGGCTCCGGGAGGTGTACGCCGCCAGTCACCCGCGTGCGGTGGCGCACTCTTAGCCGGGTTCGGGCGTCCCGGCCGCTTGTGCTGGCGAAACACTCGTCGGCGGGGGTCCACCAGTGCGAGAGTGTCGCGTTGATTCGGGCACAGCCGACGTTCTAGAGTCGCGGCACGACGGTTTCGCGCTGTCGACATATTGAGTTTTTCCGACGGTCGGTCAACCGGTTGGCGAAAATCGGCCGGTAATGACGGGACCGTAGGGAGGTCAAGGGGCTGTGAGCTGGTCTGGGCACGACGAGCCGGAGGCGGCTGATCCCGCCTCCGCCGAGGAGGACGCGGTGACCGGAACGGCGGACAGCCCGTGGGGGGAAACACGCACGGGGGCGGCACTGACCATCAACAGACCGAAACCGGAATTCCCGGAACCGGCACCGCTGAGCGATCACGGTCCGGCCCGGGTCGTCGCACTATGCAACCAGAAGGGCGGGGTGGGCAAGACCACGACGACCATCAACCTGGGGGCCGCCATCGCGGAGTACGGCCGCCGGGTGCTGCTCGTCGACTTCGACCCGCAAGGAGCGCTCTCGGTGGGGCTCGGGCGGCTGGATCCGCGCGAACTCGACCTCACCGTCTACAACCTGCTCATGCAGCGCGACGTCATGATCGAGGACGTGCTGCTCAAGACCGACGTCGACGGACTCGACCTCATCCCGAGCAACATCGACCTGTCCGCCGCCGAGGTCCAGCTGGTCGGCGAGGTCGCGCGCGAGCAGATGCTGGCCCGCGCGCTGCGGCCGGTCATCAACGACTACGACGTCATCCTCATCGACTGCCAGCCGTCGCTGGGCCTGCTCACGGTGAACGCGCTCACGGCGGCGCACGGCGTCATCGTGCCGCTGGAGTGCGAGTTCTTCGCCCTGCGCGGGGTCGCCCTGCTCATGGACACCATCCAGAAGGTGCAGGAGCGGCTGAACGACCGGCTGGTCATCGACGGCTTCCTGGGCACCATGTACGACCCGCGCACCCTGCACGCCCGCGAGGTGCTGGCCACCATCATCGACGGGTTCGGCGACAAGGTCTACAGCACGGTCATCAACCGGACCATCCGCTTCCCCGACGCCACGGTCGCGGGGGAGCCCATCACCCGGTTCGACTCCTCATCGGCGGGCGCCAACGCCTACCGCGAACTGGCCAAGGAGGTGCTGGCCAGGTGGCCGCTCAGCGACCACGGCGCGTGACGCTGCCCGGCGCGGCGGACCTGTTCTTCCGGTCCACGTCGGCGCCGCACAGCGCTCCGCAGGCGGATCCGTCCCAGAAGCCGCCCGAACCGGCGGCCCGTGAGGAGGACGGACCCGGCGAGCGGCTGGGCACCGAGCGGACCGTGTCCGCACCCCGGCCCCGCAAACCGCGGGCCCGCACGCAGCGGGCGCCACAGCCCAGTGGCCGGCAGCGGCACGAGGAGAAGATCACCGTGTACATCTCCGCCGCCGAGCTGCTCGCGTTGGAGCAGACCCGGCTGACCCTGCGCGCCGAACACGGCCTCACCGTGGACCGGGGCCGGATCGTGCGGGAGGCGGTGGCCGTGCTGCTCGCCGACTTCGAGGAGCACGGCGAGACGAGCATGCTGGTGCAGCGGCTCGGCGACGACTGAGCGCGACCGGGGGTACCGGCGGCGAGGCGCCGAGCGTCCGGAGCCGACGGCGCCTCTGGGCGCGGCTCTTACGCGTCGGCCGCCGGGCGCCCGGGCGATCGCACACTCGCGGTGGGAGGGCCGCTGTGCCCTCCCACCGCGGAGCCCGCGGCCGGACGGCAGCCGCCCGCAGGTCCGTCCCGGGCCACGTGGGGCGCATCGACCGTTCTCCCCGTGCGGGCGCAACGCCCGCTACCGCCAAGTGAGCGATTCCGCGTTCCCGGCCACGCAGCGGTTCTTTCGTTCCCGGCCACGCAGCGGTTCCCCGTTCCCGGCCACGCAGCGGTTCCCCGTTCCCGGCCACGCAGCGGTTCCTTCGTTCCCAGCCACGTAGGCGATGCCACCCTAGAAGAATGACCGTGACTACCCCGACCCGCTCCGCATGACGGAGGACGCGTCCGCCGCAGGCGGCTTCCAGGTGCACCTCGACAACTTCGAGGGCCCCTTCGACCTGCTGCTCGGGCTGATCTCCAAGCACAAGCTGGACATCACCGAGGTCTCGCTCTCCAAGGTCACCGACGAGTTCATCGCCTACATCAAGGCGCACGGCGACTCCTGGGACCTCGACCAGGCCAGCCACTTCCTGGTGGTCGCGGCCACGCTGCTCGACCTGAAGGCCGCGCGGCTGCTGCCGCGCGGCGAGATCGAGGACGAAGCCGACCTCGCCCTGCTGGAGGCCCGCGACCTGCTGTTCGCGCGGCTGCTGCAGTACCGCGCCTACAAGGAGGCCGCCGCGGTCTTCGCCGCCCGGCTCGCCGCCCAGGGGCGCCGGTTCCCGCGTGCCGTGCCCCTGGAGCCGCGGTTCGCCGAGTCCCGGCCGGACGTGTTCATCAAGCTCGGGCCGCAGGAGTTCGCGGCCCTGGCGGCGCGCGCCCTCACGCCCAAGGAGCCGCCGAGCGTCCCGGTGACCCACATCCACCAGACCAAGACGTCGGTGCGCGAACAGGGTGTCCTGGTGGTCCAGGCGTTGCGCGAGCACGGAACGCTCACCTTCGCCGAGCTGACCGCCGACTGCACCGGTACCTTCGAGGTCGTGGCCCGCTTCCTCGCGCTGCTGGAGCTGTACCGCGCGGCCAACGTCGGCTTCGAGCAGCCGGAGCCGCTCGGTGAGCTGCACGTCACGTGGACCGGGAGCGAGCAGGGCGACATCGCGGTCGCCGATGAGTACGGGCAGCAGAAACCGGCCGAGCGGAACGGGGAGACGGAGTGAGCGTGCGGGAGACCACCACGACGGAGGAGCCGACCGGCGCGACCGCGGATACCGGCGGCCCGCAGGAACAGCGCGCTCGGTTGCGCCGCGACCTGGAGGCCGTGCTCATGGTGGTCGACCAGCCGGTGGCGGAGTACGACATCGCGCGGGCGTTCGGCCTGCCGGTCGAGACCGTCGCCGCGACGCTCGCCGAGCTGTCCCGCGAGTACACCGAGCAGGGACGGGGGTTCGATCTGCGCCAGGTCGCCGAAGGGTGGCGTTTCTACACCCGTCCGGAGTGCGCCGACGTGGTGGAGCACTTCCTGCGGGACGGACAGGAGGTGCGCCTCACCCAGGCGGCGCTGGAGACGGTGGCGGTGGTCGCCTACCGCCAGCCGGTGTCCCGCGGGCGGGTCTCCGCGGTCCGCGGTGTGAACTGTGACGGCGTTATGCGTACCCTCGTACTGAGGGGCCTGATCGAAGAGGCCGGCCACGACCCGGAGTCGGGGGCACTGCTCTACCGCACCACCAGCTACTTCCTGGAACGGCTCGGCCTGCGCAGCCTCGACGAACTCCCCGATCTCGCACCATTCCTGCCCGACGACATCGAAGGTCTCGACGACACCGGTGAACACACCACGTAAGAATGACAGGCCCCGCGCCGAGCGGGGCTCCTACGACCAGCGCGGTGAGCGCGGTCGGACCTCCACCCCGCGCGGTGAGCGCGGCGAACCCAACCGTGGGCGCGGCCAGCAGCGTCCGCAGTACCGCGACGGCGGCGACCGCCGTGGCGGCGGACGTTTCGGGGAACAGCGCGACGACCGCGGCCGCCACGGCGGGCGCTATCGGGACGACCGGGACCGCGACGACCGCGGCGGGCGGGGCTCCTACGGCCGCGACGGTGGCCGTGGCCGCGACGATGACCGGCGCGGCGCACGCGACGACCGCCGCCCCTATGGACGGGACCGCTTCGACCGCGACACCCGCTCCGGCGGACGCCCGGGCGACCGGGACCAGCGGGGCTCCGGGTACCGTGGCCGCGACGAGCGCGGCCACCGCGACCGTGACGATCGCGGCTTCCGTGACGAGCGTGGCGGGCGTGACCGCGGGCCTCGTGACGGCGGGTACCGGGACCGCGACGGCCGGGGCTACCAGAACCGTGACGATCGCGGCGGGTACCGGGGCCGCGACCGGGACGGAGGCTTCCGCGACCGCCGCGACGAGCGCCGTCCCCGTGACCGCGATGACCGCGGCTTCCGTGACGAGCGTGGCGGGCGTGACCGCGGGCCTCGTGACGGCGGGTACCGGGACCGCGACGGACGCGGCTACCGGGACCGTGATGAGCGCGGCGGGCGTGATCGTGGGCCCCGCGCGGGCGGGTACCGCGAGCGTGACGAGCGCGGCGGGCGTGATCAAGGACCCCGTGACGGCGGATACCGCCGCCGCGACGAGCGCGGTGGACGCGAGCGTGGCCCGCGCGACGGCGATCGAGGCCGCGACGGCCGTCCCGGCCGCGACCGCGCTCCCGGCGGGCGCGGCTCCGGACGCTCCGGCCCGGACCGGCGCGGCGGCGACCGGCCGGCCGAGCGCGGACCCGCCTCGGGCGAGTCCCGCGGCGGCGACCGCCGTGCCGAGCGGGACCTGTCCCGTGCCGCGCACGCCCGGCTGCGCGCGCTGCGCGAAGAGTACGACCCCAACGACGACGACCGTTCCGAGGAGCCGCGCGACACCTACGCCGACGTGCCCGGCGGCATCCGGCTGCAGAAGGCGCTCGCCCAGGCCGGCGTCGCCAGCCGCCGCGCCAGCGAGGAGCTCATCGCCCTCGGCCGCGTCACCGTCGACGGCCAGGTGGTGCGCCGATTCGGCGCCCGGGTCGACCCGGAGAAGTCGGAGATCCGTGTCGACGACATGCGGGTCGTCACGGCCCCCGACCTGCTGTACTTCGCGCTGAACAAGCCGCGCGGCGTGGTCAGCACGATGTCGGACCCCGAGGGCCGCCCCACGCTCGCCGACTACTGCGGGCAGACCGAGGAGCGCCTGTTCCACGTCGGCCGGCTCGACACCGAGACCGAGGGGCTGATCCTGCTCACCAACGACGGTGAGCTCGCCAACCGCCTCACCCACCCGCGCTACCGGATCGTGAAGACCTACATCGCGATGGTGCCCGGCCCGGTGCCGCGGGAGGTCGTCCGGCAGTTGCGCGAAGGCGTGGAACTGGAGGACGGTCCCGTGGAGGTCGACTCCTTCCGCGTGGTCGACGACGCCGGCCCCAAGTCGCTGGTCGAGATCCAGCTGCACGAGGGGCGCAAGCACATCGTCCGCCGCCTCATGGAGGCGGTCGGCCACCCGGTGTCCGACCTCGCCCGGACCCAGATCGGGCCGATCGGTCTCAACACGCTCAAAGCAGGGACGATGCGGGCACTGACCTCCCGGGAGGTCAGTGAGCTCTACACTGCCGCAGGAATGTGATCAGCCCGGCCGGGCGGCCGGGAGCACCGACAGCAGAGGGGACGAACGTGGCGGTACGGGCGGTCCGCGGAGCCATCCAGGTGGACGCGGATGATCGGCACCTCATCATGGAGGCGACGGCCGAACTGGTTTCGGAGGTCATGCAGCGCAACCGGCTGACGACCGACGACGTGATCAGCGTGCTCTTCACCGCCACCCCGGACCTGCGAGCGGAGTTCCCGGCGCTCGCCGCCCGCAAGCTCGGCTTCACCGACGTGCCGCTCATGTGCGCCGCCGAGATCGCCGTCCCGCACGGGCTGCCCCGTGTGGTGCGGCTGATGGCGCACGTCGAGACCGACCGGCCGCGTTCGGAACTGCAGCACGTGTACCTGCGCGGCGCACAGGCCCTGCGCCTGGACATCGCGCAGTAGCCGCATCCGCCCGAGGGGGCGCGGCGCGACGGCGCCGCGCCCCCTCCGCGTGCTCTACGCTGGGACGACAGGACATGTCCGTCTTCGGAGCGGGGGAGCAGCGGCCGTGATCGAGCGAGCGGTGGTGGTGGGGGCCGGGCTGATCGGCACCTCCATCGCCCTGGCCCTCCGCGAGCACGGCGTGGAGGTGGCCCTCGCGGACCGCGATCCCGCCGTCGTGCGCCTTGCCGAGGATCTCGGAGCCGGCACCGCGCTGTCCCCCGAAGGCCCCGTCCGTCCGGCCGACATCGCCGTCATCGCGGCGCCCCCGCAGGCCATCCCGGCGGTGCTGCGCTCCGCGCAGAACCGCGGCCTCGCCCACGTCTACACCGACGCCGCGAGCGTCAAGCACTCCGTCGTCACCGAGGCGGCCCGGCTCGGCTGCGACCTCGCCACCTTCGTGCCCGGGCATCCGATGGGCGGCAGCGAGAAGCAGGGCCCGAGCGCGGCCCGCGCCGACCTGTTCCTCGGCCGTTCGTGGGCGCTCTGCCCCACCGGCAAGGCCGACGCCGGAGCGGTCGCCGTCGTCACCGAACTCGCCCGGCTGTGCGGCGCCGACCCGATCACGCTCGACGCCGAAGAGCACGACCGCGCGGTGGCCCTCGTCTCCCACGCCCCGCACGTGGCCGCCGCCGCGGTGGCGGCCCGGCTGCTCGGCGGCGACGCCAGGGCGCTCGCCCTGGCCGGTCAAGGGGTGCGCGATGTCACCCGCATCGCCGGGGGCGACCCCGACCTGTGGGTGGAGATCCTGCGGCACAACGCCCGGCCCGTCGCCGACGTGCTGGCCGGCGTCGCCCACGACCTCGCCGGCACGGCCGCCGCCCTGCGCACGGACGGCACCCGGCCCGAGGACATGACCGGCCCCCTCCGCGACCTGCTCGCCCGCGGCCGGGAGGGGCGCGACCGCATCCCCGGCAAGCACGGCGGCGCCCGGACGCCGGAGTACGCGGTGCTGCCCGTGGTCATCCCGGACGAGCCGGGCGCCCTCGCCCGCCTCTTTGCGGCGGCGGAGGACGCGGGGGTCAACATCGAGGACGTGCGCATCGACCACTCACCGGGGCTGCCCGTCGGTGTGGCGCAGCTGTCGGTCCGGCCGGACAGCCTGCAGCAGCTGTCGCGGGCACTGGCGGCCGGGGGGTGGTCGGTGCATCCGTAGGCCGCCCTCGTGGTTGGTTGCGGAACGGTAACGGTGGTGGAGAGTGGCAGGTCGGGAAGGGTGCGCCCCGCGTGTGCGGGGATGAACCCGCCCTGGTGGCGGAACCACTCAGGTGAGAGATGTGCGCCCCGCGTGTGCGGGGATGAACCTCGTTAAGTCCAAGGATGCCAAGGCCCCTTACAGTGCGCCCCGCGTGTGCGGGGATTCCCCTTCCGCCGCCGCATCCCCCGCCAGATGCCGGGAATGGCCTTCCCCACAGGGTCCGAGTACCGTTCCCGCCCCTGTAGCCTGGATCGTTGGGATGAGATGGAAACAACCCGGGGAGAGGTTGCCACGGTGAACGAGCGGGGTCACGGCGAAGGCATCGTCATCGCGATTGACGGTCCTTCGGGGTCGGGCAAGTCCAGCACGGCCAAGGGCGTGGCTCGCGCGCGGGAGCTGAGGTACCTCGACACCGGAGCGATGTACCGGGCCATGACGTGGTGGATGTTGCGCCACCAGGTCGATGTCGAGGACGCGGCAGCCGTCGCGGACGCGGCATCGCGTCCGGTCATCACCCTGGGCACCGATCCGGACGCCCCCACCGTCCAGGTGGACGGCGTGGATGTGGCCCAGGCGATCAGGACTCAAGAGGTCACCACCAACGTGAGCGCCGTCAGCGCCGTACCCGCGGTGCGGGAGCTGCTCGTCACCCGCCAGCGCCAGATCATCGACGAGGCGCGGGAGGAGTCGGCGGGCATCGTCGTCGAGGGTCGCGACATCACCACCGTCGTCGCCCCGGACGCTCCGGTGAAGATCTTCCTGACCGCGAGCGCCGAGATGCGGGCGCAGCGGCGGAGCAGGGAAGTGCGGTCGAGCGATGTCGCGGCGACCCAGGCCGATCTGGCCCGCCGCGACCAGCTCGACTCCAGCCGGGCGGCGTCCCCGCTCACGCAGACGGCGGACGCGATGGAGCTCGACACCACCGGCCTGTCCCTTGACGAGGTCATCGCGCTCGTGGTGAAGCTGGCCGACGAGGCCGGAGCGCGTACCCCCGCGCTGTAACGACGGCGCACGCGCGTTGCCCGCGGGGCACACACTGACCAATCCCCACGGCACGCATCCTGGGCGCGTGGGGGCATTGCGACCGGGAGATTTCCGAATGAGCGAGAGAACCGACGTCCTGGCGGGCGTCGCCGAAGAGCGCGACGCCGCCGACGACGTCACGGTCAAGCCCGTGGTGGCCGTCGTGGGGCGGCCCAACGTGGGCAAGTCGTCACTGGTGAACCGGATCATCGGCCGCCGCGAGGCGGTCGTCGAGGACGTTCCCGGTGTCACCCGGGACCGGGTGGCCTACGACGCCACGTGGCGGGGCCGCGAGTTCACCCTCGTGGACACCGGCGGCTGGGAGACCAGCGCGAGCGGGCTGGCCGCGATGGTCGCCCGTCAGGCCGAGTACGCCGCGCAGACCGCCGACGTCATCCTGTTCGTGGTCGACGCGACCGTGGGCATCACCGACGCCGACGAGGCCGTGACCCGCGTGCTGCGCGCCACCCGGCGGCCGGTCGTGCTGGCCGCCAACAAGGTGGACGGCGCGCTGCAGGACTCCGACGCGCTGGAGCTGTGGAACCTCGGTGTCGGCGAGCCGTACCCGGTCAGCGCGCTGCACGGGCGCGGGTCCGGTGACCTGCTCGACGCGGTGCTGGACGCGCTGCCCGAGGAGGCGCCGCCGGAGACGCTGGAGGAGGAGGGCGGTCCGCGCCGGATCGCGCTCATCGGGCGGCCCAACGTGGGCAAGTCCAGCCTGCTGAACCGGCTGGCCGGTGAGGACCGGGTGGTCGTGGACGCGGTGGCCGGCACCACGCGGGACGCGGTGGACGAGCTCATCGAACTGGGCGGCCGGACCTGGAAGTTCATCGACACCGCCGGCATCCGCCGCCGGTTCCGCGCTCTGCAGGGGGCCGACTACTACGCCACCATGCGCACCGGCACCGCACTGGAGCGGGCCGAGGTCGCGGTGGTGCTCCTGGACGTGAGCGAGCCGCTGGCCGAGCAGGACATCCGCGTGATCGAGCAGGTCGTGGACTCCGGCCGCGCGCTGGTGCTGGCCTTCAACAAGTGGGATCTGCTGGACGAGGACCGCCGGTACTACCTGGAGAAGGAGATCGACCGGCAGCTCGGCCGGGTGCGGTGGGCGCCGCGCGTGAACATCTCCGCCCGGACCGGCCGGCACGTCGAGAAGCTGGTGCCCGCGATCGAGACCGGCCTCGCCTCGTGGGACACCCGGATCCCCACCGGGCGGCTGAACACCTGGCTGAAGGAGCTGGTGGCGGCGACTCCGCCGCCGGTGCGCGGCGGTAAGCAGCCGAAGATCCTGTTCGCCACCCAGGCCGACACCCGGCCTCCGCACTTCGTGCTGTTCACGACCGGGTTCCTGGAGGACAACTACCGCCGGTTCATCGAGCGGCGGCTGCGGGAGGACTTCGGGTTCGAGGGCAGTCCGGTCAAGCTCTCCATGCGGATCCGGGAGAAGAAGGGCGGCGGAACCAAGGCGTCGCGTGGCAGCACCCGCCCCGACTGGAAGCGCTGACCCGCCCTGCGGTCCTCCACAGCCTCCGCGCCCGTCCGGTCCACCGGGCGGGCGCGCGGCTATCGTGGGCCCGGGAGGTGGGGAGAGTGGAACGGATCCTGGTCAGCGCCTGCCTGATGGGCCAGCCGGTGCGCTTCGACGGGCGAGCCAAGCCCACCGCGCACCCGGCCTTCGAACGCTGGCGCCGCGAGCGCAGACTCGTCTCCTTCTGCCCGGAGGTCTCGGGCGGCCTCCTGGTTCCGCGCCCACCGGCCGAGATCGAGCCCGGCGCCACCGCACGGGACGTGCTGGCCGGCACGGCCCACATCGTCACCGACACCGGCGCGGACGCCACGGAGTTCTTCCTGGCGGGCGCCCGGGGAGCGCTGGCGACGGCGCGTCGGCACGGGATCCGGGTGGCGATCCTCAAGGAGGGCAGCCCGTCCTGCGGTGTGCACCGGGTGGGCGACGGCACGTTCGGCGGCACGAAGGTGCCGGGCGACGGGGTGACGGCGCGGCTGCTCGCGGACCATGGGGTCCGGGTCTTCTCGGAGGCCGAGATCGACGCGGCGGAGGCGTACCTGGGGGAGTTGGAGGGGAGACCCGGCCGCGTGTCCGAGTGATCCGGCGCTCGGGACGGAACTCGCTCGCGACGCGACGGCCAGGGTGGGCCGGCCGAACGAAAATACCTGGACGCGGAACGTCGATTTTTGGTAACAGTGCGTTGAGATTCCAGGTCGCGGGGTCGGCGGCCCAGCTCGGCCACCATTCGCATGGTTCGCGTTCGTCTTCGCGCGTTGACCGCGGCCTGTGAAGTCGGTCAAGTAACCGAGGTGGTCTTAGTGACGGATGGGCCGGCCGCCAAGGCCGATCTGTTCGAGGCGCGGATCGGCGTCTTCGCCACCCCTGACGGGGTGGCGAAGACCGTCGCCGCCCTCTCCGCGCTGCTGCGGAAGGAAGGCAGCATGAGCGCCCCCCTGCCGTGGGACATCAAGGTGGTCGAAGAGGACGACGGCACCGACCCCGACGATATGCCGCTGACGGAGTTCTACGACGAACTTCCCGACCAGTGGCACGCCGAGCACCCGGGCGAGGACCCGGGCGAACGCACCGTCCACGAGATCCGGGTCGGGATGTTCCTCCCCGAGGCGCAGGGCCACGAAATCCGGCAGCGGCTCAACCTGGTGCTGTGCCCCGAGCTCCAGCACAGCGGGCCATGCCCGATTCCGTGGTCATCGAGCTACGTCGACCCCATCACGGAGTCCGAGCGCGACTACCTGGAGCGCACCTACCCGCGGCTGCGCCCCGCCGGGCGGGCCGGCAACTGATCCCACCGGCAGGGCGCAGGCCGGTCCGGGGGAGCGCTCTGGCACCTACGGCCCATATTTCGCAGATTTCGACTGTTTTGTCGGCACCAATGCGGTAGGTGACCCGCCAAGTGTTCCGGCCGACAACGAGCATGCGATATCCGGGCAGATCGCCCCCAGTGGTTGTCCTGCCTCCGGATTCTCATGAAGCAAATACAATTTCGTCATTACTTTGCGGGGCGGCATCCGCGCTGATGCGCCGGAGGTCGTCCATGGCCTCCACGGTGAGGTAAAGGGTTACCATCGATCGTCCTCGTCAGGGTGCGCTTCGAGTGACTCCTTCGTAAGCCCGAATGCCTTCATCGCATCTTCGAAAGGGATCCGCTCGCCGGTGTCGGTGGCGGCTCGCGCCATGACCAGTGCGAGGTCCCGCAAGTCCTCTTCGGCTTGTTCGAGTTCTGCCAGGCGCGCATATCCGACCACTGCGGCGACAGGCTCGTGTCGCCGGGTGACGACGATCATGGCACCGTTCTCCGCATCGCTGACGATGCCCGCGACACCGCGTCTGGCTGCTTCGGTAACACTGACTTCGTGAACGTTTCGCAGAATCGCCATGGTCTGCAATGGTGTCGCATATAGCGCCGCCGACCGGCTGAGCGGGGATGAGCGTCCCTGCCCCTATCTACCGCTGCTCACCGCTCACTCGTCAGCCGCCCGATGTCCCCCAGGACCTCCGCCACCCCCTCCGTGTCGCCGATCTCCTCGAAGATGCCCAGCGCCGCACGGAACCGGGTCATGGCCGCCGTGGTCGCGCCGTCGTCGCGGTGCAGCAGGCCGATCTCGTGCAGCACGTGCGCCTCGCGGTGCCGGTCGCCGATGACCTGGGTGAGGTGCAGCGCGGCGGTGAGCCACGTCATCGCCTGGCCGTGATCGTCCAGGGCGCGCCACACCCGGCCGATGGCGGTGCGGGCCACCGCCTCGCCGTGCTGGTCGCCGACCGCGAGGAATCCGGCGAGGGCGCGATAGTAGTCCTCCAGCGCCTCGGAGAAACGCCCTTGGAACCGCGCCACCGTGGCCAGGCCGCTGGTGGCGATGGCCTCGCCGTGCTCGTCGCCCTCCGCGGCGAACAGTTCCTGGGAGCGCCGGAAGTTCCGCACGGCGTCGTCGAACTCGTCGCGGTAGATGTGCAACTGCCCGAGCCCGCGCAGCAGGGCGGCCTCGCCGCGGTGCAGCCCGGCCGTGCGGGCGGCGGCCAGGGCGACCCGGTGGGTGCGCCGCCAGTCGTCGTAGTGCGCTCGCAGGTCGAAGTACGGCACGAGGGAGACCGCGAGCTCCCACGCCGACGCGGCCAGGCCGACGGCGGCGGCTTGGCCTACGGCCGCGACGAGCGAGCGGCGCTCGGCGTCGAACCAGGCCCGTGGCCGCTGGGCGAGCCGCCGGGCGACGGTCGGCTCCACCTGCCAGCGGGGCGCGCCGGTGAGACCGGGGACGAAGGGGCTCACGGGCAGCCCGGTGTTGGCCATGTCGGTCAGCGACAGCCAGCCGCCGACCACACGGCGCACGGCGTTCCGGCGGTGCCCGGTGTCGCCGGGCTCGGTGGCGACCTCGCGGGCGTAGAGCCGGAGCAGGTCGTGCATCGTGTACCGCGGCTGGCCGAGCTCGTCCACGCCGACCGGGTGGATGAGGTTCGCGTCGACCAGGGTGTCCAGGACGTCGTCGGACCCGGGACGGTCCAGGAGCGCGCCGATCGTCCAGCTGGGGGTCGCGGGCATCTCCTCCAGCGTGCCCAGCAGCCGGAACACGCTCGCGGCGGGCGGCGGCAGCGACCGGAGGCTCGCCGCGAAGCTGGCCCGGACCCCCAGGACGCCGAGCCGCCGCGACTCGTCGGCCAGACGCTCGGCGAGCACCCGCAGCGGCCACCCGTGCCGCCCGGCCACCTTGGCGCCGGCCAGCCGGATCGCCAGCGGCAGTCCGCCGCAGGACGCGACGATCGCCGCCGCGGCCTCCGGCTCCCGCGCGACCCGCTCGGGTCCGGCGATGGCGGCGAGCAGGGCGGTGCCGGCGTCGGGGGTGAGGACGTCGAGGTCCACGAGCCGGGCTCCGGGGAGGTCGGTGAGGCGCCGTCGGCTGGTGACGAGGACCGCGCACCCCGGCGCCGAGGGGAGCAGGGGCAGGATCTGCTCGGTGCCGCCCGCGTCGTCCAGTAACAGGAGCATGCGGCGTCCGGCCAGCCGGGCGCGGTACATGGCGGCGCGACCGGACTGGCCGGCCGGGATGCTGCGGCCGGCCACCCCGAGGGCGCGGAGCTGGTCGGCGAGCAGTTCGGCGGGCGCGGCCGGTTCCGGAGTGGTCCCGCCGAGATCGAGGTAGAGCTGCCCGTCGGGGAACCGGTCGCGCAGGTGGTGGGCGACGTGGGTGGCCAGGGTGGACTTTCCGACCCCGGGCGGCCCGGCCACGACCGCGACGGCGGGGCCGCGCTGCCGGTCGGCGCCGAGCCGGAGCAGGTCGTGCACGAGCTCGGTGCGGCCCTGGAAGTCCGGCAGATCGGGGGGAAGCTGGCAGACCGGGGGCAGCGCCTCGGGCAGCACGGTGGTCAGCGCCGCGGTGACGGTGGCGGCGGCGGGTTCACCGGCGAGGACGGCCTCGTGCACCTGGCGCAGCTCGGCGCACGGCTGCACGCCGAGTTCGTCGTTGAGCATGCGCCGCACTTCGGCGTAGGCGCTCAGGGCCTCGGCGCGCCGGCCGCTGCCGTACAGCGCGAGAACGAGCTGCAGCCACAGCCGCTCCCGGAAGGGATGTTCGGCGATCAGCGCCCGCAGCGGGGCGATCGCGGCGGCGTGCCGGCCGAGGGAGAGCTGCAGCGCTCCGAGCTCCTCGGCGATGCTCACCCGCCGCTCCATGAGCCGCCCGACGTCGCCCTCCCACACGGGGCTGGCCGGCAGGTCCGCCAGCGGGCGGCCGCGCCAGCGGGACAGCGCCCGGTGCAGCAGGCCGAGCGCCGTCTCGTGGTCGGCCCGATCCCGGGCCGACTCGGCCTGCCGGACGAGGTCGTTGAACGCGTGCAGGTCGAGTTCGGCGGGCTCGACCCGGATCGTGTATCCGGCGGATCCGGCGCGGATGCGGTCCGACCCGCCCAGCGCGGTGCGCAGAGCGCTGGCGTAGGTGCGGACGTTGGCCACGGCGGAGGCGGGCGGCCGGTCCGGCCACAAGGCCTCCACGATGGTGTCGAGCGGCACCGTGCGGTTCGCGTGCAGCAACAGGGTGCCGAGCAGCATACGGGGCTTGACGGCGCTCACCCGGGTGCCGGCGCCGTCGACGTGAACGCGTAGGGGGCCGAGGATCTCGAATCTCAACTCCGGACGCGACATGTTCTGTCCTCCGACCGCATCTGGGGGATGTGGGGCACGACGTTACCGTTCAGTAATGGACGGTTGGTGGGATTACCGTCATTTGTCGGGATTTGTGGCTTCGCTGGGAAGATGTACCCCGGTGGGTAGCCGCCACCACGACGCCGGCCCCATGCGAACCGAGCGACTCGCTGCCGGTGCCGCCCCGGCTCAGGCCACCGGCGCGTGCCCCGCCTTTCGGCTCCCGTTCCCCGCCGGGCAGGGCCGGCACGGCGGCTCCGGCAACAGCGGCGCGCACCGGTCCTACGGGCTCGACTTCAACCGCAGTGGCGCAGCCGAAACCGACCTCGGCGACACCGTGGTCGCCGCCGCGGGCGGCCGGGTCATCACCGTTCCCCACCAGGGACCCGTCAACGGGTACGGCGGCCTCGTCGTCAACGACCACGGCGGCGGGTGGCGCACCTACTGCGCCCACCTGCGAGTGCACCTGACCTCGCGCAACATCGGCGCCGACCCGTATCCGCCGCAGGAGGTGTGCGCCCCGGGGTCCCGCGTGATCGGCTCGGCCGCAATCGGTCGGCCGGGACCGGCCGGCTGCCGAACACCTCCGTCAACGGCGGCGACTGCGTGGTCACCCCAAGAACACCTCCGTCGGTACCGCGACGGCGACGTCGGCCCACCTGGAGGTTCAGGGACGTGGCCGGGCGACCGACTCCGGGAACATCGCCCACCACGCCGGTCCGGTCCGCGCGCAGGCCCGCGCCACCTGCCTCCGTTGGGGCGGCGCGGTCGGCTCCACCGGCCACCACGGTCCCTTCGGGCACTGCGGGTGACCTCTCCCGTCCCGCAGGCCCGGCCCCCTGGGCGCCGACGGCCCAGGGCGGTCCGGTCGCACCGGCGCCGCCGGACCGCTCAACGGCCCTAGGCGAGCGGCCGCCCCTCCAGCACCGCCACCCCGCCCGCCGCGAGCCGCAGGCCCTCGGCCGGCGCCCCGGAGACCAGATCCCGGGCGCCGCGGCGCAGGCCCAGCCCCTCGACGTCGAGGCGGTGCGCGGCTTCGGTGTGGTTGAGCACGAACACCCACGCCGTCCCGTCCCGATGGCGGCGCACCACCTCCACACCCGCCGGGACCGCGCCCGCGCCGGGCGCCCCGGCCACGTGCGGGGCGGCCAGACCCAGCAGCCGCCCGAAGGCGTCGTCGGACAGCCGGGTCGACACGTACCACGCGGTGCCCGCGCCGTGCCGGTGCCGGGTGACGGCCGGCAGCCCGGCGAGCGGCCCCGCCGCGTACCCGGCCACCGCCTCGGCACCGGCCAAGTGCACCCGCTCGCTCCAGTCCGAGCCCGCACCCAGTTCCGGCCGCCCCGCGTCCACGGCCAGCGGCACCGACTCCTCCGGGCCGAGCGGATGGAACTCCTCCACCCGGACGCCCAGCAGGTCCCGCAGCGCCCCCGGGTAGCCGCCGGTCCGCACCCTCCCGAATGTGTCGGCCACGCCGCTGAGGTACCCGGCGACCAGCGTCCCGCCGGCCGCGACGTACTCGGTCAGCGCCCGCGCCGTGGCGTCGGAGGCGAGGTACAGCGCCGGTACGACCAGCAACGGCGCGGACACCCCCAACGGCCGCCCCTCCTCCCGGACGGGCGCCGCGAAATCCACGGTGCACCCC
Source organism: Marinactinospora rubrisoli (assembly GCF_042664915.1). Lineage (NCBI taxonomy): Bacteria > Bacillati > Actinomycetota > Actinomycetes > Streptosporangiales > Nocardiopsidaceae > Marinactinospora > Marinactinospora rubrisoli. The sequence goes on from NZ_JBHTBH010000005.1 coordinate 88,466, forward strand.
GCCCGCCACAGCACCCGGTGCGCCTGCCGTACCGCCGCGAGGTAGTCGATCCCCGACGACGGGAGCGACGGAGCGTCCAGTGCCCACCAGCACTCCGGGTCCCACAGCACGGCGGCGCCGGTGGCGACATCGGCGTCCCGCGCCGCCGCCAGCCGCGGCAGCAGTCCGCCCAGCGCGCACACCTCCCGGAAGACCCGCGAATCCGGCCCGGCGTGCGGGACCATCCCGGCGTGCCACTGTTCGGCACCGCCCCGTGACGCCCGCCACTGGAAGAACATCGCGCCGCGCGAACCCCGCGCCAGGTGGGCCAGGCTGTGCCGGGTCAGCTCGCCCGCGGCTTTCGGGCGGGTCCGGCCGCCCGCCGTGTAGGTGACCCCGGCCGCCTGCTCCATCAGCAGCCAGGGCCGTCGGCCCGCCCACGACCGGGCGAGGTCGGCGGCGAACGCCGTCTGCTCCGCCGCCGCGAGCCCCGTCTCGTCCGGGTAGTGGTCGACCGCCACCAGGTCCAGGTGCTCCGCCCACGTCCACGGGTCCACCGGCACCCATCCGCCGTACGCGAAATTCGTGGTGACGGGCACCCCCGGCGCCGCGGCGCGCAGCACGTCGCGCTGCGCGCGGTAGTGGCCGAGCATCGCGTCGGACAGGAAACGGCGGAAGTCGAGCCGGTGCGCCGGGTTGGGCAGGTACTGGGTGGCGCGCGGCGGCTGGATCTGGTCCCAGTCCGCGTAGCGCTGACTCCAGAATGCGGTGGTCCACGCCTCGTTGAGCGCGGCCAGCGCCCCGTAGCGGTCGCGCAGCCAGGTCCGGAAGGCCCGCGCCACGTGATCGCAGTGGCACCAGGTGCCGTACTCGTTGTGCACGTGCCACAGGGCCAGCGCCGGGTGGCGGCCGTAGCGGGCCGCCAGCGCGCGGGCGATCCGGCGGGACGCCACGGCGTAGGCGGGCGCGCAGACGCAGTAGGTGTCGCGGCTACCGTGGGTGAGGCGCACGCCGTCGGCGGTCACCGGCAGCGCGTCGGGGTAGGCCGGCCCGAACCAGGGCGGCGGCGAGGCCGTCGGGGTGGCCAGTGCCGCCCGGACCCCGTTGGCGTGCAGGTCATCGAGCACCCGGTCCAGCCAGCCGAAGTCGTACCGGCCCTCCTCGGGCTCCAGCAGGCTCCAGGAGAACACGCCCACGGTCGCCAGGGTGACGCCGGCCCGGCGCATCAGCGCCATGTCCTCGCGCCGTACCTCCTCGGGCCACTGCTCGGGGTTGTAGTCGCCGCCGTACCAGTAGCCGGTCTCGGGTGCGCCCGGAACCGTCACGCCCGTCTCCTTCCGCCCCGCCATGTGCTTCCCCGCCGGTTCAGCCCTTGACCGCGCCGATGATGACGCCCTTGGTGAAGTGCCGCTGCACCAGCGGGTACACGAGGGTCACCGGCACCAGCGCGACCACCACGATCGCCATCTGGATGGCGAGGTTGGGCGGCAGCGCCGTGGCCGTGGAGGGGTCCACCAGTGATCCCGCGGTGATCGACTGCTGCTGCAGCACGTACTGCCGCAGGATCACCTGCAGCGGCCACCTGCTGTTGTCGTTGATGTAGAGCACCGCGTTGAAGAAGGCGTTCCAGTACCCCACCGCGTAGAACAGGCCGATGACGGCGGTGACGCCCTTGGACATCGGCAGCACCAGCCGGGTGAGGATCCGCCACTCGCTCGCACCGTCGACCCGCGCGCTGTCCCCGATCTCGGCGGGGATGTTCATGAAGAACGCCCGCATGACCACGACGTTGAACGCGTTGACCGCCGCCGGCAGGATCAGCGACCAGTAGCTGTCGATCAGCCCCAGTGAGCTGACCAGCAGGTAGAGCGGGATCATGCCGGGCCCGAACAGGAAGGTCAGCAGCACGGTGAACAGCAGCGGCCGGTGCCACAGCGAGCCCGGCCGGGACAGCCCGTAGGCGGCCAGCACCGTGGCGCCGAGGCTGACCGCCGTGCCCACGACGGTGACGCCGAGGCTGACCAGCACCGCCCGCGTCACCACGCCGCCGGCGAAGAGTTCGGTGTAGGCGGCGAAGCTGAGTCCGTCGGGCACGAGGACCAGCCCGCCGGCCCGGTTGATGCTCTCGGCCGGGGAGAGGCTGGTCAGCACGACCACGTAGATCGGCAGGACCACCACGAGCGCGATGGCGACCAGGGCGACGCCCTTGCCGGTACGGCCCAGGATGCCCGGAGTCTCCGCCCATACCGGGCGCTGGGGGTGTGTTCTCGCTGTCATGTCCGCCGGTAGATCCCATGTTCGCCCAGCCGGTGCGCCACCTTGTTGGCCACCAGGATGAGAATCAGCCCCACCACGCCCTTGACCAGGCCGGCCGCCGCTCCATAGCTGTAGGCGCCGGTGACGAGGGTGCGGTGGTAGATGAACGTGTCGAGCACCTCGGCCGCCTGGGCGCCGAACGCGTCGCGCTGCAGGAAGAACTGCTCGAATCCGACGTTGAGCGCGTCGCCGAGCCGCAGGATGAGCAGCAGCACGATGACCGGCCGCAGCCCCGGCAGCGTGATGTGCCACATGCGCCGCCAGCGTCCGGCGCCGTCCACGGCCGCCGCCTCGTACAGGTTCTGGTTGATGGCCGCCAGCGCGGCCAGGAAGATGATCGTCCCCCAGCCGGCGTCCTTCCACACCGTCTGCGCGGTGACCACGAGCAGGAAGGCGTCGGGGTTGGTCATGATGTCCAGCGCCTCGAACCCGTTGCTGCGCAGCAGCTGTGAGAGGAGCCCGGCGCCGCCGATGATCTGCTGGAACAGCGTCACCACCAGCACCCACGAGAAGAAGTGCGGCATGTACACGATGCTCTGCAGCGCCAGCCGGATCCGGGGCGACATGACGCTGTCCAGCAGGATCGCCAGCCCGATGGGGATCGGGAAGTAGAACACGAGCTGCACGGCGGTGATCAGCAACGTGTTGCCGGTGGCGTGCCAGAACGAGACGTCGGTGAACAGCCAGTAGAAGTTGTCGAACCCCACCCACGGGCTGCCGAGAAAGCCGTCGAACGGGTTGTAGTCCTGGAACGCGATGACGTTGCCGGCCGTGGGGACGTAGTGGAACACCGCGAGCAGCCCGACCGCCGGCACCGTCATGAGCAGCAGTTGCCAGTCGCGGCGCAGCCGCGCCCTCAGCGACGCGCGGCGGCGGGGGCGCGGCGGCCCGTCGGCGGCCCGTGCGCGGCGGCCGGTGCCGCGCCCGGACGGGCGCGGCGCGGGGGAGACGTGGGGTGCCTCGGCGGTGCCCCCGGCGCCCCGGCGGCTAGGCACGGCCGTTGTCCTGCAGGACCTGCAGGTAGAACTCGCGGGCCGCGTCACCGCCGTCGCGGCGCCATTCCCGCACGATCGTGTCCAGGGCGCCGACGTCGCGCCGGCCCCGGATGACGTCGTTCACCTTGTCCGTGGTGGGGGTTTCCAGGCCGGCGTAGTCGGTGGGCCGCTGGATGCGGATCCCCTCGAACGGGTTCGGCCCGGCGTACTGGGCGGCGTCGTTGTACCAGGTGGTGAACGACTCGACGTAGTCGGGGTACTGGCTCTCGGTGATGGCCGGCGGGCGCCCGCTGATGAACAGGTAGCCGTTGGAGACCTCCCGCTGGCCGAGTTCGGTCAGCTGCGGGGCGCCGTCGCCGTCGAACTCGAAGTGTTCGCCCTCGGCGCCGTAGCGGTAGGTCACGTACTCCTCGGTGCCGAACGGGGCGGCGCAGTAGTCGCAGACGCTGAGGATCTCCTCGATCTGCTCGGGCTCCAGCCCCTTCCGGATGAAGACCGTGTGCTCGGAGGGGTCGTTGCGGTGCAGCACGGGGGCGCCGCCGTCGTGGCCGAACGCCGGGAGCAGGTCCATCCGGTAGTCGGGGTTCTCCGGCAGCACGTCCTGGTAGGCCTCGGTCCAGCCGCCGAAACCGTCCTGGTCGATGACGGTGCGCCCGGACTTGAGCAGCTCCTTGCTGTTGCCCCCGCCCCCGACCAGGTCCGGGTGGACCAGCCCGGCGTCGAACACCCGGCGCATGAACTCCACGGTGGCCCGGAACTCCGGGGTCTCGAACTGGTGGACCAGTTCGCCGTTCTCGTACCGCCACTCGCGCGGGGCGCCGAACAACTGGCGGGCGACGAGCGAGAAGTCGCCGAACGCCCAGCGGTTGTTGTCGGGGTCGTTGATCTCCTGGCCGAGCTCGAACAGCTCCTCGGCGGTGCTCGGCAGCGGCCAGTCGTGCTGCTCGAACAGGTCGCGGCGGTAGAACAGCCACTGGGAGAACGGCTGGGCCGGCAACGGGATGCCCTGCAGCCGCTCGTTGAAGACCCCCCACTTCCAGGCGTCGCTGGAGAGGTTGGCGAGCATCGGGTACGGCTCGACCGCGTTCCCGGCCAGGTAGGGCGTGAGGTCCTCGAAGAGCTCGCCGACCGCCCGGCCGAACTGCGGGATGAGGTTGATGAGCCAGTCGGGGACCATGGTGATGTCGGCGACGTCACGGGCCGCGATCACCGCGTTCATCTTGTCGATGATGGTGTTGCCGTCCTGGAAGTTGAACTCCACGGTGGCGCCCATGCGCTCGTTCACCAGCGCGTAATGCGAGTTGCTGCCCAGGCCCGGGGGGATGGGACCCCATAGCGGGGTCATCGCGCGGTAGTGGCCGCCGCTGCCGCGCGAGCCGCCGTCCAGGGCGCGCGCCAGCGGGTCGGGGTAGGCGGTGAACCCGTCGGGTGCGCCGTCGACCCCGGGGATGTCAGGGGCCGGCCCGGCGAACGGGATGTGGTCGGGGATGAGGGCGTCGAGCCGGTCGACGCCGGCGGCCGACCCGGTGCCGGGGCGAGGGCCGTCGGGGGCGCAGCCGGCGAGCAGCCCGCCCGAGAGCGCGGCCGCGGTGGAGGCGCCGGCGAGTCCGAGGAAGCGGCGGCGGCTGGGCGCCGGGAATGGTGGCCTGGGGGACATGGCGAGTTCCTTCGCTGGCACGGCGGAAGGCCGGGTGTGGGGTCGATCAAGCTCCGGTAGAATTAGTTTGCAAGCCCGACAAACAAATTACTCGATGGGTGATCTGCGCCACAAGCACCCAGGTGGTGGCCGCCGCCGGTACTCCCGGCCCGCCGGACCACGTCCCCGCACCCGCACGGTGGTCACGGGCCACCGCGACCGGCCGACCCAGACAGGGCCCACAGTGATCACACCGCCCACGGACCCGCAACGTGTGGACGCCGCCGACGTCCGCAGCACCAACCTCGCCGTCGTGCTGCGCTGCGTGCGCGAGCAGGCGCCCTGCTCCCGCGCCGACATCGCGGCGGCCACCGGGCTGAACAAGACCACCGTCTCCAGCCTCGTCTCCGAGCTGCTGAAACGCCGGCTGCTGCGCGAGGTCGGCATGGCCGGCAACCGCGTCGGCCGCCCGGCCGTCATGCTCACGCTGGACGGCGCCTCCTACGCCGCCATCGGCGTCGAGGTGGCCGCCGAGCACCTGACCGCGATCGCCGTCGACCTGACCGGCCGCACCCTGCTGTCCTGGCGGCGCGCACTCCCGCCGGAAGCCCGCACCCGCCTGGTGACCACGGTCGCCGCGCTCGGCCGCCGCGTCGTCACCCGCGCCGACCAGGACGGCCGCACCGTGCTCGGCCTCGCCGTCGCACTCGCCGACGGCACCGGGGCAGGGCCCGGCTTCGCCACCGACCTCGCCGCGGCGCTGCAGGCCCCCACCTTCCCGGTGGAGGCCGGCCGCGGCGCCGACTTCGCGGTGCTGGCCGAGCGCCGTTTCGGGCCGCACGCCGGGGTCGCCGACCTGGTGTACCTCACCGCGGACCCGGCCCCGGCCGCCGGTCTGGTCCTCGGAGGGACGCCGCACCGCGGCAGCCTCGGCCGCAGCGGCGACATCGCCCACCTGGTGGTCGACCCGGCCGGCCCGGCGTGTGCCTGCGGCCGGCGCGGTTGCCTGACGGCGGTGGCCGGTGCCGCGGCCGTCGCCCGCCGCGCCACGCCCCCGGGAGCCGAGGCCGTGGCACAGACGAAGGGCGCGCCGGTCGACGTGGACCAGCGGATCGACGCGGCCGTCGCCCGCGCCCACGCCGGCGACCGCCCCACGCTGGACGCCCTCGCGGCGGCGGGACGTGACCTGGGCGGCGGCGTCGCGGTGCTGCTCCGCGTGCTGGACCCGGCCGTCGTGGTCCTGGGCGGGCACTACGCCCCGCTCGCCCCGTGGCTGCTGCCGGGGGTGCACGCCGTCCTGCGGGAGCAGGAGGCCGACGTCGACGGCCGCCGCGTGGTCGCCTCGACGCTCGGCCGGGACGCCGCCGCGCTCGGCGCGGCCGGCTGGATCCTCGACGTGGTGGAGGGAGGGCGGCTGCCCGGTGACCATCTGTGGTCGGCGGCCGGGGCGGTGCAGCCGCGGCTCTTGACCTGAACCCGAAACACGTGCACGATTCAGATCGAAATTGATCGGAAATTGAGCAAATAGTCGGCGCTATGGATCGAAATGCGGCTGTGGCGGTGCTTCGCGTGCTGCTCCGCCCGCCACGACCGAGGAGACCCGCGATGGCTGAGCCCCGGCCGCCCGGACGATCGACGCCGAGAGGGCGAACGCTGCGCCGTCTCACAGCAGTGCCCTCCGGCGCTCCGCACTTCCGCCCTCGGAGCGTGCCGGCCCACCCGTCTTCGGGCCAAAGCCGCTGGCCGGCAGCCGACCCACCGCGGGCGGTGGAAGCAGCCAGGTCAACAAGGCGGACGGCACGACGGGAACGACGCGGGACCGGGCCGGGCCGACGCAGGCGACTGGTGGGGCGTCCGGAGGGGGAGTGGTGCCGGGCGTTGTGGGGCACAGCTTCGCGTGCTCCGGTGCCCGCCACGATCGAGAAGACGTTCAATGGCTGAGTCAAGCCGGCCGGGCGGCCAGCGCCGAGGGAGTGCCCGCCCGGCCGTCTCGTGGCGGTGCGTCCCATCGCGGAGGGGCCGGCCGTCGAGAGAACGCTGTGTCCCCGGCTCGGGCCGATGGTCATCCGGTCCGACCGGGCAGGCACGCGAAATGCTCGCCGTAAGCGATGGCAGCGGCCCGGAGCCGGAGTCGCTTGCGGCGTGGGCGCCCAGCCGCCGGACGTCGTGGGACGCTCCGTCACGCGCTCTGGGACCCCGCCGCGGCCCGGGATCCGCCATGGCTGAATCACGGCGCCCGAACGGTCAACGGCGCGGGGACGAATACCGGCGGCCGGCGGCGCGCTCGGAACCGCACGCGGACTCGGCCGGCGTGGGCCGGCGAGCGTCCGCCGTCGCCGGGGCCAGAGCGCCGGCCACAGCGACGAACCCTGTGCGCGATCGCGGGACCACCCCGGACGGTCGCCCGATCTCCCCGCCCCGCCAGGGGGTGACCGGCCGCCGCGCGGATCCGAACCTCCAGGTCGCCCCGGCCTTCGCGGGCAGGCGTTAGACCACCAGCCACCCCGGCTCGCTCCGGGCGCCGGGAGCCCAGGTTCACCAACCGCTCCACCAAGGAGGCCACCGTGACCGAACCCGCGCCCACCGACCTGCCCGCCGCTTCCGCCACGCACCCGTTCCGCGACCCCGACCTTCCTTTCGAGGACCGGATCACCGACCTCCTCGCCCGGCTCACCCCCGAAGAGCGGGTCGCGCTGCTGCACCAGTACCAGCCGCCCATCGACCGCCTCGGCATCGCCGAGTTCCGCACCGGCACCGAGGCGCTGCACGGACTCGCCTGGTGCGGCCCCGCCACCGTGTTCCCGCAGGCCGTCGGCCTGGCCAGCACCTGGGACCCCGACCTGCTGCGCAGGGTCGGCGCGGCCACCGCCGCCGAGGTCGTCGCCCGGCACCGCCAGGAGCCCGCCCTCGCCGGCCGCAACGTGTGGTCCCCGGTCGTCAACCCGCTGCGCGACCCGCGCTGGGGCCGCAACGAAGAGGGCTACGCCGAGGACCCATGGCTCACCGGCGTGCTCGGCACCGCCTACGCCCGCGGGCTGGCCGGCGACGACCCGCGGCGGCTGCGCACCGCGCCCACGCTCAAGCACTTCCTCGGCTACAACAACGAGACCGACCGCTGCACCACCTCCAGCAACCTGCCGCCCCGCGTGCTGTGGGAGTACGAGCTGCCCGCCTACCTGCCCGCCCTGCGCGCAGGCGCGGCCGTCGCCGTCATGCCGTCGTACAACCTGGTCAACGGCCGCCCGGCGCACCTCAGCCCCCTCATCGCCGACGTGCTGCGCGTTGCCGCCCCCGGGCCGATCCTCGTGGTCAGCGACGCCTACGCGCCCGGCAACATCGCCGAACTCCAGCGCTTCCACCCCGACCCGCCGCACGCCTACGCACACGCCGTCCGCGCCGGCCTGGACAGCTTCACCCAGGACGACGGACGCCCCGAACCCACGCTCTCCCACCTCCGCCAGGCGCTGCACGACGGCCTGCTCGACCAGGCCGACGTCGACGCGGCGGTCCGGCACGTCCTGTCGATCCGCTTCCGGCTGGGCGAGTTCGACCCCGACCCGTGGAACGGCGAGCCAGTGGGCGCCGTCCCCGACCCCGCCCACCAGGACCTCGCCCGTGAGGCGGCGCGGCGCGCCATCGTGCTGCTGAAGAACGACGGTCTGCTGCCCCTGCGCGCCCCGCGCCGGATCGCGGTCATCGGGCAGCTCGGCGACACCCTCCAGGAGGACTGGTACAGCGGAACACTGCCCTACGCCGTCACCGCCCGCGCCGGCATCGCCGAGCGGGCCGAGACCGTGTTCTGCGAGGCGGCCGACCGGATCGCGCTGCGGCACGGCGGCGGGTACGTCACGGCCCGCGGCGACGGCCGGCCACTGACCCTGGCCCCCGGCGGCGCCGACGTGGACGGTTCCATCGCCTTCGACGTGTTCGACTGGGGTGGCGCCTGGGCACTGCGCGCCGTGGCGGACGGCCGCTACGTCTCGGAGAACGGCGACGACGTCCTCGTCAACGACCAGCCCGGCCCCAATGGCTGGGAGGTCCGGCAGACCTTCCGTGCCCAGGAACGCCCTGACGGCGCGATCGTCCTCTTCCACATCGCGACCGGCCGCTACGTCACCGTGGCCGGCGACGGGGTGCTCCGGCTGGCCGCCGACGCCGACGCGGCGGCCCCGTTCACGGTCGACCTGCTGCGCAGCGGCGCCGCGGAGGCCGCCGCCCTGGCCGCGTCCGCGGACGTCGCCGTGGTCGTCGCGGGCGACCACCCGCTGGTCAACGGCCGCGAGACCGAGGACCGCCGCGACCTCGACCTGCCCGCCGCCCAGGAGACGGTGCTGCGCGCCGTGCACGCGGTCAACCCGGCGACCGTGCTCGTCCTGAGCAGCGGCTACCCGTTCGGCATCACCTGGGCCGACGAGCACGTACCGGCGATCGTGTGGTCCGCGCACGGCGGCCAGGAGTACGGCCACGCCCTCGCCGAGGTCCTGTTCGGCGACGCCGAGCCCGCCGGACGGCTCACCCAGACGTGGTACCGCTCGGTCACCGAACTGCCCGACCTGTTCGACTACGACATCATCGCCAACGACGCAACGTACCTGTACTACCTGGGCACGCCGCTGTACCCGTTCGGGCACGGGCTCGGCTACGGGACGGTCGACTACCTCGGCATCGAGGTGACCGCCACCGGCGACCGAGTGGAGGTGACGGTGCGCCTCGCCAACCCGGGCGAGCGGGCCGTGGAGGAGGTGGTGCAGTGCTACACCCACCAGCACACCTCGCGGGTGAAGCAGCCGCTGCGCCAGCTGCGCGGCTTCACCCGGGTCCGGCTGGAGCCGGGGGAGACCCGGACGGTTCAGGTGGCGTTCGAGGCGGCGGCGCTGGCGGTCTGGGACGTGACGCGCGACCGGTACGTGGTGGAAGAGGCCCAGCGGACGGTCCAGGTGGGACGGTCCTCGCGGGACATCCGGCTGTCGGCACCCCTGCACGTCCCGGGAGAGGTGATCCCGCCGCGGGACCCGTACGCCGGGGCGTGGGCGGCGACCGGGCACGACGAGTACCACGGGGTGACGCCGTGCCCCGTGACCCGGGAGCGAGGAGAGGCGGTGCGGTGCACGGAACCCGCGGCGTGGGTGGCGTTCCGGGACGTGGACTTCGAGGCGGGAGCGACATCGTGTCGGCTGCTGGTGAACGCGCCGGAGGGCGGGACGATCACGCTGCGGTTGGACGATCCGCTGAGCGGGCCGGTCGTGGGGACCGTCGAGACGCCGGTCTGTGCCGAACCGTACGCGTTCACGGAGGTCACGGCCCCGCTCAACGGAGCCGAAGGGGCGCGTGACCTGTACGTGGTGCTCTCCCGGACGGGGATCGCGTTCGCGTCACTGGCGTTCGGGGCGGCGGACTGACGCCACGGTGGCCGACCGCCCTTGGCGCCGCACGCGGGTACGACGGCTGGCCCGGGCCGGTGCACGAACACCGGCCCGGGCCGCGGTTCCTCACCACTCTGCGCCAAGGAGGCAGGAACAGCGACCGACGCTATCGCGCCGCCCGCCGCCGCGTCCGGCGAACGCCGGTTCTTCTCGGCCGTCGGCCGAATCGATGGCGGAACACGGTCAGGTTCCGGTCTCCTCCGGCGGCTGGTCGGTGTCGAGGCGGGTCTCGACGCCGTCGATGATGGTCCAGCACTCCAACTCGTAGGGCCAGAGCCGGGGGAGGTGGGCGCGGGCTTCCTCCGGGTCGGGGAAGATGAAGGCGACGTTGTCGATGGGGCGGTCCGGGCCGAGGGCGTTGTCGCGGCGGGCGGCGCAGGCGTCGCGCATCTCGACGGCCGGAACGGTGCGGCCGAGGACGACGATCTTCAGGACGTGGCGGTTCTCGTCGTAGAGGCCCTTGAGATCGTGGCGGTAGACGTACGGTGTCTGGAGGTAGCCGCCCTTTGGAGAGATCCCCATGTGTTCGTGGGCGGGTACCGCCTGATCAAGGGCGGCTTCCGCGTCGAGGCTGAGGTCGTGGAACTGCACGAGCGTGGTGTCGTGCGGCCCCCGCAGGACTCGCCACGGGCCGGTCTCGAGCCAACGCCGGGAGACCAGATTGCGGTGGCCTTCCCCTCGAAAGGCGCAGGCCCACCCGTGTGGTAGGTGGTGGTTGCCGAACCCGGCCGCGTAGTAAGGGTCTGGATCGCCGATCCACTCGTCGTGGCGGGTTCCAAAGGAGGCGACTTCGAAGGGGATCGAGCCGAGGAAGGCAGGGAGGCCGGACGGGCCGTCAGCGAAGTCGAAGGTGGCGTGGACGACACCGTCCGTGTGGATGATCAGGTCATAGTGGTGCTGGTCATCGAGGAATGCGGCGACCGTCTGTCCGGCATCCACGTATCGCTCAATCCAGTCGGCCGTGACCGGAACACCTTTCTGGTCGACCCGAACCTCCTGGGGCAGTATCACGTCACCCCACAGTTCGAGCGCCCACAGGCGCCGGGCTATGGCGATGAGATCGGGCCCGCTGAAGGCCACGGAGAGCCGTTCCAGTCGCATTGTTCGCCTTCCGATGACAGGACGCTGCGTGTCCGTACTCCACACTACTGCCCAGTGGTGGTGTTGCCGTCGGCTATTCGCCGTCCAGGCCTAGCCATTCTTTTAGGTCAGTCCTGTTGCGAAGGAAATCGATGCTCTCCTGGTTTGCCCTCAACGTTCGTCGCAGCCCTTCGGGGCCGTGGATCTCGATCTCGATAGGGGCGCCTCGTCTTTCTTCCAGGAAGTCCGCCAAGAAGGTCGCGTTGCTTAGAGTCCCTCTCGGATCGGGGAATGCGACCCGGACGCTTCTGATCGGAAGCGGGTCATTCCGTCCCGGAACATTTATTTCGTTCCCGGGAATATTAAGGAGGTCTCTGATCTGACGTTCTTCTCGGTCGCCGAGTCTGGTCGTGACGTTCTTTATCTCAATGACCCGGCCGGATTCCACTCCCCTGACGTCTCTGACTTCGACGAAGTCGATCCGGCGGTTGCCCTCCAACTGGAATCCCAGCTGGCTCGCCTGTTCTCGGCTGATTCGGACCTGAGAGTGCCCCTCCGATGCGTACATCTCTTGGTACCATGCCTCGCCCAGACTGCCGCGATCCGAGCTGGCAAGGTCCCGGCTCGCCTCCAGCATCAGCTCGTGACTCGTGGCCCGGAAGGCCTGGTCGGCGTCGAGACCCCGGTCAAGGAGTTCCGTGAAGCGGGGGTCGTTCACGATGACGTCTTGATCCAGCACGTGGCGGACCAGAGCCTCGCGGAATTGCTCCTTGGCGAAGTGGCGAACGTAGTCGTGTGGGCGTCCGCCCAGATCGGCCCCCGGGTCATTCGAAATCGCGTTAAGGATATCGATCGGACGTCCGGCGGCATCGACATTGTTCGCGTCAATGAGGCCGAAGTCCGTCAGGACTTCGACGAACTTTCGAAGAGAGGAGTTGTCGCTCCTGGTGAGGACGTCGTAGGCCTGCTCTCGAGTGGTTCCCGGCTGGAAATCTTCCCGCTCGCGTCCTGTGACCTCCTGGAATTCTCCCTTGTCCCAATTCCACCTCAGCTGCGGCAGATCATCGCGAACCTCCAGGCGCCTGACGTACGGTGGGTCGCCCTTAACCCACGTGTAGCCGGGCGGAGCAGGGTCGGTGTTTTCCGGGTGCCAGGAGCCGTCGGCGGACGACTCCGGAGTTTCGCGATCCGACGATCCTCCGTCGCCCTCTGGCAGACCACCTGGCCCGCCCCCTCGGCCGCCGGGCGGCAGGTCCGGCCCGCCGCCCGACGGACCGCTGCCACCGCTGGGCGCGTCGATCGTCCCGGTACCACCGCGGCCCGACGGAGGAAGGTCGATCCCGTCGTTTGACGGGCCTCCTCCTGACGGTGTGTCCAGCCGTGCCGAAGGTGACAGGTCCGGTGACGACCCGCCGCCCGGCCGGTCGCCGATCGGCATCTCCGCGCGGCCCTCCGGCACGCCCGCGTTCACGAGTTCCCGCTGGCGGTCGTTGAGTTCGCCGATGATGCCCTCGGGGTGGGCCAGGTCGGCCAGGTCGAGGTCCTCGCCGAAGCGCTCGACGAGTTCCTGGATCTGCCGGGTGGTGGGCAGATTCTCGGGGGTCTGGAGCGGGTCGGAGGCGTCCGCGTCGGCGTCCCTTCGCTCCTGGTCGGCGTCCGCGTCGGCGTCGAGGTCCGGCGTGCGTGGTGCGTCGCCGGTCTCGCTGTCGGGCCCGTCCGGAGTGGTGTCGGCATCGTTGCGGTCGCTGTCGGCGGGCCGCTCCGCTTCGGCCGGTGGCTCGTCCCGCGTGGGGGGCTCGGGGGTCCGGTCGGTGGGTTCGGCGGGGGTGGTGTCCGCGTCCGGCCGGCTCGGCTCGGACGGTGTGCTGTCCGGGGTGTCCGGGCGGGTGGGGGTGTCGGGCGTCGGGGGGTCGGGGAGTTCGCTGAGGCGGGCGGCGTCGTCCAGGGACTCGTTGAGGCCGTCGAGTTGGTTACGCGGGATGCCGAGCCCGTCGAGAGCGGCGTCGAGTTCGGCGTCCGGGGACGGGCCGCCGTCGCGGCCGGGGCGGTCGGGGCCTTGGTCGATATGGAGGTCGGACCTGTCCGTTGGATTGTTCGGGGCGTCGGGTGCGTTCGGCGCGTTCGGTGTTTCGGGTCCGTCGCCGCGCACCCCGCTCAGGGCTCGCAGGATCCTTGAGCCGCGCATGGCCAGCAGCGGGGCGCCAACGACGGCGCCGACACCGGTGGCGCTCAGGACCACACCGGCGACGGTGGTGCCGATGTTGAGGATGCCCTGAGTGATGACGTAGCCGGGGCGGTCGCCCCACTCCCGCCAGGGCACGAAGGAGTGGGCCACCTCCTTCCACGCGTCCCAGGCGCTTGAGAGCCCGTTGACGCCCACCAGGGAGAGCACCCCGTCGAAGGTGTCGCCCCAGTACTGCTTCGCATTGTCGATGGGATTACCGTCGAACCAGCCACCGTCCTCTGTGTACAGCCCGACCATGGAGGCCGCGTCGAGGAACGGGGCGGAGACGAAATCCCAGATGCCGCTGCCGACGTCCGACAACCATCCGGCGTCGTGCTCCTGCGGGGTCGCCCATGGTGTCTGCACGCCTTCGGGCACGTCGGTGTAGCCGTAGACCTGCCGGCCGTCGCGCTCGGTGGGCTCGGCGCCGTATTCGCCGGCGACGAAGGTGGTCCCGCCGAAGATGGCGGTGATCTTGTTCGCGCAGGCGCGCTCCGCCGCCATGTAGGCGTTGAGTTTCGCGAGAATCTCGTCGTTGAGTTCGTTGAACTCCTCGACCTTGTCCTCGTCCTCGCGCCAGTCGTCGTTGGCGTCGATGTGCGCCTTGAACGCCACCGCCTCGGCTTTGAGTTCGCGCAGCCGGGCCTGGATGGGGCCGGCCTCCTCGGCGAAGTCGTCCAGCGCGTCAGCGACGGTGGAGATCGCGGAATTGAAGTCGTCGCCGGCGGTGGCCACCGGATTGACCGCCGCGAGCAGAATGTCGGCTTCGGGGGCGATGTAGTTGCCTTCCAGCCCGCCCCAGGCGCTCTTGATGTCGTTCCCGAGCTGGGCGATCCCGGTGCCGTCGCTGCGCAGGGCGCCGGCCGCGGTCTGCAGTTCGCAGACGTTGAGTTCGGGAACGATGATCTCGTCAGGCCGTATCACGTACTCTTCGCTCAACGCCGCACCCCAAGCGCCCCGTCATTCACCTGTCACCTCCGCCGCACCCCAGCGGATGAAATGTCCGACGGTTCGGGGTCGCACACGGATCCCGAATCGAGCGGACTTTCTGCCGCGATTATGGCCGACGGGTCGGACGAATCCAAGGCCGGTTTTTCGGCCCGGAATAAGGGCGGTGCACGTGGCGGAGGTACGTACGTACGGTGGAGGTGGATGCACACTGATTTCCGGGTGAATTCCCAGTTCAGGGTGCAGGTGAAATGCGGCGGCCTGCGCGGGCCGTCGATGTCCTTGACCCGGACTTTTTTTTATGATCTTGGTGCCGGTGATCATTTCGCGGCTCGGTGGCCGGTGATGGGGATGATGCCGGGTGGGTGCGACAGCGACGGCCCGCTCGGCCACGGCCTACAGCGGCTGTGCCGCACGCAGCCGTGCGTTGCGCGCCTCGATGGCCTCCCAGGTGGCGGGGACCACGAGGTCGGCCCCGCCCCGCGCGAACTCCTGGGCCGCCGCCGCGTGGGGGCGCTGGCGCTGCTCGTAGGCGCTGAAGGCCGCCTCGATGTCGTCGCCGTGACGGCCGAGCTCCTCGGCGAGCGTCCACGCCCCGAGCAGGGCCAGCGAGGTGCCGCGCCCGGCCATCGAAGTCGCGCAGTGCGCGGCGTCCCCGATCAGCACGACCCGTCCCCGGTGCCAGGTCGGCATGTGGATCTGGGCGATCGCGTCGAAGTAGAGCCGGGGATCGTGCTGGGCGGTCTCCAGCAGCTCGGGGACCTTCCAGTCCTCGATCCCGGCGAAGGCGTCGGCCAGGATGCGCTTCTGGGCGGCCAGGTCGTGGTAGTCGTAGTCGATCGGGTCGGACCGGAACTCGAAGATCGCCAGCGCCTTGTCGCGGTAACGGGCCACACCCGCGAAGCGCCCCGGCAGGTTGAGGATCTCCGTCTCGCGGGTGTCGCCGGGCGTCACCTGGCCGGGCGCGTCCGCGATCGCGACGTACACCCCGAGGGGCTCGGTGAACTCCTTCTCCGGGCCGAAGACCAGCCGGCGCACCCCCGAGTGCACCCCGTCGGCGCCGATGACGATGTCGTAGGCGGCCTCGCGGCCGGAGGCGAAGGTGACCGCGACCCGATCCCCGTCGTCGACCAGCCTCGCGATGGACTCCTCGAAGCGCAGGTCGACCTGCTCGGGCAGGGCCTGCCGCAGGATGATCATGAGGTCTTCGCGGGGGAGTTCGATGTCGTCAGAGGTCTCGTTGATCTCTTGCATCACCAGGGAGGCGACCGCCGCGCCGGACCGGTCGACGAACTTCGTCCGCTCGGTCATCGTGATCCGCCGCTCGCGCACCGCGTCCAGGATGCCCATCCGCTCGGCCGTCTCGATCGCGTCGCCGCGCACGTCTATGGGCGAGCCGTTGACGCGCAGGTGGTCCGACCGCTCGACGACCTCGACCTCGTGCCCGGCGCGCGCCAGATCGATGCCCGCGCACAGTCCGGCCGCTCCCGCACCACTGACCAGGATCTGCATCCCGTCCCCTCTCGCTCCCCTGTACCGACGCGGTGACTATAGCGACGATAAGTTGCTTTAGGGGTGGCGAGCGGCCTCCGGGCAGGATGTGACCCGATCGTTGTGTCCGCGTGCGACTGGCCCAGCGGGCCGTCGGCCCCCGCCACGCCCGGCCATCCGGGAGGCGCTTCGTCATGGCGGGACGGAATCCGGGCCCCGGCCGGGATCGTCGGCCTGAGGAGGCACGTCCCCGCACCGTCATGGCCTTCGGCCCTGTTCGTCCCCGGTCACCGCGCGTGAGTCTGGAACGTAGGCGGCCCCACCCGGCCGCCGGGACGGTCGTCAACACCGTCCGCCCGCGAACTCACGGGGGAACCGACATGAAGGTACGCGACGTCATGACGACCCCGGTCGACGCCATCCCACCGGTCGCCGCGGTGGCGGAGGCGGCCCGGGAGATGCAGCGGACCGGGGTCGGCTGCCTGGTCGTCATGGACGGGGGAATCATCGGCATCGTGACCGACCGTGACATCGTGCTGCGGTGCGTCGCGCAGGGCCGGTCGCCCGAGCAGACCCTGGTCCGGGACGTGATGTCACGCGACGCCAGGGTGGTCGACGCGGACGACGACCTGGAGGAGGTGTTCGACATCTTCGGCCACAACGCCTTCCGCCGGCTCCCGGTCGTGGACGGTCAGGCCGTCGTCGGGTTGGTGACCGTGGACGATCTGCTGCTGCGCGCGCACCACATGATCTCCGGGTTGCTCGGTCCCATCTCGATGGAGACCCTGGTCCCGCGGTCGCGCCGGCCGGCCGCGGGCGAGCGGCCGTAGGCCGGTGGCGGGGGCGGCCGGCGCTGCCGTCAGCCCTCCGGCGCCGTCGGCCCGCCGGATGGGGCGGGCCGTAGCGCCACGGCGGTGACCTTGTAGTCCGGGCAGCCGGTCACCGTGTCCGCGGCGGAGGAGGGCAGCAGGAGTTCACCGCCCTGCCGCCGCCTAACCGCGAGTGAGCACCGGCAGCAGCGTCACGCCGGTGATGCAGGTGTGCAGCAGGATGTTCATCCACAGATTGCGGTACCGCGACCACAGGTAGCCGAGCAGCAGCGCCGCGACGCCCTGCACCGCTATGCCCATCGCCACCGTCACCCACCACGCGGGGTAGGCGTGCGCGCCGATGCCGCTCGACACGCCGTAGATCAGGCCGGACAGCAGGATTCCCGGCCACCGGCCGAGGAGCAGTTCCAGCCGGGTCTGCAGCACCGCCCGGTAGAAGATCTCGCCGAGCACGACGGAGTCGGCGAAGGTCAGCAGCACCCGCGCCCACAACGGATACCCGCTCGGCAGGGCGTAGGGCGTGGGCAGCGGGCTGGTCCACGGGACGTAGACCGCCATGTACAGGTAGGCGGCGACGGCCACCACGCCCGCCCACCGCCACGACTCGGAGATGCGCACGCCCAATCTGGCCGTTCGCGGGACGCCGGCGCTGGTGTACCGCAGGATGCCCTCGGGGCCGATCAGGATCATGGGGACGATGAGCAGGAACAGCACCTTGGCGGTGTCGTAGGAGAGCGCGGGGAACGACGGGTTCACCATCCCCAGGAAGTGACCCAGGGCGACGTCGCCGACGTGGAATCCGACGAGGCAGCCGAGCAGTGCGGCGACCTCCATCGGAAGGTGCCGGATGCCGAGCTCCCGGCGCAGCCGTTCGGCCTCGGTCTCGGCGGGCGTGCGCCAGGGGATCAGCCGGATCAGCAGCAGCGCCACCGCGACCGCCGGCCATAGCTGGGTGAGCGGCCCCGAGGCCTGCCGGCTGGGTGAGGCGACCGAGGTGTGCCCGGTCGCGAACATCAGGGCGGTCGCCGCCACATAGGCCGCCGCACCGGCGGCGGCCACGGCCCACCGCCCTCGGGCTGCCAGCATGACCGAACCTCCCCCGGCGGCGGACCCCCGATGTCCGCCCGCACCACCTTCCACCAGCGTTCCCCGCCCTTGGCGGTCACATGAGGCCGAACAGGCAAAACACCAAAAAGGAAGAGGTGGAGCGCGCGCTCAGGCGGACCCGCGCCGCACGAGGGTGGTCGGGAGGATGACCGCGGCGCCGGGGGAGCCGTCGATGATCTCCATGAGCAGGCGCACCATCTCCGCGGCGATCCGGGGCAGCGGCTGCCGGACGGTGGTCAGCGGCGGGCTCGTGCCCGCGGCGATCGTGGTGTCATCGAAACCGCCGACCGCGACGTCGTCCGGCACCTTGATCCCCGCGCGGTGCAGCGCGCCGATCGCCCCCGCCGCCATCAGGTCCGACGCCACGAACACGGCGTCGAGGTCGGGAGCGGACCGCAGCAGCGACTCCATCGCCGCGGCGCCGCCCGCGCCGCTGTAGTCGCCGACCGCGACGAGCTCCGGTGCCGCCGCCTCGCCCATGACGTCGCGGTAGCCGGCGAGCCGGTCCACGCCGCCGGGGGTGTCGAGCGGCCCGGTGATGGTCGCGATCCGGCGGTGACCCCGCTCGCGCAGGTGGCGCACCATCTGGCGGGCGCCCTCGCGGTCGTCGGCCGCCACGTACGCGATCCCGCTCGCCTGCCCGATCGGCCGGCCGCACAGCACCAGCGGCGTCCCCGATCGGTGGAACGCGCCGACGAGCGGCTCGCCCGCCCGCCCCGACACCAGGAGGACGCCGTCGGCGTGCCCGGCCTCAACGTAGCGGCGGGCGCGCGCCCGCTCCTCCGGTGTGCCGGCGGTCAGCAGGGTGAGCGGGAGATCATGCCGGGCCAGCGCCTTGGTGCAGCCGTGCAGCAGCACCCCGAACGTCGGGTCCTCGAACAGCCGTTCCTGGGGCTCGGTGAGCAGGAACGCCACCGAGCCCGCCCGCCGCGTCTTCAGGCTGCGCGCCGCCGGGTTGGGCACGTACCCGGTCGTCCGCACCGCCTCCTGCACCGCCAGACGCGCCTTCGCGCTGACGTTGGCGCCCCCGTTGAGCACCCGCGACACGGTGCCACGCGAGACCCCGGCCGCCGCCGCGACGTCGTGGATGGTGGGGCGGTCCGCCGCTGCGCGCGGGCGGGGCCGTCGTGACTGCTCGGGTGCCATGTGCTCCTCGGTCCGGCTGCTGTGCGGAGCGCCCGGCTGGGGCGTCACCCCTTGATCGCGCCGCTGACGAGGTCGACCCGCCAGTACCGCTGCAGGGTCAGGAACAGCGCGACCAGCGGGATGATGGACAGGAGCGCTCCGGTGAGCGCCAGTGTATAGAGGGCGGGCAGGCTGGTGCCCTGGTTGAGGAGCGTGTAGATGCCCAGGGTGAGGGGGAACTTCCGGTCATCGCCGAGCATGATGAACGGCAGCAGGAAGTTGTTCCAGATCGCGACGAACTGGAAGAGGAAGATCGTCACCAGCCCGGGCAGCATCATCGGCAGCGCGATCCGCGCGAAGATCCGCCCCTCGGAACAGCCGTCCGCCCGAGCCGCCTCGACCACCTCGTCGGGCACCGCGGCCTGCGCGTACACCCGCGCCAGGTACATCCCGTACGGGCTGAAGACCGACAGCACCAGCACCGACCAGTAGGAGTCGGTGAGGCCGGCGTCGGCCAGCAGCAGGTACTGCGGGACCGCCAGGGCGATCTGCGGCACCAGCACGCCCGCGAGCAGCACCCGGAACACCGTTTCCCGGCCGCGGAACTCGTACTTGGCCAGCGTGTACCCGGTGAGCGCCGACAGCAGCGCGGACAGCGCCGCACCCAGGCCCGCGTAGAAGGCCGTGTTGGCCATCCACCGCCAGAAGACGCCGTCGCCGTAGGCGGACAGTTCGGCGACGTTGGCCCACAGCGCGGTGGAGGGGGCGAAGGTGGCGTCGGCGAACAGCTCCCCGTTGGTCTTGGTGGCCGCCACCACCACCCAGGCCACGGGCAGCAGGCAGTAGACCGTGCCGAGCAGCAGGACGGCGGTCGGCGCGAGTGAGCCGAGCGCGCGCCCACCGCCGGTCCGGCCGCGCCGCGCCGTTCCACCCGGCCGCCGCCCCGCCCGTGGGACGCGCGGCGCGGTGACGGCGCTCACCGGCCACCGCCGGCCGCGCGGGTGCCGCCGATCCGGAAGAACAGCGAGGACAGCAGCAGCGTCCCGGCGGCCACCAGCACCGACATGGCCGCCGCGGCGTGGATGTCGTCGAACACGAACGCGTCCTCATAGATCTTCATCAGCGGGCTCCAGGTGCGGGACAGAGAGTTGGTCAGCGGCACCAGCGCCATCGGCTCGGCGAAGACCTGGAGGGTGGCGATCACGGAGAACAGCCCGGTCAGGACCAGCGCGGGCGCCACCAGCGGGATCTTGATCCGCAGCGCCATCTGGACCTCCGAGCAGCCGTCCAGCCGGGCGGCCTCGTAAAGCTCGGGCGGCACCGCGCGCAGTGTGGTGTAGATGACGATCATGTTGTAACCGACCCCGCCCCACAGGCCGATGTTCACCAGCGCGAACACCACGCCCGACGGCGCCAGCGGCTCGGGGACCGGCAGCGACAACGCCGTGAGCGCGTTCAGCAGCGGGCTCACCGCCGGAAGGTAGAGGAAGCCCCACAGCAGGCTCGCGATGACGCTCGGCACCGCGTAGGGCAGGAAGATCGCGACGCGCGCGAGCCTGCGCAGCCGGGCGCGGCCGCTGTCCAGCAGCAGCGCGAACACCAGCGCGAGCCCGAGCATCAACGGCACCAGCAGCGCGCCGTAGCCGAGCACCCGAAGTATCCCGGCGCCGAACTCGGCGTCGGTCAGCACCGCGCGGTAGTTCGCGAGCCCGGCGAAGACCTGCCGGCGCGAGCCGGGTTCGAGGCCCAGGCCGGTGATCCGCACCCGCTGCAGGCTCAGGTACACCGTGTACCCGATGGGCAGCGCGAAGACGAGCACGAACAGGGTGCCGGCCGGGGCGAGGAACAGCCACGGGACGCGGCGCGCCCGCGCGGCGGCGCGGGGAGCGCGAGGGGCGGCGGTCATCCGGCCACCTCGAATCCGGTGTCACGCATGTCGGTGAGCGTCGCCTCGTGCATGCGCCGCACGGCGTCGGTGAAGTCGGCGTCCTCGTTGATCACGTCGGTGAAGGCCGCCTTGTAGGTGGCGTAGGTGACGTTGACGTTCGGGCCGAACGCGAACGGGGAGGTGGTGGCGGCGATGCCGGCGGCCTCCTCGTAGAAGTCCGGCTGGCCGGCCATGAACGGCGGCGGCTCGGTCAGCGCGCCCCCGGTCTGCGCCGACTCCAGAGCGGGGTACACCCCGGCCTCCTGGATGAGCAGTCCGACGGCCTCGGGGTCGGTGTTCAGCCACAGCGCGAACTCCGCGGCCGCGGCGGCGTGCTCCGAGCCGGTGGTGACGGCGGTCGTGGAGCCGCCCCAGTTGCCGGTGGCCGGCCGGTCCGGGTCCCACTGCGGCAGCGGCGCCATCCGCCAGTCGCCCTCGGTCTGCGGCACGGTGCCGGCGAGCACGCCCGGCGCCCACACCCCGCTCAGCCAGGCGAGCTGGGTGCCGTCGCCGAGGGCCTTGTTCCAGGCGGGGGTGTACATGGGCTGGTCGTCGACCAGATCCTGTTCGACCAGTTCACCCCAGTAGCGGGCGACGTCGAGGGTGGGCGGGCCGGCGACTCCGACGCTCCAGGTGCCGCCTTCGGTGCTCCACCACGACGCGCGCGCCTGCTGGCTGAGTCCGGCGAACCAGCCGGGATCGTTGGCGGAGAAGGTCGTGAGGTAGCGGCCGGGATCGCGCTCACGCACCTGGCGCGCCGTATCGGCGAACTCGTCCCAGTCGCGAGGCACGACGAGGTCCAGCTCCGCGAAGAGGTCGTGGCGGTAGAACATCATCATCGGCGCGACGTCCTGCGGGATCGCGTAGACGGCGTCGGTGCCGAGGGTGGCCTGCCGCCAGGCGCTCTCGGGGAAGCGGTCGCCGGCGCCCTGGGTGTGGCCGGAGATGTCGGCGAGGACCCCGCGGCTGACCAGGGTCGGCAGCGCCTGGTACTCGGCCTGGACGAGGTCGGGCAGGAATCCGGCCTTGTGCGAGGTGAGCAGCTTGGTGACCAGGTTGTCGCCCTGCGCGAGGTTGCTGACGGTGACCTGGACGTCGGGGCGGTCGGCGTTCCACTCGTCGACGATCCGCTCCATGTTGGGCGCCCAGGCCCAGAAGGTCAGTTCGACCACGCCATCGCCCGCCGCGTCGCCGGGGCCCTGGGCGCATCCGGCGAGCAGCGCCGCGCTCAGGGCCAGACCGGTGATCTCGGCGGGCAGCCTGCGTCTCATGGGGACCTCCGGCTCGGGGGCAGCGGGTGGCGCCAAGTGTTGGGAACGTACACACTAATTTGTGAACTGGGTCACTTGTCAATGTGCTCGAATCTGGGAGTATCGGCACGGAACCGGTGGCAACGCCGACAAGTACTGGGAACGTTCACAGTCACGAGGAGCCGTATGCACTCCGAACGCCCCCGGCACGCCCCCCGCGCCGCCGCCCCCGGCGCCGACGGCTGGCGGCTGCCCCCGGAACTGGACCGCATCGCCTACGGGGGCGACTACAACCCGGAGCAGTGGCCGGAGGAGCTGTGGCCCCGCGACGTCGAACTCATGCGCACCGCCGGGGTCAACCTGGTCACCGTGGGCGTGTTCTCCTGGGCGCTGCTCGAACCCCGGCCGGGCCACTACACCTTCGGCTGGCTGGACCGGCTCCTGGACCTGCTGCACGCCGGCGGCATCGCCGTCGACCTCGCCACCCCCACCGTGGTCCCGCCCGCCTGGTTCTTCCAGGCCCACCCCGAAGCCCGGCCGGTGACCCGCGACGGCCGCGTCCTCGGGTTCGGCTCACGTGCCGGGTACTGCCCCAGCTCGCCCGCCTACGCCGAGGCCGCCGCCCGCATCACCGAGCAGCTCGCCCTGCGGTACGGCGGGCACCCCGCACTCGCGCTGTGGCACGTGCACAACGAGTACGGCGCGCCCACCGGCGCCAGCTACAGCGACGCGGCGCAGGCGGCCTTCCGCGACTGGCTGCGCGACCGCTACCGCGACATCGACGCGCTCAACGAGGCGTGGGGCACCACCTTCTGGGGCCAGCGCTACGGCGACTTCGACCAGGTCGATCTCCCGCGCGAGACCCCCACCACCGCCAACCCGGCGCACCGGCTCGACTTCGCCCGTTTCTCCTCCGACGCCCTGCTGGCCTGCTTCCGCCGGGAGCGCGACATCCTGCACCGGCTCTCCCCGGGCGTGCCGGTCACCACCAACTTCATGACCACCAACTGCGCCTCCCTGGACTACTGGGCGTGGGCCGCGGAGGTCGACGTCGTCAGCAACGACCACTACCTCAACGCCGAACAGCCCCGTAACCACATCGACCTCGCGATGTCCGCCGACCTCACCCGTGGCCTCGCCGGCGGCGGGCCGTGGCTGCTCATGGAGCACTCCACCAGCGCCGTCAACTGGCAGCCCCGCAACCTGGCCAAGCGCCCCGGCGAGATGCGCCGCAACAGCCTCGCGCACATCGCCCGCGGCAGCGAGGGCGCCCTCTTCTTCCAGTGGAGGGCCTCCCGCTTCGGCGCGGAGAAGTTCCACTCGGCCATGGTGCCGCACGCCGGCCCGCGTGGCCGGATCTGGCGGGAGGTGGTCGAGCTCGGCGGCGACGTCGCCGCACTGGACGAGGTCCGCGGCGCCACCGTCGTCCCCGACGTCGCGATCGTGTGGGACTGGCAGTCCTGGTGGGCCCAGGGCCTGGAGTGGCGCCCCTCCGTCGAGCTGGACTACCGGGAACGGATCGCCGCCTACTACGAGTCGCTGTGGGACCGGCACCTCACCGTCGACTTCGTCGCCCCCGAGGCCGACCTGTCCGGCCGCCCGCTCGTCGTGGTCCCCGCCCTCTACCTCACCACCCCCGCCGCCGCGGCGAACCTGCGCCGTTACGTCGAGGCGGGCGGCACCCTGCTCGTCTCCTACTTCTCCGGCATCGTCGACGCCAACGACGCGCTGCACCCCGGAGCCATGCCCGGCGCGCTGCGCGACCTGCTCGGCCTGGAGATCGAGGAGTTCCTGCCGCTGCGCGCCGGCGAGACCGTGACGGTCGGCGACGGCCTGCGCGCCGACGCCTGGGCCGAGGCCATCGACCTGACCGGCGCCGCGGCCGTGCACGACTACCGCGACGGCCCGGCCGCGGGCCGCCCGGCCGTCACCCGGCACGAACTCGGCCGCGGACGCGCCTGGTACGTCTCCACCCGCCTGACCGGGCAGCACCTGGGCCGGTTGCTGGACGGCGTGCTCGCCGACGCCGGCGTCGCCGTCCCCGCCGACCTGCCCGCCGACGTGGAGGTGGTGCGGCGCCGCCGTGGCGGCACCGAGTACCTGTTCGCCATCAACCACACCGGCGACGAGGTCAAGGTCCCCGCCTCCGGCACCGACCTGCTCACCGGAGAGAGCTGCGCCGACACCACAACCGTGCCGCCCGGCGGCGTGCGGGTCGTCCGGCTCGCCGCCGGTTAGCGGTGCCCGGCTCCGCACCCCGACGGCCCACGACCAGAAAGGGCGATGCCGATGTCCCCCCGCGCCACCGGAACCTCCCGAACCCGCCGCGCGCCGGCCTGCGCGCTCGCGGCGGCCGCGCTGCTGCTGCCCCTCCTCACCGCTCCGGCCCCCGCCGCGGCGGCGGTGCTCGACGTCCGCGGCGCCGACGTCTCCAGCCTCGCCAAGAACGAGGACTTCGGCGCCGGCTACCTGACCTCCTCCGGCGAACCGGCCGACCCGCTGCGGCTGCTCGCCGAGAGCGGCGTCACGCACGTCCGGCTGAAGGTCTGGGTGGACCCCGCGGACGGCTACAACGACCACGACCGCGTGCTGGAGATGGCCCGGCGCGCGCACGACGCCGGCCTGCGCACCCTGATCGACTTCCACTACTCCGACTTCTGGGCGGACCCCGGCCGGCAGACCAAGCCCGCCGCATGGGCCGGCCTGTCCGGCGAGGAACTGCGGACGGCGGTGTACGACCACACCTACGCGCTGTGCGCCGCCCTCGCCGGGCAGGGCACCCCCGCCGACATGGTGCAGGTGGGCAACGAGCTCAACGCCGGGATGCTGTGGCCCGACGGATCCATCGACGACTGGGAGGAACTCGCCCGGCTGCTGACCGCCGGGGCGTCCGCCGTGCGCGACGCCGACCCCGCCACCCGCGTGGTGCTGCACCTGGCCGAGGGCGGCGACAACGAGCAGACCCGGTGGTGGTTCGACCAGGCGGTGGCCCGGGACGTGCCCTTCGACGTCATCGGCCTGTCCTACTACGGGTACTGGCACGGCGGTATCGAGGACCTGCGCGCCAACCTCGCCGACGCCGCCGCCCGGTACGGCAAGGACGTCCTCGTCGCCGAGACCGCGTACCCCTTCACCCTCGACAACGACGACGCGCACCCCAACATCATCGCCGGGACCTCCGACCTGGTTCCCGGCTACCCGGCGACGCCGGAGGGGCAGAGCGCCAACCTGCGCGACGTGATGGCGGCGGTGGAGTCCGTTCCCGGCGGGCGCGGCCTGGGCGTCTTCTACTGGGAACCCACCTGGACCGCCGTGGCGGGCAGCGGCTGGGACCCCACCGACCCGGCGTCGGGGAACGCGTGGGAGAACCAGGCGCTGTTCGACTACGCCGACCGCGCCCTGCCGGCGCTGGAGGTCCTCGGCGGCGACTGACGGCCGGCCATGGCCACCGGCGGTCCGTGCCGCCCGGGACCGGCGACCGCCTGCGCCCCCGCCTCCGGTCCGGTTGAATGGCCCCGGGACCCGCCGGGTCCCGGTGGTCGTCCGTCCGCGACGGTGAGGAGACCCGCGTGCCCCCTTCGGAACCCCCGTCCACCCCGAGGAGCCCGAAGCCGCCGCCCGGCACGCTGCAGTGGATCGCCGGTTGCACCGGCGGCGCGGCGCTGGTGACCGGCGCGGTGGCGGTGTTCACCAGCGACAACGAGGCCGGGACGACCGCGCTGCTCACGGTCGGCGGGCTGCTGCTGCTCGTCGGGATGTTCGGCCACCTCGTCGACAGCTTCGAGTTCAACGGCACCCGCGTGAACCTGCGGAAGGCGGCCGAGGCCGCGGCGTCCGCGCGCAAGGCGGAGCTGGAGGGCGACCGCGACGAGGCGGAGCGGCTGCGCGAGCAGGCGGTGGCGTTCCTGGAGGAGGCGAGGGCGCCCGCCAGCGAGTACCGGCGGCTCCGGACGGCCATGCCCCCGGGGCAGGACCGGACGGCGATGCTCGAAGACGTCATGGACCGGGCGCGCGGCACCGCGGCGAAACTGCGGGCGAGCCCTGGGGACGTCGCCGCGTGGCTGCGCGGTGACGACGAGGGCGAACGGGTGACGGCCCTCGCCATGATGCGGGAACGGCCCGACCTGCGTGACCCCGAGGCGGTGCTGGCGGCCGTCGAGGACCCCCGCAGCGCGTTCGAGCACTACCACGCCATGCTGCTCGCCGCCGAGATGGCCGGCGACCTCGACGCCGCGCAGCGGGACCGGCTCGTCACCACGATCGAGCGCCAGCGCGGCCGCCGCTACCGCGCGGCCTCCGACCGCTGGCGGGTGAGCGAACGCGTGCTCCGCGCGGTCGCCACCGCCGGCGAGTAGCCCCCGGCCGGACGTCCCCGCCGTGGGTGCGTCCACCTCGCGTCCCCGAATCGGCCCCATCCCATGGGTAACGATCGCGGTCCCCCCGACATAAGGAGATGAGTCAACCGAAAGGGACCCGATGACAAGGGACGAGGCCCCGGATGCGGACGCCCACGGAGAGTTCACCCGGTTCTTCGAACGACACTACGACGACGTCCGCCGCTACGCGTGGCGGCGGGTGGGGCCGGACCGGGCCGACGACGTCGCGGCGGAGACGTTCGCGGTCGCCTGGCGGCGCCGCGCCAAGGTTCCCGAGGACGATCCGCTGCCCTGGCTGTACGCCGCCGCCCGCAACATCGTTCTGGCGAGCTACCGCGAGGAGCGGCGGCGCGGCGAAGTGCTGAGTTCGTTCGGCGGCGCCTGGGAGGGGGCGGTTCCGGTGCATGACGCGTCCGGGCCGGTCGCCGAACGTGCGGCCGCGCTGGCGGTGCTGAGCCGCCTCAAACCGAACGAGCGTGAACTCGTGCTGCTCGTGGCGTGGGAGGGGCTGGACGTCCGCGCGGCGGCGCGCGTACTCGGCTGCACCGCGGCCACCGCCCGGGTGCGGCTGCACCGCGCCCGCAGGCGGATCACCCGGCTGATGGACGCGGAATCGGCGACCGCCGGCTCCGCCAGGAGCGACATCATCGCGATGGGGGGACTGTGATGAACACGGACGAGCGAGCGGTGCGCGACCTGCTGGCCGCCCACGACCCGGCGGCCGGAGTCCGGACCGGCACCGAGCAGCTGAACGCGGCGAGGATCGACGCGCTCGCCCGCGCGCAGCGCCCCGGGCGCCCGCGGACGGTTGGCCGCCCGGGGGCGTGGCGGAGACTCGCGTTCGCCACCGCCGCCGGCGCGGTGGCCGTGGCGGCCATCGGCGGACTCGTCGGCAGCCGCGCGCAGACGGCGTACGCCGGACCGCCTCCGGCCCCGCTGGCGGTGGAGATGAGCGACCTGCGCGACGCCCGCGCGGAGCTGCTCGACCTCGCCGAGCGGGCGGAAGGGCAGGAGACCCAAGCGCCGGGGGGCGACGTCTCCTATCTCCACACGTCCACCTGGTCACTGGTGCTCTCGCACGACCTGGACACCGACCAGGCCGGATGGGGCGTCCTTCCGGAGGACGTGCGGGCCTGGCGCGATCCGGACGGCTCCGGCCTGGTGATCCGCCGGCCCGACGTCCCCGACCACCTCGCCGGTGATGAGCGGCCCGTCCTGGACCTGTTCACGGGCGGCGAGGAGGAGTACGAGTGGGACGCCGAAGGGGAGGGCGGCCTCCGCTTCGTGTGGGAGCCCGGAACCCTGTCCACCGACCCCGGCACACTGGCCGGCCAGCTGATCCGGGGCGCCGGATGGAGCGACGGGCAGACCACCGCCGGCCTGTTCTACGCGCTCGCCGCGCTGTACGACGAGCAGCCCGTCGCCCCGGCCGTCCAGGGCGCGGCGCTGCGCATGCTGGCCGAGCGCGACGACGTCCGGTTCGCCGGCGCGGCGGAGGACCGGTCCGGCCGGCCCGGACTGCTCTTCCTCGTGCGGTCCGACGAGGAGGGCCCCGGTGCGGAACTGGAGCGCCGCATCATGTTCGACGCCGAGACCGGTATGCCCATCTACACGGAGATCGTGCAGACGGAGACGGCCGAGCCGGTTCCGTACGACCTCCCGGCCGTGAACTCCTACACGATGTTCCGGACGTCGGCCTGGGTGCCGGAGGTCCGGCGGACGCCGTGAGCGGACCGGTGTCCGGTCGCCGGGCGGTCCCGGACCGGACACCCTGGCCCCGCCGCCCGGGTCCCGCCGAGGACCCGGGCGGCGGGGCGTTCCAGCCGTCGGCCCGCCCGGCCGAGCCGCGGCGCTCAGGTGACTCCCGGCCCGGACCGGGAGCCGCGCCGTCGAACGGGTCTCCGCGGTGCCGCGCCGCCTCTGGCGGGTGCGCGTGCGGGCGGCGCTGCGGGAGACGCTTTGGCGGTGCCGAGGGACGCGGCGGCATGCGGCGTCCGCCGGGGACTCGGCGACAGACGGGCCGGGCCACGGCCGACAGCGGTCGGCCGGGTCGCGCACAGCCGCATCGTCTCATCAGGTGGTTCACCATGATGGCCGTCCCGTTCGGCCCTATCACCGCCCACACGCCGTCGGCCCGCCGGGGGGCCACGGCCGCACCCCGACAGCCGGGTGTTCGCGGCCTTCCCGCCGCGCGCGGTGGCGCTGTACCGGGAGGCGCCGGTGGGCACGCCGCGTAACGTGTGGCGGCTGCGGGTCGAGGGGATCGAGCGGTTCGGGGACCATGTGCGGGTGCGCCTGGAGGATCCGGCCTCGGGCTTCGCGGTGAGCGCGGATGTGACCCCGGCCGGGCTCGGGGAGTTGGCGCCCGTGGTGGGGGGTTCCGTGTGGGCGGGGGTCAAGGCGACGGAGGTGCGCTGCTACCCGGCGGACTGACCGCACGGCGGTCACCGCGTGCCCGGCCGGCCCCGGAATCAACCGGACCGGGATATGGGACGGCCTCATCTCGTCAGCCGGATCACCTCGCCCGGGGTCGCCGGGTCCGGGGCGGTCGCCGGGACGGCGCCCGCGGCGCGGAGCGCGGCGCCCACCGCCGGTCCCCAGGCGGGGCGGAGCCGGGCCGCCGAGAGCAGGGCGGGATCGGTGAGGACCGCACGGGCCGGACCGGCCGCCAGGACCCTGCGGTCCAGCAGCACGGCGTGGTCGGCCCAGCGGTGGGCGAGGTCCACGTCGTGCGTCGAGATGACCAGGGTGGTGCCCGCGGCGCGCAGGCCGCCGAGCGTCGCCAGCAGCGCCTCGACGCCCTCGGGGTCGAGACCGGCGGTCGGCTCGTCCAGCACGAGCACGTCCGGCCGCATCGCCAGCGCGCCGGCGAGCACCACCCGCTTGCGCTGGCCGTAGGAGAGCAGGTGGGTGGGCCGGTCCGCCAGGTCGGCGATCTCCAGCGCCGCCAGCGCCCACGCCACCCGCTCGCGGACCTCCGGCTCGGGGCGGCCCTGGTTGAGCGGGCCGAACGAGACGTCCTGGGCGACGCTCGCCGAGAAGAGCTGGTCGTCGGGGTCCTGGAACACCAACTGCACCCGGCGGCGCAGCTCGCCGACACCACGCCGGGTGGGGCGCACCTCCGTGCCGTCGAGGACGACCCGCCCGGCGTCGGGGGTCAGGCTGCCGGCCAGCAGGCGCAGCAGCGTGGTCTTGCCGCCACCGTTCGGCCCGAGCACCGCCAGTACCGAGCCGGCCGGTACCTCGACGGTCACGCCCGAAAACACCGGGACCGGGTCGCCGGCGCGGTAGCCGAAGACGAGGTCGCGGCCGGCGAGGACGGCGGGCGCGGCGGCGGGGTCGGTGTGGTGGGTCACGTCACGGTGCTCCTTCGAGGAGATCCCCGGCCGCGGTGGCGTCCATCCGGGCGGCCGCGGGGGGACGGGCCGTTCGCCGTGAGCGGCGAGCGTCCCGCGCGTACGGTGTACTGAGCGAGAGCCGTGTCACCACAGGCACCTCCAATGCCGCTGTGTCGAACCGGAGGGATCGCGCCCCGGCCGGTGTCGCGGGTGGGTCCTTTCCCGTCACCGGCCGGCGGGGCGCCCCGGGCCGGGAGTCTGCTGCTTCAACCGGGCGAGGGTGAGATCCCGGCGGCGAGGGCGGCCACGGCCACGAGCAGCGGGGGAGCGACCGCCGCCACGATGGCCGCCGGGCGGACCGGCCGCTCCTCGACGAGCACGGTGAGCGTGCCGTCGTAGCCGCGGCACTCCAGTCCCCGCCGCATCCGGCGGGCCCGGTCGTAGGAGCGGACGAAGACGGCCGCGCCGAGCGCGCCGAGCGAGCGGATCCAGGCCGCGCGGGACCGGTAGCCGAGCCGTCCGGCCTGCGCGGCCTGGATCCGGCGCGTGGTGTCCAGCAGGACGAAGAGCATGCGGTACGTCAGCGCCACCACCTCCACGAGCGCGGCGGGCAGGCCGAGCCGAGTGAGGCGGGGGAGCAGGTCGGCGAGCGGGGTGGTGAAGGCGAACATGAGCTGGCAGCACAGCGCCGCGGCGGCCCGGCCGGAGACCTCGGCGGCGCGCCGCGCGCCGTCCGGGGCCCACGCGACCGGGCCGTCCGGGCCACCGACGCTGACGAGCAGGGTCACCGCGCCGGTCAGCACGAACAGCGACGGCGCCCACGCGGCGCGGAGGAACGCGCGCGGGGGCACCCGCGCCGGCCCGAACCCGGCCGCCAGCGCCGCCAGGGCGCTCAACGCGGCGCCCGGCCACGCCGGCAGCACGAGCGCGCAGACCAGCAGCCCGCCGAAGAGGGTGCCCTTGACGGCGGGGTGCAGCCGCCGCCACGGGCCGCGGTAGGCGGCGGCGTCGATCGCCAGCACGGATCAGCGCCGGTCGGCGGGGTCCGCCTCCGGTCCGGCGCCGCCCCTCTCGTCCGGCGCGCGGGCGCCCTGCGCCGTCCGCAGCCGATGCCGGGTCCGCGCCACGCCGAGGCAGTAGCCGATGACGCCCGCGCCGATCGCCGCCTGCAGGGCGAACAGCCCGGACTCGATCTCCCCGGACGGCGCCTCGTAGAGCGGTGCGAACCAGGGCTCGTAGTGCGGCGCGAGTTCGCCCACGGCCTCCTCGGCCTGGCCGTCCGCACCGGCGAACGGCTCCGCCAGGTGCCGGCCCGCGCCGAGGAGGAGGGGCAGCACCGCGATCGCGGCGGCCAGCAGCACCAGCAGCCAGGTCGTCGCCGGGCGCGGCCGTCCGGTCGTCCGGCCGCCGGATGTGGTGTCGTGGTCCCGGGTCGCCATGGTCACACCGTCCTTTCGCCGGCCGGCGCACCGGGCTCGCCCGTGGCGCGCCGCAGCACGGCCAGCCGGAGGAGTTCGTCGCGCGCCACCGTGCTCAGCAGCCGGACGATGACGACGGTGATCAGGCCCTCGATCACCGCGAGCGGGATCTGGGTGAGCGAGAAGACGGCGGCGAACTTCGCGAACGCCCCGGGGATGCCGCTTCCGGCGTCGGGAAAGGCCAGCGCCAGTTGCAGGCTCGTCACCGTGTAGGTGCTCAGTGACGCCAGCGTCGCGGCCGTGAACACCGCGAGCCCGAGCGCGGTGGTCTCGGGGAGCCGGGCGGTGAGCGCGCGGACCAGCCGGTAGCCGCCGTACCCGGCCCAGGGGCCGGCCACCGCCATGGAGAACACGTTCGCGCCCAGCGTGGTGAGGCCGCCGTGGGCGAGCAGCAGCGCCTGGAACAGCAGGGTGACGGTCCCCAGAGCCGCCATGACGGGGGGCCGGAACAGGACGGCGCCGAGTCCGGTGCCGGTGGGGTGTGAGCAGCTGCCCGTGACGGACGGGATCTTCAGCGCCGACAGCACGAAACAGAACGCGCCGGACGCGCCGAGGAGCAGCTTGGCGTCGGGGTCGGTGCGTACGGCCATCGTGACCGCCCGGGCGCCATGGACGACGAAAGGGGCCGCGGCGACGGTCCAGGCCACCGCGTGCACGGGAGGCAGAAAGCCCTCAGCGATATGCATGTTGTGAGACCAGCTCTCCAGCACCTCGTGGATGGTCATCGGTGCCGTGGCCGGTCTCCTGGCTCACGGGTCAGCGTCCGGTGCCGGCCTTCCCAGGGCGATCACCCCAGTGGCTCAGGCCGTTCCGCGCTGGCGGCGCGGGCGGTGGTCCCGGACTTCCCGTACACAGTGGCGAGGGCCGCGCCGGCGTCGCACCGGCTTCCCGAACACCACGGCACCCTGACGGTACGGCGGCGGACCCGCCGTCCGCAACAGTGTGCGGCCGTCCGATCGCGGAGCGCGTGGTGCCTCCGGCCGTGGCCGGTGGCGGGCCGGTGCGGCCGGGGTCGTGGCGGTGCCCCGGGGCGGGTCAGAAGCCTTCGGTGCGCAGGCGGTCCAGCCGGCGGCGGTCGCGTTTGGTGGGCCGGCCGGCGCCGCGCGGACGGTAGGCCACGGGGGCGGCCGCCTGCGGGGGCCGCGCGGGCGTGTTGTCGACGTAGCAGCGAACCGCGATGGGCGCGCCGACCCGCTTCTCGATCACGTGGGCGACCTCGACGATCCGGGTGACGCCGTGCGTGTGCAGCCGGACGACGTCGCCCGGGCCGACCGGCGCGGCGGGCTTGGCGGTGCGGTCGTTGATGCGGACGTGCCCGCCGCGGCACGCCTGGGCGGCCTCGGCGCGGGTCTTGGTGAGGCGCACCGCCCACAGCCAGCGGTCCACCCGGGTGGTGGGCGGGCCGGGCGGCAGCGGCGGTGCGGCGCCGGACGGCGCCGCCGCCGGTGCGGTCTCGGCGGGCGCCGCGGGGCCGGTGCGGTCTCCTCGATCGTCCACGGTCGGTGCCACTCCCTCGACGACGGTCGGCGGCGCAGGGCGGGCGGTCGCCCTGCCCGCACTGTAGCGCGTTCGCCCACCGACTGGTTGGTCGATTCCGGCTGGTGGCGGCCGGTGCGGTACGGGCCGCGTGAATACGGAGTAATGTGGTAAAAGGAGTGAGCATACACGTTGAATCGTGCGGTGTGCGGCGTATCCGAGACGGCGTGCGAGTGTGGTGTACGCCTCGGCCCCGGATTGAGCAGATTTTTTGGAAACCGCTTTCCGAGGCGCGGTGCGAGGCGTCGTCCCAGGTCAACACGGTCGTGATCAGGGTGGGCGCCTCCGCCGTTCCCGGATTCCATGCCCCGGGAAAAGTGCAGGTCACCGCCGGGAAAGGCGCGGTTTTCCGTAATTCGATATTTCGAGGACATGTGGGATTCCGGCCGGATGACCTTGACCGACAATGGCCGGGCAATTACGGTCTAGACCACATTCACTGGCGAGCGGAAACCCCCCGATCGGCCGGTCCGCGCCGTCGGACGAACGGCGTCGGCACCACCTCGGGACCCGCCCGGACTCGCCCTGTCATCCGCGCCCGACAAGCCCCCGGGACCGGCGTCCCACCCGACGCGTCGACGCATCCCGCCGGCAGCGCAGCCGGCGGCGGACAGGACGGGTCGACCCTCGCCCACCGAGGACCTCCCCCAGCGGTCCTCACCACATCCCCCCGCCGCGCGTCCCCGTACCGCCGGAGCCGCCGGGTTCACCCCCGGCGCCGGACCGGCGTACCCCCACGGGGAACGCGGCTCAGAAGACAAGGACACACCATGACGCTGAAACGGAAGATCGCCGCTGCCGCCGCCGGTGCCGCCGCAGCCCCCCTCGTCTTCGCCATGCTGCCCGCGGGCACCGCCTTCGCCCACGGCTACATCTCCGCGCCGGAGAGCCGGCAGGCCCAGTGCGCCTCCGGGACGGTCTCCGGGTGCGGTGACATCCAGTGGGAGCCGCAGAGCGTCGAGGGCCCCAAGGGCCTGACCAGCTGCAGCGGCGGCAACGCCCGCTTCTCCGAGCTCGACGACGACGGCAAGGGCTGGGAGGTGACCCCGGTGGGCACCTCGGTGAACTTCACCTGGAACATCACCGCCAACCACCGCACCAGCACCTGGGAGTACTTCATCGACGGCGAGCGCGTGGCCGTCTTCGACGACGGCGGCGCGCAGCCGCCCTCGACCTTCACGCACACCGTCGACTTCTCCGGTTACAGCGGCCCGCAGAAGGTCCTGGCCGTCTGGAACGTCTACGATACCGCGAACGCGTTCTACAACTGCATCGACCTCAACATCGGCGCCGCCGCCAACGACGCCCCCGCCGAGGAGCCGGCTCCCGCCGACGACCAGGCACCGCCGGCCGCCGAGGCTCCCGCCGGCCACGAGCACCACGCGGAGCAGCCCGCCGAGGAGGCTCCGGCGAACGGCAAGCGGGTGTGCCTGCCCGCCGCCAAGTAACGCGAACCGGCCGAGGGCCGGACGCCCCACGGGGCATCCGGCCCTCGGCCCCCGGCGAGCGAGTGGACGACCCGGGCCGTCCACTCGGCCACCGCCGCCCGGTTCAGTCCTCCCAGGCCCGGCGGCGGGACCACAGCAGCGCGAAGGCGTGGAAGCCCTCGTCCGGGCCGAGGTGACCGGCGGCGAACCGCCCGGCGCCCACGAGCCGGAGCCGCATAGCGCCCTCCTCGTTGATCGAGGCCGCGTCGATGTCGTCCCCCACCCCGAGCCACACCTGGTCGTACCGGGCGTGGAAGTACACCCAGCGCCCGTCGTCCGTCTCCGCCTCGATCTATATCGGGGTGGCCGTGAGCGTGACGGCGGCCGAGCGGATTCCCGGCAGCCCGGACACCCGCCGTGCGGTGTCGTCCCACGTCTCCGGTTCAGCGCCCATCCGCCCCGCCTCCTCCTCGGTCGGGGCAGACGCTACCCGCCACAGGGCGCGCCGTGGCGGGCGGCCTGTGGCGGACCGGGCTCTGCGAGGCTGGCCCCGGGGGCGCGCGAGTCCACGAGCAGGCCGAGCACGGGGAGGCAGCCGGATGGAGATCAGGTTCGTCGGCAGCGGGGACGCCTTCGGAACCGGCGGACGGTTCCAGACCTGCATCCGGCTGCGCGCCGACGGCTACACGGTGCTGGTCGACTGTGGCGCCACCAGCCTGACCGCGCTGAAGAGCCAGGACCTCGACCCGGGCGAGGTGGACGCGGTCGTGCTCAGCCACCTGCACGGCGACCACTTCGGCGGGCTGCCGTTCCTCATCCTGGACGGCCAGTTCACCCGCCGCGTCGAACCGCTGACCGTATTCGGCCCGGCCGGTACCGCCGACCGGCTTCGCGCCGCGATGGAGGCGCTCTTTCCCGGCTCCGCCGCCGCGCCCCGCCGGTTCGCCGTGCACGTCCACGAACTCGACGGCGCCGGCGCTCCACGCTCGACCGGCCCGCTCACCGCGGCGGCCTGGGAGGTCGACCACGCCAGCGGCGCCCCCGCGCTGGCGGTGCGCGTCGCGCTCGGCGGCACCGTGTTCGGCTACTCGGGCGACACCGCGTGGACCCCGGCCCTGCGCGAGGCCGCGGCAGGGACGGACGTGTTCGCCTGCGAGTCCTACACCCACGACCGCCCGGTGCGTTACCACCTCGACTACACCACCGTGCACGAGCACGCCGCGGACCTGGCCACCGGCGAACTCGTCCTCACCCACATGGGGCCCACGATGCTCGCCCACGCCGCCGAGGTCCCGTACCGGACGGCGTACGACGGGCTGGTGCTGCACCGCTAGGCGCGGGACGGCCGCCGCCAGGCGTACGGCCGCCCGCACGTCCCGCCGGAAGGCAGGATGACCGGCCCGAACCGGGTATCACCATCAGCAAGACCCCAAAATCAACCGCTCCGCGACCGAACGGGCGGCCGGCGTACGCGGCCGGGGACGGTGGGGGCGCCGGGCCCGTCCGGACGGCAGGGGCGCGAGGAGGCGAGCAGGATGATCACGGCGCAGGAGATCGACCGCGTCATCCGGTTCGACGGGGACGGGCTGCCGGTCGTCTCGGTCTACCTGTCGGTGCCGGTGGATCCGGCGGACCGTGCCGCGCTGCCGACGCGATTGAGCGGGCTGCTGCACCAGTTCCGCCCGCGGGTGGCGGACGAGCGGCTGGGACGGGAGCAGCGGATGTCGCTGCGCGGGGACATCGAGCGCCTGGAGGCCGCGGCGAGCGAGGAGATGTGGACCCGCGGCACGATCGCGCTGTTCTCGTGCAGTGGGCGCGGCATGTTCGAGCGGTTCGACCTGCCGCGCCGGACCCGGGACCGTGTCATGGTGGACGCGACTCCCTGGGTGCGGCCCATGCTCGCGGTCCTGGACGAGTACCACCGCTACTGCGTGGCGGTGGTGGACCGGGCCGCGGCCTGGATCTGGGAGGTGTACCAGGACGAGATCCGTGCGGTCGACCGCCTCCGGGACGAGTTCCCGCGCAAACCCGACTTCGCCGCCTGGTTCGCCGAGTACGGCGTTCGCAACCGGACGGAGGAACTGAGCAAGCGGCACTTCCGACTGGTCGCGACCCGGCTGGCGGACCTGTTCCGAACGGGAGGGTGCGAACTGCTGATCGTGGGCGGTCACCGGCACGAGATCACCCCGTTCCTCGGCTTCCTCCCCGACGCCCTGCGCGCCCGGGTGGTGGGCACGTTCGCCCTCGATCCGGGGACGAGCACGCCCGACGACATCCGCAAGCTCGCCGACCACGCCATCGAGCAGTACGAGCGCGCCGAGGAACGCCGCGAGGTGTCCCGGCTGCTGGAGACGGCTTCCGGCGGGGGCCTGGCCGCGGTGGGCCTGCGCGACTGCCTGTGGGCGGGCACCGTGACCGCGGTCCGCCATCTGGCCGTCGAGGACGGCGCGACGGCGCCGGGGGTGGTGTGCGAGCGCGACGGCTGGCTGGCGCGCTCGGGCGACGCGTGCCCGCTGTGCGGCGCACCGGCCCGCCGGAGTTCCGACGTGCTGGGTGATCTCGTGGAGCAGGTGGTCGACGACGGCGGCACCGTGCGGCACGTCCGGGCGGAGACGGGGCTGCGGCGGCACGTCGCCGCGGCCGCGCTGCGCTTCCCGCTTCCGGAGCGGCCGGAGGACGCCGCGGCCGGCACCGGCGGGTGACCGGCGGCTCGCCAGGTGGCCTGCCCGGTATGTGAGTGGAGTCCGGTTATTCGTCTTGAATAGTGACATTTGTCTACCTATCTGAACAACCGCTCGATAGGGTGCCTCCGGAGACGCAGATCACCGGCGCACGCCGTCGGTCCGACACTGGCGGAGGAGACACGTGGGTAACGACACGGCCGGCGAGCCGCACCGCATCAGCGAGGTCCGCATCACGCCGGTCGCCTTCCGGGACCTGCCCCTGCTCAACACGGTCGGCGTCCACGAGCCCTTCGCGCTGCGCGCGATCGTGGAGATCGTCACCGACTCCGGGCTCACCGGACTGGGGGAGACCTACGGCGACGCCGGGCACCTCGACCGGCTGCGCGCGGCAGCGGCGGCGCTGACCGGCGTCGACGTGTGGCACGTGCACGAGATCGCCGCCCTCGTCCGCGACCGGCTCGCCGGCGACCGCGGAACGGCCGGGCACGGCATGAGCGGCATGGTCACCGGCAGCAGCACCGCCGACCGGGTGCTCTCACCGTTCGAGGTGGCCTGCCTGGACGTCCAGGGCAAGGCGATCGGCCGCCCCGTGAGCGACCTGCTCGGTGGAGCGGTGCGCGACCGGGTCGACTACAGCGCCTACCTCTTCTACAAGTGGGCCGGCCACCCCGGGGCCGAGCCCGACTCCTGGGGCGCCGCGCTGAAGCCGGACGACCTCGTCGCGCAGGCGCGGCGCATGATCGACGAGTACGGTTTCCGCGCCATCAAGCTCAAGGGCGGCGTCTTCCCGCCCGAGGAGGAGGTCGCGGCCATCCTGGCCCTGCGCGAGGCGTTCCCCGGCCACCCGCTGCGGATCGACCCCAACGGCGCGTGGACCGTGCCGACCGCGATCCGGGTCGGCGCCGAACTCGACGGCGTCATCGAGTACCTGGAAGACCCCACCACCGGCATCGACGGCATGGCCGAGGTCGCCCGCGAGGTGCCGATGCCGCTGGCCACGAACATGTGCGTGGTGGCGTTCGACCACGTGCGGCCGGCCGTCGCCGCGAACGCCGTCCAGGTGATCCTCTCCGACCACCACTTCTGGGGCGGGCTCGGCCGGTCGCGCTCGCTGGCCGACATCTGCCACACCTTCGGCATGGGGCTGTCGATGCATTCCAACTCCCACCTGGGCATCAGCCTCGCCGCGATGACGCACCTGGCCGCCGCCACCCCGCACCTCACCTACGCCTGCGACACCCACTGGCCGTGGAAGGACCCGGCCGACGACGTCATCGTGCCCGGCGCGCTGACCTTCGCCGATGGCGCGGTCGCGGTGCCCACGGGTCCCGGACTCGGGGTCGAGCTCGACCGGGACGCTCTGGCGCGCATGCACGAGCAGTACCTGGCCAGCGGGATCCGCGAGCGCGACGACACCGGGTACATGCGGCGCTTCCAGCCCGGCTTCGACCCCGCCGCCCCGCGGTGGTGACCCCCGGCCGCCGCCGCGGGGACGGTGCGCGATGAGGATCGTGCTCACCGATCCGATCCTGGACCGGTTCCGTGACCTGCTGACCGGCGAGGGAGCCGACGGCCACGAGTGGGAGTTCCTCGCCGGCCGCCCCGACGGAGAGGTGGCCGAACGGCTGCGGTCGGCGGACGTGCTCGTCGCCTCCCGGATGAGCGTGCCGATGGCGGAGGCCGCCCGCGGCCTGCGGCTCGTGCACGTCACCGGCGCGGGCGTCGACCGCATCCCCCTGCACGCGCTCGCGCCCGGCGTGACCGTGTGCAACACCTTCCACCACGGCGTCTCGATCGCCGAGCACGTGGTCATGGCGGTGCTCATGCTGTCCCGCCGGGTCCGGCGCGCGGACGCCCTGCTCCGTGCGGGGACGTGGGAGTCCGTCGCGGTGGATCCCGGCGTCCCGCTGGGCGACACCCTGGCCGGCCGCACGGTGGGCGTCGTCGGCCTCGGCGAGATCGGCGCCGCCGTCGTTCGGGCGGCCACCGCGCTGGGCATGCGCGCCCGCGCGGTCCGCCGCGACCCCCGCGCGCCGCTGCCCGAGGGGGTGCGGATGGACCGGGTCGACGGCGACGACGGCCTGCCGGGGCTGCTCGAAGGCTCCGACGTCGTCGTGATCACCGTCCCGCTGACCCCGGCGACCACCGGGCTGATCGGTGCCGCCGAGCTCGCGCGGATGCGGCCGGACGCGCTGCTGGTCAACGTGGCGCGCGGGCCGATCGTCGACGAGGACGCCCTCTACGCCGCGCTCGCCGAACGCCGCATCGGCGGGGCCGCCCTGGACGTGTGGTGGAGCCACCCCAAGGACGGCGGCGGCGCCTGCGGGTACACCCGGCCGTTCCACCGGCTCGACAACGTCGTCATGACCCCGCACCACTCGGGGCACACCCGCTCCACGTTCACCGGCCGGGCGCGGGAGATCGCCGCGAACATCGCGCGGCTGGCCGCGGGCGAGCCGCTGACCAACGTGGTGCGCGCCGGCGCCTGACCGTTCCCGGGCCGGGAACCCGCGACACCGGCACACCGGCCGGCCGCCCCCGTACGGGATCGGCCGCCCGGCGCGGTGTGCTCACGAGACCGCCGGGGCGGCCTCCAGCGGGAAGTGGCACAGCGCTGCGTGCCCGTCCCGGTCCGCACCGTCCGCGCCGGACCGGTGCGCGGACGGCGGGGTCTCGGCCGCGCACCGCTCCGCGGCCTGCCAGCAGCGCGTGCGGAACCGGCAGCCCGACGGCGGGTCCAGCGGGGAGGGCGGTTCGCCGGTGAGCAGGATGCGGCGCGCCGCGGCCTCCCCGGACACGTCCAGGGTCGGCGCGGCCGACATCAGCGCCCTGGTGTAGGGGTGCAGCGGCCGGTCGAAGACGCTCTCGGTCGGCCCCTGCTCGATCACCTTGCCGAGGTACATCACCGCGACCCGGTCGGCCACGTGCCGCACCACCGACAGGTCGTGCGAGATGAAGACGTAGGACACGCCAAGCCGCTCCTGCAGGTCCGCGAGCAGGTTGAGCACCTGCGCCTGGACCGACAGGTCCAGCGCGGAGACCGGCTCGTCGCAGACGATCAGGTCCGGGCCGAGCGCGAGGGCGCGGGCGATCCCGATCCGCTGGCGCTGCCCGCCCGAGAACTCGCCCGGGTAGCGGTGCGCGTCACCGGCCCGCAGCCCCACGAGATCGAGCAGTTCCCGGACGCGCCGGTCCCGGTCGGCGGGCGCCGCGTCGCGGTGCGTCCGCCACGGCTCCCCGATGATGTCGGCCGCGGTCATCCGGGCGTTCAGCGACGCGAACGGGTCCTGGAACACCATCTGCACCCGGCGCCGCCAGGCCAGCAGCCGCCGGCCGCGCAACGCGAACGGGTCGGTCCCCTCGAACCGCACGGTCCCCGCGTCGGGGCGCTCCAGCAGCAGCAGGACGCGCGCCAGCGTCGACTTACCGCAGCCGGACTCGCCGACGAGTCCGAGCGTCTCGCCCCGGCGGACGTGCAGGTCGACCCCGTCCAGGGCGGTCAGCCTCGACTTCGCGGCCCCGCCGCCGGTCACCCGAAACGTCTTGCGGACGCCGGTGACCTCCAGCAGGGGCGCGGTTTCGGCCGTCGCGGGGGCCGCGGTGGCGGCGGCGTTGTCAGGCACGGGCGAGCTCCTCGGAGAAGTGGCAGGCGGCGGCCCGCGACGGACCGGCCGGCTCCAGGACGGGACGGCGCTCGGCGCACCGCTCGCGCGCCATCGGGCAGCGGGCCTGGAACACGCAGCCGGCCGGGATCGCGCTCAGCTCCGGCGGGCTGCCCGGGACCGAGCGCAGCGGGCGCCCCCGCTCCACGTTCTCGGGCACCGAGTCCAAAAGCCCACGCGTGTAGGGATGGCGCGGCCGGGTGAACACCTCGCGCACCGGCCCGGTCTCGACCACCGTCCCGGCGTACATGACCGCGACCTCGTCGGCGCGCTCGGCCACCACGGCGAGGTCGTGCGTGATCAGCACCAGCGCCATGTCGTTCCGTTCCTGCAGGTCGGCGAGCAACTGCATGACCTGCGCCTGCACCGTCACGTCGAGCGCGGTCGTGGGCTCGTCCGCGATCAGCACGTCGGGGCTCAGCGCCACCGCCATCGCGATCAGCAGCCGCTGCCGCATCCCGCCGGAGAACTGGTGCGGGTAGGAGCGGGCCCGCGCCCGCGGCTCGGGGATGCCGACGGCCTCCATCAGCTCGATCGCCTTCTCCCGCGCCGCACGGCGGGACAGGCCGCGGTGGATGCGGAACGGCTCGCCGAGTTGCGCGCCCACCGTCTGCACCGGGTTCATCGCGGTCAGGGCGTCCTGGAA
The DNA here is from genome assembly GCF_042664915.1 of Marinactinospora rubrisoli. Taxonomy (NCBI): domain Bacteria; kingdom Bacillati; phylum Actinomycetota; class Actinomycetes; order Streptosporangiales; family Nocardiopsidaceae; genus Marinactinospora; species Marinactinospora rubrisoli. The sequence goes on from NZ_JBHTBH010000005.1 coordinate 129,944, forward strand.
CACGATGGACAGCACCGGCCCGGCGAGCCGGCGGCGTTCGGCGCGGCCGAGCCGCAGCACGTCCGTGCCGCCCACCCGGACCGATCCGCCGCTGACCTCGGCGACCGGTTCCAGCAGGCCGGCCACCGCCAGGGCGGTCATGGACTTGCCGCACCCGGACTCCCCGAGCAGCGCCAGCGTCCGGCCCCGGCGGACCGAGAAGCCGACACCGTCGACGGCGCGGACGAGGCCCGCGGGCGTGCGGACGTCGACGGTCAGCGCGTCGACCTCCAGTGCGGGACTCGCGTCGTCCGGACCGGCGGCCTCGCGGGGCGCGGCGGGCCGCGGTGCGCGCCGCCGCGGCGGACGGCGGGGGGTGGGGCTTGCGGAGGCGGTCATGCGCTGGTCCCTTCTCGGTTCGCGCGGGTGCCCTTCGAGCGGGTGCCGGCCCGAGCGGCTCCGGCGCGCGGAGTCGTCAGCCGCCAGCGCTGCGCCGGGTCGGTGGCCAGCCGCGCCCACGCGGCGAGCACGGTGGCCGACACGGTCGTGACCACGATGGCGATGCCGGGCAGCACCGCGATCCACCACGCCGTCTGCAGGTACTGGCGGCCCTGAGCGACCATCAGCCCCCAGCTCACGTCGGGCGGCTGGATGCCGATTCCGAGGAAGCTCAGCGAGGACTCCGACAGCATGACGAAGCAGAAGTCCAGGGTGGCCACGGTCAGCAGCGTGGGCAGCGTGATCGGCAGAATGTGCCGGTAGATGGTCGGGCCGCTGCGCGCGCCGAACGTGCGCGCGGCGTCCACGAACAGCCGGCTGCGCAGTTCGGCGGCCTCGGCCCGCGCGGTGCGCAGGAACACCGGGATCCGCGCGAACGCCAGGATCAGCACCAGGTTGGCGACGCTCGGGGAGAACACGTACAGCACGACGACGGCGAGCAGCAGCGACGGGAAGCTCAGGATCACGTCGGCGACGCGCATCGCGACGCTTTCCCGCAGCCCGCCGTGGTACCCGGCCCACATGCCCACCGCCGAGCCGATCACCAGGGAGCAGAGCACGGCCGGGACGGCGACGGACAGCGTCGTTCCGGCCGCCTCGATCAGCCGGGCCAGCATGCTGCGGCCGAGCACGTCGGTGCCGAGCAGGCCGAACAGCCCGTGGTCGAGCGAGGGCGGCCGCAGCGAGGCGCCGAGGTCCTGGCGGACGGCCCGGTCCCCGATGAGGAGCGGGCCGAGCAGCGCCGTCAGCAGGACCAGCGCGAGCAGGACGGCCGCGACCAGCGCGAAGCGGTCGCTGCCCAGCAGCGTCCACCAGCGTGCCGGGCGCTTGGCCGCGGGCGCCGGCTCGCTGCCGGAGTGGTCGGGGGCGGTCATGGCGGGCTCCTCGGTCTCAGGCCGGGACGGCGTGTCGCACGCGGGCGTCGAGCAGGGCGTAGCAGACGTCGATGAGGATGTTCAGCACGAAGATCGTCACCGCGGTCAGCAGTACGGCGGCCTGCAGGACGGCGAAGTCGCGCTGCAGGATGGAGTCGATCATCAGCTTGCCGATGCCGGGCCAGCCGAAGATGGTCTCGACCACGACCGCCCCGTTGACCAGGCCGATCGCGAGGTCCCCGGCGACGGTGAGCACGGGCATGGCGGCGTTGCGCAGCGCGTGCCCGAACACCACCCGCGCCTCCCCGGCCCCCTTGCTCCGCGCCACCTTGGTGTAGGGCGAGGCGAGCGCGGCCACCATGGCGCCGCGCACCACCTGCACCAGCACGCCGAACGGGCGGATGAGCAGGGTGGCGATCGGCAGCACCCAGACCTCCGGGCCGCCGGTCACGCCCGAGGTGGGCAGCCAGCCGAGGGTCACGCCGAAGACGAGCACCCCCATGATGGCGAACCAGAAGTCCGGGATGCTGGCGGCCGTCATCGACAGGAAGCTGCAGATCCGGTCGGCGAGGGAGTTCGGCCGGTAGGCGGCCAGGCAGCCGATCACCACCGCGCCGGCCGTCGCGATGAGCATGGTCACGGCCGCGAGCTGCAGGGTCGCGGGGAACGCCGCCAGCACCATCTCGGCGGCCGGCTGCCCGGTGCGCAGCGACTCGCCGAAGTCGAGGTGCGCGAGCTGGCCGAGGTAGTCCCATAGCTGCACCGCGATGGGCTGGTCGAAACCGTGCGCGGCGGAGAACTCGGCCCGCTGCTCGGGGGTCGCGCTCAGCGGCAGGTACAGGTTGACGGGGTCGCCGGTCAGCCGGGCCAGGCAAAAGACGCCCAGCACGACGAAGAGCAGCGGGATCGCGCTGGACAGTACGCGTTTGCCGAGGAAGGCGGTCATGTCAGGATCCCTCCCGGCCGGCGGGCCGCACCTCGGCCAGCCGCAGCTCGTCTCCGCTGGCGGAGTTCGGTCGGTAGTGGACGGCGGGGGAGATCCCCATCAGCCCGCGCATGTGGGCGACGTGGGCGTACTGCACGACGTCGGCGTTCTGGTGGGCGAGGACCCCGGCCAGTGCCTCCTGGCGGTCCGCGCCGGACAATTCGCCGGCGGCGGCGATCTCCGCGTCGAGCTCCTCGGTTCCGAACGTGGACTGGGCGCCCTCGCTCAGCAGGTACTGGCTCGCGGTGAAGGCGGCGTCGCCGGTCTGGTTCCCGTGCATGATCAGCAGCGCGACGGGGCCCACGTTCTCCGGCAGCGGCCGGAGCTGGTACTGCAGGTGGGCCGCGGTGTCGAGCATCTCGATCCGCACGTTCAGGCCGAGCTGCGCCATCTGGTACTGCAGCGCCTCGGCGGTCTCGGCGACCCGGGGGAACATGCCGTTGCGGGCGACCAGCGTGATCCGCCGGTCGATCGGCGCGCCGTCCGCGGCGGCCTCCGCGACGAGTTCACGGGCCGCTTCCGGGTCGGTCGGCGTGCCGCGGAGTTCGGGGTCGTGGCCGACCACGCCTTCGGGCACGAGCTGGGCCGCCGGTTCGGCGAGGCCGGCGAGCAGCGTCGAGGCGATGGCGTCGCGCTCGACGGCCATGTCGATCGCCCTGCGGACCCGGATGTCGTCGAGCGGGGGCTCCCGGCCGTCCAGCCGCAGGGCGACCGTCTCGTTGTTGGGGTAGGCGACCGAGTTGTCCTCGGTGGCGTCCTCGGGGTTGAGGGCGGTCGCCAGGTCGGCCTCGCCCCTGGTGATCATCGCGGCGCGCACGCTCGGCTCGGACCGCCACACGTAACGGGCCTCCGGGTAGGCGGGCGGCTCGCCCCAGTAGGCGTCGTTGCGGCGCAGCGAGATGGAGACGCCGGTCTCCCAGCCGTCCAGGACGTAGGGGCCGGTGCCCACGGGTTCGCGCACCTTGTGCTCGGTGCTGGTGGTGCGGGGGACGACCTCGATGAAGCTGAGGCGCAGCGGCAGGATCGGGTCGGGGACCTCCGTGGTGACGCTCAGCGACAGGTCGCCGGTGACCTCGACCTCCAGGTCCCTGCCGTCGAAGACGTAGCCGTCCACGTTGCACGCGAGGCCGGAGTTGACGGCGCGGTCGATCGAGAAGGCGGCGTCCTCGGCGGTGAACTCCTGCCCGTCGTGGAAGGTCACGCCGGAGCGCAGGTCCAGGCTCCAGGTGCTGGGGCCGGTGCGCTCCCACGCGGTCGCCAGCAGCGGCTCCAGCTCGCCGCTCTCCGGGTCGCGCTCGATGAGCGGCTCGGTGATGTTGGACCGGACCACGACGCCCGTGGACGTCAGCGACGCCTCACAGGGTTCCAGGGTCGGGGGCTCCTGGGCGAGGACGACGCGCAGCGTGTCGCCCGCCGTCCCGGTGCTTCCGGCCGCGTCGCTGTTGGCCACGGTGCAGCCCGGGAATGCGGCGAGTGCGGCGAGCGCGGTGACGACGGCGAAGGTGCGGGACGGCCCGCCGCGCGGCCGGGGAGGTGCGGATGACGGCATCGTCTCTCCGATGGTCATGTGGGGACGCTCCCCTGGTGGAGTGGGTGAAGACACGGGGGCTTGTGTCCAGAAACACGTACGTCGTCTGCATTTGTAGACGGCCGGGTTGTGGCGCGTCAAGAGAGCGGATCGCCGGGGCCGCCGATGCGTGCGGCGCCGCGAAAACGGGGAGCGGCACGCCGCCGATCGGGCCGGCCGCAGGTCAGCGACGCCGGCGCCGGCCGGCCGGGCAGCCGCCGGGCGGGCGTCCGGCGGCGGGGCCCGTTCGGTCCGGAGGCCCGGCGGGCCGGGCGCGGCGTCGCCCCCGACGCGCCGCCGCACGGCGGATACCGTGTTTCACCTGCGGCGTTGCCGGGGCGGTATCGACGGATGCCGAATTCGACTTGGACGGGTATCGGGGCGGCTGCCTAGGCTCCACAGCAGTCGTTCGACGAATCGGAGACCGTTCATGACCCAGTTCGCCCCCGAAGAACTGCGCGCCGTCCTCGGCTCGGGGCTGCTCTCGTTCCCCGTCACCCACGCCCGCGACGACCTCGGCTTCGACGAGGACGCCTACCGCGACCACGTGAGCCGGCAGGCCGCCGCCGGGCCCTCCGGGCTGTTCGCCGCGGGCGGCACGGGGGAGTTCTTCGCCCTCACCCCGGACGAGGTCGACCGGGTCGTGCGCGCCGCCGTCGCCGCGGTGCCCGAGGGCATGCCCGTCGTCGCGCCCGCCGGGTACGGCACCGCGCAGGCGGTGGCCATGGCCCGCGCCGCCGAGGCCGCCGGGGCGAGCGGCGTCTTCCTGCTGCCGCCCTACCTCACCGAGGCGCCGCAGGAAGGGCTCGCCGCCCACGTGCGCGCGGTCTGCGCCGCCACCGGGCTCGGCGTCATCGTCTACCACCGGGCCAACGCCGCCTACCACTTCGACACGGTCCAGGAACTCGTGGACGACTGCCCGAACCTCATCGGGTTCAAGGACGGCATCGGCGACGTCGACCTGATGACCCGCATCCACGCCCGCCTCGGCGACCGGCTGCTCTCCATCGGCGGGCTGCCCACCGCCGAGACCTACGCGCTGCCGTACCTGGAGATGGGGGTGACCACCTACTCGTCGGCCATCTTCAACTTCCTGCCGGAGTTCGCCCTCGACTTCTACACGGCGGTACGCGCCCGTGACGCCGAGACCGTCTACCGCAAGCTCAACGAGTTCGTGCTGCCGTACCTGGACATCCGCAACCGCCGGGCCGGTTACGCGGTGTCGATCGTCAAGGCGGGGCTCGCCGTCACCGGCCGCCCGGCCGGGCCGGTGCGCCCGCCGCTGACCGACCTCACCGCGACCGAACTCGGCGAACTCAAGGCCCTCGTGGAGAAGGTGACCCGCGCATGACCGAGCCCATCACCCCGGAGACCGCCCCGGCCGGCGCCATGCTCATCGGCTTCGCCGACGTCCGCCCGCCCGGCGCGGACGAGGTGTTCGCCGTGGACCCGGCCAGCGGCGAGCGCCTCGAACCCGGCTACCCGCAGGGCGGCGCGGCCGAGGCGGCCCGGGCCGCGGAACTCGCGCACGCCGCGTTCGACGGCTACCGCCGCACCCCGGCCGAGACCCGCGCCCGGTTCCTGGAGAGCATCGCGGACAACATCGACGCCCTCGGCGACACCCTGGTCCGCCGGGTGACCGCCGAGACGGGCATCCCCGAGCAGCGCGTACTGGGGGAGCGGGCGCGCACCACCCGCCAGCTCCGGCTGTTCGCGGCCGTGCTCCGCGACGGTGCCTGGCTCGGCGTCCGCGTCGACCCGGCCGACCCCGGGCGGTCGCCGCTGCCCAAGCCCGACCTGCGCCAGCGCAAGATCCCGCTCGGCCCGGTGGCGGTCTTCGCCGCCAGCAACTTCCCGCTGGCGTTCTCGGTCGCGGGCGGTGACACCGCGTCGGCGCTGGCCGCCGGCGCCCCGGTCGTCGTCAAGGCGCACAACGCCCACCCCGGCACGTCCGAACTCGTCGGGCGGGCGGTCCGCGCGGCGGTGCGGGAACACCGACTTCCCGAGGGCACGTTCTCCCTGCTGTTCGGCCCCGGACCCGGGCTCGGCACGGCGCTGGTCCAGGACCCGCGCATCGCCGCCGTCGGCTTCACCGGCTCCCGCTCCGGCGGCCTGGCCCTGGCCGCGGCCGCCGCGGCGCGGCCGGTGCCGATCCCGGTCTACGCCGAGATGTCCAGCGTCAACCCGGTCGTGCTGCTGCCGGGCGCCCTGGCCGAGAAGGGGGCGGAGCTGGGGGCCGGCTACGTCGCCTCGCTCACCACGGGCGTGGGCCAGCTCTGCACCAGCCCCGGGCTGGTCTTCACCGTCGGCGACGCCGAGGAGTTCCTGACCGCGGCCAAGGACGCCGTCACCGCCGCGCCGGCCGCGCCGATGCTCACCGACGGGATCCGCCGGGCCTACGACGAGGGCGCGGAACGGCTGGCCGGGCGGCCCGGCGTCACCGAACTCGCCACGGGAGGCCGCGACGAGGCCATCGCCACCTGCGGCCAGGCTCGGCTCTATGTCACCGACGGCGCCACCTTCCGTTCCGACGAGACCCTGCAGAGCGAGGTCTTCGGCGCCACCTCCCTCGTGGTCCGGCTGCGCGACCTGACGGAGCTGCACGACGTCCTCGGCGTTCTGGAAGGCCAGCTCACCGCCACGGTGCACGCCGCCGAGTCCGACCACCCCGCCGCCGCCGAACTGCTGCCCCGGCTGGAACTGCTCGCCGGCCGGGTCGTGTTCGGCGGCTGGCCCACCGGGGTGGAGGTGGGGCACGCCGTGGTGCACGGCGGGCCGTTCCCCGCCACCTCGGCGCCCGCGACCACCTCGGTGGGGACACTGGCCATTGAGCGTTTCCTGCGCCCGGTCAGCTACCAGGACGTCCCCGAGGCCCTGCTGCCGGTGGAGCTGCGGGACGGTGACTCCGCGGGCGTGCCACGGCTGGTCGACGGCGTCGCGGAGACCGGCGCGCGGTAGCCCCGGCTCCCGGGTGCCCGCGCACCCGGGAGCCACCCGTGCGGCGGCCCCGCCGCTCCCCTCGTCGAAAGGCAGTCCGGCCATGCCCACGTCAGCGCCGCCGCGCACCGTCCTGCAGCTCTGCCCGCTGCCGCCGTCCCTGGAGGCCGGTCTGGCGGCCCGGCACCGCACGATCCGGCTGCACGAGCACCCCGACCGCGCGGCGGTCCTGGCCGAACACGGTCCCGCGGTCGCCGCCGCCGTGACCAGCGCCCGGGTCGGGGTTCCGAACGATGTCATGGACGCGCTGCCGCACCTCGGGGCGATCGTGCACTTCGGCGTCGGGTACGAGACCACGGACGTCGCCCGCGCGCGGGCCCGCGGTATCGACGTCAGCAACACGCCGGACGTGCTGACCGACTGCGTGGCCGATCTCGCCGTCGGGGCGCTGATCGACGTCATGCGGCGGCTGTCCGCCGCGGACCGTCACGTCCGGCGCGGCGACTGGACGCGGGCGGCGTTCCCCCTCGCCACGAAGGTGAGCGGCAAGCACGTGGGCATCCTCGGCCTGGGCCGGATCGGGCGGGCCATCGCCGCCCGGCTGGCCGGGTTCGGCGTCCGGCTGAGCTACCACTCGCGCCGCCCGGCCGGCGGCGTCCCCTACCGCTACGTCCCCTCGGCCGAGGCCCTCGCCGAATCCGCCGACGTGCTCGTCGTCGCCACCTCGGGCGGCGACGGCACCCGCGGCCTCGTCTCGGAGAAGGTGCTCGCCGCCCTCGGCCCGCAGGGCTACCTCGTCAACGTCGCGCGCGGCAGCGTCGTCGACGAGCCGGCGCTGGTGTCGGCCCTCGTCGAGCGCCGCATCGCGGGCGCCGCCCTCGACGTGTTCGCCGACGAACCCCACGTCCCGGAACCGCTGCTCGGCCTCGATTCCGTCGTGCTCCTGCCGCACATCGCCAGCGCCACCCACGAGACCCGGGAGGCCATGGGCGAGCTGGCGTTGCGCAACCTGAACGCCTACCTGACGGAAGGGCGCCTGGTGACACCGGTTCCCTAGCACCATCGGCGGGCGGGTCCGGGTGGCGGACCCGCCCGGAGAGCGGGAGGAACGCCACCCGGACGCGCGCGGAGCCGCGCCCCGGCGATCAGAGCGGGGCGATCCAGCCGGTGACCTTCCCGCCGCGCCACTCCGCGCCGTCCACGAGGGCGGTGACGTAGATGCGCAGCCGCTCGTCGGCGCGGGTGATCTCGTCCAGGCTGACGTTGCACTCGGTGGTGGTGAAGACGCCTCCGGCGAACAGCGGATCCGGCGTGGCGTCGGCCCCCACGGCACCCCGCACCTTGCCCAGCTGCACCCGGTAGGCGACCGGTGCCGGTTCACCGTCCGCCCCGACCGCGACGACGCGGCCGTTGAGCGTGCCGGTGAACTTGCGGTTCTGGAAGGCGATCGTGGCGTAGGGGTCGTCGGGGGTGATCCGGGCGTCCCGGCCGTCCTGGAACAGCAGGCACACCGGGACACCGTTGGGAAGCCGCTGGGTGCGGGACGAGGACAGCCAGGTGAGGTCGGCCATGTCGAGGAAATCCTCCGATTCGGGGTCGGGAGGGGGAGTCCCACCGGACGCCGGCGGGCGGGCGAACGTGCCGTCCTGGACCATCGCGTAGGCCCGGTCACCAGGGCAGGACGTCGAGATGAAGTCACGGTGCCCGCGCACGGTCCCGGCGATGCTGGACTCGGGCTCCATCAGCCACTGCCGCAGCTCGCGGACCGCGTTGATCTGTGCGTCGGTGACGGGATCGTCCGGCCCGCCGCAGAGCGTGCACGAGTAGTAGGTGCTGTTGCCCCCGGGCTGGGCGGCCTGGACCTTGAACAGGCCCCGCCCCGCCATGACGTATCCGTGCGGGCAGGCGGCGAAGGAGTAGCCGATGTCCACCCATCCGTTGGTGTTGATGTGGAAGTTCCGGGTGGCCCGCCAATAGGAGAGACAGGCGGAGTGCGCCTGCCCGGCGAGGCCCTGGTTCGAGCCGTCGTAGTGGATCACCAGGCCGCTGCGGGGGTTGGCGTAGCCGGCCGGGGAGTCACCCCAGCCGAGGTCGGATCTGGACACGTAGCGGGTCGGACGGGGCACGGGGACCTCCCAATGGGTGACACCTACGAGCCAAGCGCGATTGTGTGAAATTCAACTAACGAATCGGAAAACTGTCGGTAATCACGCCGTCGCTCAAGGCGCGGGAAGCGCATGGGGAGCGGTCGCTCATCGACAGCGGCCGCGGCACGCCACGCTCCGGCGCCTGGCATCTTCTGTGGACGTGGCTCAGGTCAGGGAGCGGAGTCGTCGTGGAGGTTCCCATCGCCGATGTTCCAGCCAGATCACGGGTGTGCCCCGAGGGCGACGGCTCCCGGACCGTGGTCGCCGATGGCGGCCGGATTTCCCCCGAGGCGGGCCTCCTTTCGCGGCCAGGCGTGCGGCGTCCGACGTGGTCGGTGGGAGGGAGCAGCCGGCATGGCGGCACCGGCGGCCTGTTCGGGAGCGCGGCCGCCGCGCTCCCGCTGCGGCGGCCGTCGGCATTCCCGAGTCTCGATCGACACAGTGTCGATTATTATCAGCATCCGGCCGCACGAGGCGCCGTTGATCGCTACCGTGGGCCCATGAGCACAGCCAAGTCCTCGCCCCCCTCCCCGAGCGGGCGGCGCCGTCCCGCTATGAGCCGTGGGGACCGCCAGGAGATCGCGCTGCTGGACAGCGCGGAGCGGCTCCTGGCTGAAAAACCGCTGAGCGAGGTCACCATCGCCGACATCGCGGCCGGCGCCGGGCTCTCCCGCGCCGCGGTGTACTTCTACTTCGACGGCAAGGACGCCGTCGTCGAAGCCGCCATCGCACGCTCTGTCCTGAGCATCGTCGACACGCTCGCCGACCGCGCGGCGCTACCCGGCGAGACCGCGGTGGAAAGCGTGGAGCACATCCTCAGATTCAGCTTCGACCTGTGGCGCCGGAACGCACCATTGGTCAGCGCGGCCAACCAGTTGCTCACGCATCGCCCGAGCATGCGGATGGCATGGGAGGACTACTTCGAACGTTGTGCGCGGCTCTATGCCACCGCGATCGAACGCGACCGTGCGCGCGGCGTTCTCCCCGACACCGGTGCGGAGCCGTACAGCGTCGCCATGGCCCTGAGCTGGATGGCCGAACGCAGCGTCTACATGCTCTTCACCCGTGCCCACACCCCCCAGGAGGAGGACGAGCTCCTGGACACGCTCATGCACGTCATCCGCCGCACCATCGGAGCCGAGGAACCAAGGGACGCGGGCGTGGTGGAGGGTTCCGGTTCGTAGCCGGGGCTGGTGAGGGACGCCGGCCGCGTTCGAAGGCGCGAGGTCCGGGCGGCCCGTGCGGCGGTCCTGAGTCTTGGCAGTATGGCGGCGGAAATCGACACTGTGTTGACTTTGCTCGGTTGCGAGGGGAGACTCGGCGGGGTGCCAGGGCTCTGGCGTATGTCAGCCGGCATATGACCGCGCGCGGGCGTGCCCTGGTCTTCCCCTCGCTTGGCGCTGGTGCGCCTCCTCCCGAAGCGCGTCTGCGCTGCACAGCTCCCCCACGAGATCAGGAGTTCCCGACATGCGATCGCCCGTGAAGGCTGCGGCACCCCCACTCCTGCTGGCGCTCCTGCTGACCGGCTGCGCCACGGGCAACGGCGGTGAGCCGGACGGTGACGGCGGCACGGAGACGGCCGAGAGCACGGCCGACGCCTCCGCGGAGACCACGGAGGTCGTCGCCGAGACGGCCTGGCCCTACCAGAACCGTAACGGCGAGGCCGAGGTCCAGATCCATGCGCTGCGAGTCCGGGGCGAGTTGATGCAGCTCACCGCGACCGTGACCGCCGAGCAGACGGGCGACAGGAGCGGGGACAGCCTGTACCGGCTCTACGGCTACATGGGAGTCCAGCCCTACCTCGTCGACACCGCCAACCTCGCCCGCTACAACGTCGTCCGCGACTCCGGCGGTACCCTCCAGGCACCGGACGCCGGCAACACCCATCTCACCTACGGCGAGCCCCGCGACCTCAGCTTCACGTTCGCGGCGCCGCCCGAGGACGTCACCGCCATGGATCTCTACGTCGGCGAACTCCCGCCGGTCACCGACGTCCCGGTGCTGCGGTGAACGGCCCGGGCCGGCGCGGGCTCTGGCTGGCCGGCCTGCTCGCGCTCACCCCCGCGCTCCTGGCGGCGGGGGACGGCGAGCAGGGCACGGCCGGGATCACGGCCGCGCGGCTGGAGGAGTCCGTCGTGAGCCTGGACGTCGAGGACGCCGTCACCGCCCTTGACGTCGAAGAGGCCGTCGAGCCGATGGAGTCCGAAGAGGCGGAGGGCTCGGCCACCACGGTGATCATCGCCACCGACGTGCTGTTCGAGTTCGATGAGGACGTGCTCAGCGACGATGCCGAGGCCACCCTCGGCGACCTCGCCGAACGCCTGGCGGACGCGCCCGGAACGGTGCGGGTGGTCGGGCACTCCGACGGGCTCGGCGCCGACGACTACAACCAGGACCTGTCGGAGCGCCGGGCCGAGACGGTGCGTGACGCGCTGGTGGAGCTGCTCGGCGACGAGGCGCCGGAGATCGAGGCGTCCGGGCGGGGGTCCGACGAGCCGGTCGCGGAGGAGACCGACGACGAGGGCAATGACCTTCCGGCGGGACGGTCGCAGAACCGGCGGGTGGAGATCACCTTCGAAGGCGGCTGACTCCGCCCGGGCGCGCCCGCCCGGAGCGGGTCGGCCCCCGCGGCACGCGGACGCCGTGCGTGGGGGACGACCTGCCGCGCGCCCGTGCCGCCCAGGGAGCCGCCGGTCGTGCCGGCCGAGTTCGCCAGGGCGGCGCAACGGGTCGGCCGGACGCGGCGCGCCCGCCGCCCGCGGCTCGGCGGAGGGCGGCGCGTCACCATGACCGTCATCGTGCGGCGGCGAGGGCATTGAGCAGGCGGCCGAGTTCCGTGGGCGCCTGGATGTGGGCCAGGTGGCCCTGGGCCGGAAGCTCATGGACTTCGGCATCCGGGAGGTGCCGCCGGACGTCGTCGAACGATGATCCGTACGGGGCCGTCCCGAGATTGTGCCGGCCGATGATGAGATCGACGCGGTCCGCCCGCCGGGCCATCGCACCCGGTGGCGGTGCCGTGTTCAGGGCGGTGATTTCGGCGTGGGCGGGCTTGCTGAGGCGGCGCAGGGCGGCCCATCCCTGGTGGTCGGCGCGCAGGGCCGCGATATGCGCCTTGTTGAAGCCGGAGATCTGCCGGTTCACGATGTCGACGGTGGCGTCCCAGTCCGCTCTGTCGTGGGCGGCCTTGAGGTCCGGTAGTGCGTGGCGGCCGAACGGCCGCATCACCGGCTCGTAGGCGATCACCTGGCGCAGCGGCCGATCATTGGCGGCGAGCAGCGCGATCAACCCGCCGTAGCTCCAGCCGAAGAGCGACGTGATGCCCCCGAACTCGTCGAGGATCACGCCGAGGTCCTCGACCTCTGTCCGCAGCGAGTACGTTGCGGTCAACGGACCCGAGGGCGCGCGTCCCCGGCGGTTGAGGACCGCCACCGACGGCCAGGCGTCGATGGCCCTCGCGACGTGCCGCCAGGTATGGGCGTCGCTCATCGCGCCCGGCACAACGACGAGACCCGGAGCATCCGGTTCCCCGTACACGTCGACCGTGACCCAGCTACCCTCGCCGACCGGCAGCCTCTTCTGGATCGTTCGCTCCATAAATCCATTATGGAGCAAACGATCTACAATGCAACCGTGCCCCAGCGAAACCGCGGACGGCCACGCGCCTTCGACCGCGACCGCGCGATCCTCGACGCCGCCCGCCTCTTCTGGCGCCGCGGCTACTCCGGGACGTCGACCCGCGCCCTCACCGCGGCCCTCGGGCTCTCCGCCTCCAGCCTCTACGCCGCCTTCGGTAGTAAGGCGGGGCTGTTCGAGGAAGCGGTGCGGACCTACGCCGAGCGTTACCGGGAGATCTACCGGCAGGCCGTCGCGGAGAAGGACATCCGGACCGTCATCGAACGCGTCCTCACCGACTCGGTCGAGGAGTTCACCCGGCCGAGTGACGCGCATCCCGGATGCCTCGTCAGCAGTGCCGTGATGACCGACAGCACCAGCACGCTCGACACCAGTGCCTACTTCGCCGAACTGCACGGCTGGAACGAGCGGACGCTCCGCGCGCGCGTCGAGCGGGCGGTCCAGGACGGCGAACTGGCCGCCGGGACCGACGCGGCGGCGCTGACCGGGCTGGTCCAATCCGTCTGGCACGGATTGTCGGTGCGATCCAACCTCGGCGTGGACCGCGAGGACCTGCTCGCCACGGTACGACTCGCTCACACGCTCATCTGCCGGCAACTCGCGGCGCCGGCGTCCTGACCGCACCGGCCGGCGGAGCGGCCGGCGGGACCGGGAGCGGACGAGGAGCCTCGTATCCGGGCCGGATTCGTCCCGGTCCCCGGTGGGCCGTGGGTGGGCGGGCCATTGCGGTGGCATGCCGTCTTCCGTTCGCGACAGCGAGTAACTACACTAAATCAGTAGGTTTATTGGATTTTTCGGTGTCTCCGGCACCACGACCATCCCCCTGAGGAAACGCATGAGTGAGACACGACCCCGCCCCACCGCCGGAGACCCACCTCCGGGCGGTCGGCGGACCGTCCCCCGGATCAACGAGGACTGGGCGGCGACGATCACCGGGCTGGCCCTGCTCGTCCTGGCGCTGCTCGGCGCCATCCCGGCCTGGCTGGTGCCGTGATGAGCGACGACCGCACCGACCCGCCCCGCGAAGCCGGCCCCGAGACCGCCACCGGCCCGAGCCCCACGAGTCCACCCGCGGCGTCCACCCGCCCCGCCACCTGGGCATGGGGCGCGGCCGGCGTCGCGGTCCTGCTCGCCCTGACCGCGACGACCCGGTTCCTGGAGTCCTACGTCCCCGAGGCGACGGCCGGCACCGCGATCGGCGGGTTCGCCGAGGCCGTCGAGTACCCGGTCTACGCCATCATCCTGGGCCTGCTCGGCAACGTCGTGCTCACCTTGGCCCGCGTCCGGCACCGGCTGGCGGTGGCGTTCCGTACCGAGTTCCTCATCAAGACGGGCCTCGTGCTGCTCGGCTCCACGGTCCTGCTCGACGTCATCGTCCGCGCCGCCGGACCGGCCATCCTGCAGGCGCTGGTCCTGGTGACGGCGGTCTTCCTGTTCACCTGGTGGCTCGGCGGCCGGTTCGGCCTCGACGAGCGGCTGCGCGCGCTGCTGGCCTCGGCGGTCGCGATCTGCGGCGTGAGCGCCGCCATCGCCGCCGCCGGAGCCGTCCAGGCCAGGCGGGAGCAGCTCGCCTACACCGCCGGTCTCGTCATCCTCTTCGCGCTGCCATCGATCTTCCTGCTGCCCTGGCTGGTCGACGTGATCGGGCTGAGCGGCGCGCAGGCCGGGGCGTGGATCGGCGGCAACATCGACACCACGGCGGCGGTCGCGGCCTCCGGCGCGATCGTCGGCGAGGAGGCGCTGCAGATCGCCTCCATCGTCAAGTCCGCCCAGAACGTGCTCCTGGGGGTGGTGGCGGTCGCGTTGACCGGCTACTTCGCGCTGCGGGTCGCCCCGGCCGGCACGGCGCGCCGCCCCGGTGCGGCCGCCCTGTGGGAACGCTTTCCCAAGTTCGTCCTCGGCTTCCTCGCCGCCTCCGTCCTCGCCACCGTATGGGCCGGAGCGACCGGCGACGCCGGACAGCCCGGACTGGACACCGCCCAGGCGCTGCGCGACTGGTTCCTCATCGCGGCGTTCACCAGCATCGGCCTGGAGTTCTCCGCCGGAGCCCTGCGCGAGGCGGGCTGGCGGCCGGTCGGCGTATTCGCGCTCGCCACCGTGTTCAACCTGCTGGTCGGCCTCGGGCTCGCGATCCTGCTGTTCCGCGGCTTCGTGTTCTGAACGCCCGGACGCCGAGGACCCGCGGCGGCCCGCCGCACCGGCTGCGGCGGGCCGCCACGGGCATCGGCGTCCGGCCCAGGCCGGGCACCGAGGTGCGGTGTGGACTCAGCGTCAAGAAGGTGTGGACGGACCGTCATGGACACCACGTGCGGCGAATCGTGATCATGGTCCGTGCCAGTGACTTCAGGCGTGACGTGGCGAGGACGGCCACGCTGCGGCAACGGAAACGGCACCCGGTCCGATCCGGGGCCGTACCGCAGGCCTGGTCAGGCGCTCCCCGCACCAGTGAGAAGAGAGATCCATGAGAGTTACCCCCGTCCAGCAGCGACTCACCGGCACGGTCGCCGGCGTGCTCGCCGTCGGTGTGCTCGCCGGCTGTGGCGGCGCTCCGGACAGCGAGGTGCCCGCCGAGGCCCCGGCACCGACCACCGCGGAGTCGGCGCCGGCCGAGGCCGCCGCGGCCTCCGGTGACTTCCGCACCGGCCCCGTTCCGTCCTCGGCCCCGAGGTTCGACGAGAACGAGCTTCCCCCGGACCCGGGCTCGTCCGCGTCGCCGACCGAGCAGATCGAGTACGAACTCCTGACCGAGACGATCACCTTCGCGCAGGCCGCCGACCCCTCAGCTACGGCGGAGTGCCCGGAGACCGACGCGTCCACCCAGGAGAGCATCACCTGCACGGTGACCTACCAGGGACTTGAGGTCCCCTGGAACGTCGACATCAGCGGGAGCGAGTTCGTCTTCTCCTTCGAGGCCGAGGCGGAGCGCAAGCCGATCTCCCGCGACATCGCCGAGGACGCACTGCGGTGGTACGCCGAAGCCGAGGCGGTGCTGTGCGACATGGAGGAGTACCTGCTCGTCACCCCGGACGGCGACACCGGCGTGACCTGCCAGGCACAGGGGTCCGGCGGAGTCGAGACCTTCGCGATGGAGACCGGAGCGTACGGCACGTTCTCTTTCACATCCTCGTGACGCGCGACCTCCGGCCGTGGTCGGCGCCAGGGCCGATCACCGTGCCGGTGCGGGGCGGGACGACGCTCCCCGGCCCCGCACCGGCCGGTGAGCGTGGATGTGCGTGGTGGCGCTCTCAGGCCGTCACCGGCTGAACGCAGGATGGTGGCTTTTCGGGTCAGACCGAAAGTCATGGACGCCCCAGTGGCGCGCACCGAAGGATCGTCGTTGAAACACTTCCTACGGGGGGACGACAACGATGAGTACCTGCACGAGGGTGGCCGCGACGGCCGCCACCGCGGCCGCGCTACTCGGTGGCGGAATCGCGGTCGCCGGCCCGGCGACCGCGGCTCAGTGGGATGGGCCGGTCTCGGCTTACACGAACGTCGGGAATCCGGCCATCGGCTACCAGACCTGTGAGACGACCGGGCAGATCGGCGTTCACAACGGCGCTTACCAGGCATACCGCTGCGACTTCGATGGCTGGTTCACGACTTACCTGTACGTCATCTGGGCGTGACCGGCCTGGCATGCCCCGAAGGCCGGTGCGTCAGATACCGGGTCTCCCGGCGCGCACCGGCCCGGGGGCTGCTCGGCTTGCCGATCGGAAGACGTCCCTCGCCTGTCGCGTCCACCGCCCTGGTCAGCCGGGACCGCCCTGACGGGCGATCCGGTGGCCGACCCACGCCTTGCCCGCCGGCACCCGTTCGGCATGCCGCTTCGTCAGACCGGCGCCCGGTGCGTGGCGGGCCATGTGAACGCGGAAGAACGCCCACACGAGCGCCAGCGCGGTGACCTGCTCGGCGGGCGCCTGCTTCCACACGGGCAGGCGGGACAACAGGTCCTCGGCGTCGTCCGGGGAGTGCCCGGCTGCACGGCGGAACCGTACCCGGCCCCGGACCGGTCAGGCGACGCCTTCGCACACCGAAGCGGCGTGCGAAGGCGTCAGATGCCCGCTATCCGCAGTTGACGGTGACCGGATCGCTCACGTAGGCGAGCGAGAAGTCGCCGCCCATCGTGGCGATGGTCCATGTCCGGTAAGTCTGGCTACCGCCGCCTCGGCAGTCATGGGCGGGCGCGTTGAACTGCCCGGTAACGGAAGGCCCCTGACGCCGATGCTCGGTCGTCGAAACCGTGCGCCAGTTCCAGAACGTGTCCTGCTGCAGCGAGACCGTGATGTGGGCGATCTCGGACGGAAGTCCGTAACACTCCCAGTAGGCCCGGGCGGTCACGACGGTGCCGGAGACGGAAGGGGGCATCGCGTTGATGGTGGGGCAGTCGGCCGCCTGCGCCGGAGCCGCGTTCGCCACCGGCGCCAGCGCCACCGCGGCCGTCACGGCGGCCATTGCCAGAGCCCGTCGGGCACGCTTCATGGTTCCCTCCTATCCGACGGGGGACGTCACGGGATCCGCGGACCGCGGTGCCCGAGCCGGACTGACCGGAAATGGACAGGTCCGGGCCGTCGAATCTCCAGCACACTAGGAGCTCCCCCGCACTGGAGATTCAAGGAACTGTGACCCAGAACACCATGAGCATCGGCGACCTCGCCGCCCGTGCCGGTCTCACCGTCAAGACCGTCCGCTACTACACGGACATCGGCCTGCTCCCCACGGCGGGCCGCAGCTCGGGCGGGCACCGCCGCTATGGTCCTGAGGCGCTGGAACGCCTGCGGTTGGTCCAGCGACTGCGCGCTCTCGACACGCCGATCGCCGCCATCGCCGAAGTGGTCACCGGCGAGCGTTCGCTGGACGAACTGGTGAGCGTCGAGCTCGGCCTGGTCGAGCGGCGGCTCTCGGAACTTCGGTGGCGTCAGGCGACGCTCGAAGCGCTGAGCGACTGTGTTCCGGAGGAACGCCTGCGCCGCCTGGAACTCCTCGCGCGCGTTCAGCGGCTCCCCGAGGCTCACACGGACCTCGTCCGTACCTGGGGGCGCGTCATCCCCCGATCCGTGCCGGGGCGGCTGGCCGATCTCATCACCGCCGACGCAGTGCCGGAACCTCCGCCCGCGCCCTCGGCCGATATGGTTCTCGCCTACGCCGAGCTGCACGTGCTGGCGGCTCATCCGGAGTTCCCGGTCTACTGGGTCTGCCCGCACGTGAGGGACAAGGCGTCGCTGTATGCCGGGCTCGTCGATGCGTGCACCGCGGCCCTTGAATCTCGCGTGGACGCCGAGTCCCCGCGGCCGGTTCAGGAGGCGGTCGACATCTTCGCCGCCGCCTGCGCCCGCGCTCGCGGTGAGACGGACGGCCCCGGATTCCGCACCTTCATGGCGGCCGCGCTGAAGGACGTCATTCCGCTGTTCCGCCGGTATTGGGGGCACGTCAGCGTCGTCACCGGGGACCGCGGAACGAATCTGGGCAGCGTCCACGTGCGGCTCGTAGAGGCGCTCGCTCCGGCGGCGGCCGTGGACTCACTCCGCACGGCCTGAGGATTTCCACTGCACAGCAGAACACCCGCCACCCACTCGGCCCTCCGGCACTCCGCACCGAGAGGGTCTGCTTTAAGACCGCATGGCATCGCGGTACTCGCGGACCATGCGCGCGGGCCAGTCGGTGTGCGTGACGATCGCGTCGTCGGCGTGGGTGAGTTGGTCGATCCCGCCGACCTGGACGAGACCGCGCAGCTTCGGGTCCGTGATGCTCGCCCGCAGCGTTTCGACGTAGTCGCCGGCGTTGACGACTTGGTAGGGGCGGACGGCGCCGTTGATGCCCACCTCGAAGGGACCGTAGGCCGGGCGTACGGCGGCCGTGATTCCGAGGTCGTTGTGGTGGCCCCCGAGCCAGAGCAGGGCTTCCTGGAGAGCGGCCGTGGCCTGCGGCTCCTCACCGTTCAAAGCCGCCTCCAACAGTGGTGAGAGCACGGTCGAGGCGGCCAGGCGGCCGAACGCGGCGCCGAACCACTTATCGTAGGGCCAGTAGCGGCGCTCCTGGAGGAACGCCAGCTCCATGACCAGGCGGCAGAGCTTCGCCGTGAGCAGCCGAACGCCGATCACATCGCCCGTCTCCAGGCATCGCCCACGCAGGGGCTCGGTGTTGCCGATCAGATGCCAGCCGCTGAGCATCAGCCAGGCCCACACATCACCCGGGTACCAGGCCAGCAGCCGCCGGACACGGGTCAGCTCCCCATCGTCGTCGCGAAAGACCCGTCCCGCCGTCAGGTGCAGGAGCCGCTGCTGGGGCGTCCCGAGCCAGGCGGCGTTGTCCATCCCACTCCGCGGGTCCAGGCCCAGGACTTGGACGATCCAATCCGTCAGGGGCATGACCTGGACGTGGTGCGTCACGGTTCCGGCCGCCAGGGAGTACCAGGCGGTGTCGAACCCATCGAAGACCGGCGGCAGCCCTTTTCGGACGCGGGATCGGACCGCCTCGACGTGTTCGGGCTTCAGGAGGATCTGCACCCGCGGACCCCATTCGTGGTCCTGCGATCGAGAGGTGTCGAAGCCGAGCACCTCCGACCCCTCGCCCAGCAGACACGCCGCATGGGGGACCTCGATCAGCGGGGCCACGGCCCGGTGGTAGAAGGCCTCCGCCAGATCGAGCCCCGGTACGAACTCGTCACCCATGCGCGCAAGGGTAGTCACGAGAGTTCCCGCCGAGCATCACATATACCGCTGACCGCGCCGGCCGCAGGCGAATGTCGAGGCTGAACGACCAAGTGGGCGTTCACCTGGGTGAACGCCCACTTCTTGTCGGGACGGCGGGATTTGAACCCACGACCCCTTGACCCCCAGTCAAGTGCGCTGCCAAACTGCGCTACGTCCCGGTGTCCTGCGGTTTCGTCTCCGTCCCCGCGAACGGGACCAACTCTATCGCATCCCCTGCCCTGCCCGGGACGGGTTTTCCCGTGGGGTGGGGCGCGGGGCGGTGGTCTCAGTGTGGGACCTGCTCGGCGCCGATGCGTGCGGCGCGGCGGGCGCCCCACTCGCCCAGGGGGAGCAGGGCGGCGTTCAGTGTCGTGCCGTGTTCGGTGAGCGAGTACTCCACCCTCGGCGGGACTTCGCGGTAGACCTCGCGGTGCACGATGTCGTCCTCTTCCAGTTCGCGTAGCTGCTGGATGAGGACCTTCTCCGACACACCTGGCAGGCCGCGTCTGAGTTCGCCGAAGCGGCGGGTGCCGTTGTTGTGGAGTTCCCACAGGATGAGGGCCTTCCACTTGCCGCCGACGACGTCCATCGCGGCGTCGATGCCGCAGAGGTAGGGCCCCGACCTTCGTTCGCTCGGCATGGTGTCCCGCCTTCTCACTTACCTTCTGGTGAGTACCGCACAAAATAGTAGGTACTTGTCGTATGGGCGGCAAGGGGGCGAGCATTCATGAGCGCCTGACATGGCGCTTTCCACGTTCGAAGGAGTTGCACGATGACGGAATCCTCCGGGTCGCCCATCGCCGTTCTCGGTCTCGGTGCGATGGGCCGGGCCCTTGCCTCGGCGTTCCTTGAGGGCGGGCATCGCGTCGCGGTGTGGAACCGCACACCCGGTAAGGAGACGGAGCTCGTCGCGGCCGGAGCCACGGCCGCCGCCACGGCCGGGGAGGCGGTCCGCGCGAGTCGCCTGGTCGTCGTCTGCCTGCTGGACCACACCTCGGTCCACGACGTCCTCGACCCGCTCGCGGCCGACCTGGCGGGGCGGGCGGTGGTCAACCTGACCAGTACCGCGCCCAACGAGGCCAGGGAACTCGCCGCCTGGGCGGAACGCCATGGGATCGACTACCTCGACGGCGGGATCATGGCCACCCCGCCCATGATCGGGCGGCCCGGGTCGTCGCTGCTGTACAGCGGCTCCAAGACGGTCTTCGAGGAACACACGCCGGCACTGAAGCTCATGGGAACGGCCGACTACTTCGGCGAGGACGCCGGGCTCGCCTCGCTGTACGACTTCGCACTGCTGTCCGGGATGTACCTCATGTTCGCCGGGTTCACGCACGGCGCCGCCATGGTGCGGTCCGCGGGCGTCTCGGCCGCCGAGTTCGCGGAGCGGGCGGTGCCGTGGATCACGGCCATGGCGCAGACCATTCCGATGGCCACCGCCGCCATCGACAGCGGCGACTACACCACCGATGTCCAGAGCCTCGACTTCAACAAGGCGGCGGTCGACGCCATCGTCCGCGCCAGCCGGGACGCCGGAGTCGGGCTGGACGTCATCGCCCCGGTCAAGGCGCTGATCGATCGCCAGGTCGCCGACGGTCACGGCGCCGAAGCCTTCGACCGGATCTTCGAGGGGATCAGGCCGCTCACTCCCTCGCCCGTGCGCTGACCTGCGCCACCGGCCGGCCAGTGGGGGTGTTCACACTCCGGGGCGTGACGGAATGCCCGATGATCGGGCATGGTTGGCGCTGTCTGGTCCAGATTTCAATGACATGGAGACGCCCATGACTACGGTTCCCGATGTCACCCTCAACAACGGCGTGCGGATCCCGCAGCTCGGCTTCGGGGTGTGGCAGGTGGAGAACTCCAAGGTGGTCGAGCCGGTGCGCGTCGCCATCGAGGCGGGGTACCGGAGCATCGACACCGCGGCGGTCTACGGCAACGAGCAGGGGGTCGGCGAAGGCATCCGGCTGTCCGGTGTGCCGCGAGACGAGCTGTTCGTCACCTCGAAGCTGTGGAACAGCGAGCAGGGGTACGACAGCACGCTGCGCGCGTTCGACGCGACCATGGAGCGGCTCGGTCTGGAGCAGCTCGACCTCTACCTGATCCACTGGCCGATGCCGGCGCGTGACAGCTACATCGACACCTGGAAGGCGTTCGAGAAGCTGTACGCCGACGGCCGCGTTCGCGCGATCGGGCTGTCGAACTTCAAGGTGCCGCATTTGCAGCGGGTGCTCGACGAGGGCAGCGTCGTTCCGGCCATCAACCAGATCGAGCTGCACCCCAACCTCGTGCAGCAGGAGCTGCGGGACTTCCACACAGCGCACGGCATCGCCACCGAGGCGTGGAGCCCCCTCGGGCAGGGCCACCTGCTCGCCGACCCGGCCATCGGCAAGATCGCCGAGTCCTACGGGAAGACGACGGCGCAGGTCATCCTGCGCTGGCATCTGCAGATCGGCAACGTCGTCATCCCCAAGTCGGTGACGCCGGAGCGCATCCGGTCCAACTTCGACGTCTTCGACTTCGAGCTGTCCGCCGCCGACGTCGACGCGCTGACCGCACTCGACGCCGGCCGGCGCTTCGGCTCGGACCCCGACGACGTCAACTGACGGCCACGTCACCTGCGGTCCGCCACCCCCGGCCTGCCGGGTGGCGGCGGACCGCAGACGGGGACGGACATGGCTCCCGGCTGCTCGCTGTCCTTCGCTCGCCGGACCCCGGCGCTTCGCCGTCCGGCGGGCGAAGTCCCAGGTGGCGGCGCCCTGCAGTAGTCCCCAGGCCAGGAACCACGGGTCCCAAACGAACAGATGCCACGCGAACGGCGTCCAGTCCACTTCTCCCGACACCCCGATGACGCCGGTCGGCACCAGTGCCTGGCCGACGACCAGCACCCCGCCGTAGCGGGTGAGCACCGCCGCAGCGCCGTAGGAGCCCCTGAGCACCGCCCAGCGCGGCAGTCGGTACCCCCACGGCTGCACGACGGCCAGACCGAGCAGCGCCGCCACGAGTTTGAGCACCGCGGTGATCCAGACCACGGCGATCAGGAACGGGTCACGCTCCCGCGCCATGGCCTCTAGCGCACCGCCGAGAACGTGCGGCCCCAGAGTGCCGCCCAGCGCCCAGTAGGCACTGACCATGGCGTACAGCGCGCCGAGCCCGAACGCCGCGTAGCCGCAGACCGCCCACCGGCGGGCGGGATACCGCGCCGCGGAGTCCGTCATCTGCCGCCGCGTATCGCTCCCGGAGCCGTGCTTCCGGTCAAGGTGACCAGGGTGGCGGCCCGGGGTGTCGGGAACGCGAGTCGACGGACCGCCACGGTGAACGAGGTGTGATCCGCGTCAGGCGAGCTCGCGCCGCCGCGCCGCCGCCCGAAGGGTCGCCTCGGGACCTCTGCGGGCGAGCCGCACGACGTACACGACGGCTCCCGCCACCAGGCTGACCGGCAACGACATGATGATCACGAATGCGATCAGCTCAGTGATTCCGAGTGCTCCCATGCGGCCATCGTACGCCCCACCGCCCGGCCGCCGCGTCCGATGCCCGGCCGCCTGTGGACGACGGAACGGTGAGCCGCCGAGCGAGCGCAGCTGGCGCCGCCTCTGGCCGTAGGCCCCCCTTGCGGGGTCGGCGGAGCCGAGCGAGGTGGTGAACGTGATCGGGGGTGCGGAACGGTGAGCCGCCGAGCGAGCGCAACCGGTGCCGCCTCTGGCCGTAGGCCCCTGCTGCGAAGCCGGTGGAGTGGAGCGAGGTGCGGACGGATCGCGAGTCGCCGGGCGAGCGTAGGCAGCCTCTCCGGCCCCAGCCCCCTCCTGCAGGGCCGGTGGAGTGAGCCAGGCGGCGAACGTGACGGGACGACCGCCGCCCCCTGCGGCCGGGGCAGGTGAAGCCACCCGTGAAAACGCCTCCTGTGGTGGCCCGTCGGATGCTTCGGGTCTGGTCGTCGTGCCGGGCGCGATGAGCGATGCCCGCACCTGGCGGCACGTCGCGGCCGCTATCGACGCCTGGCCCTCGGTGGCGGTCCTCAACCGCCGGGGACGCGCGCCCTCGGGGCCGTTGACCGCAACATACTCGCTGCGCACAGAGGTCGAGGACCTCGGCGTGATCCTTGACGAGTTCGAGGGCACCGAGGCGCTGTTCGGCTGGAGCTACGGCGGGTTGATCGCGCTGCTGGCCGCCAATGATCGGCCGCTGCGCCAGGTGATCGCCTACGAGCCGGTGATGCGGCCGTTCGGCCGCCACGCACTACCGGACCTCAAGGCCGCCCACGACAGAGCGGACTGGGACGCCACCGTCGACATCGTGAACCGGCAGATCTCCGGCTTCAACGCGGCGCATGTCGCGGCCCTGCGCGCCGATGGCCGGGGATGGGCCGCCCTGCGCCGCCTCAGCAAGCCCGCCCACGCCGAAATCACCGCCCTGAACACCACACCGCCCCGGTCGCCGGTGCTGCACGGCGGCGCGCTCGCGTGCCCGGACCGGGTCAGCGGCCGTTCCGGCGCAGCACGGCCACGGCGCCGACCGTGGCATAGCCGCGCCATTCGAGGGACGCGGCGGGCGAGTAGGCGGTGAAGTCGACGGCCCACCCGCCGTCCGGGCGCTGGCCGCGTTCCAGGCGGTCGAGGTCGTCCGACACGGCCTGGGGGTCGAGCAGGTCGCGGACCGGCCGCCCGGGCTCGGGTGCGTAGTCGAGGAGGCGCAGCGTCTCACCCTCGGCCCCACCGTCGACGGCGAGCGCCCCGCTCCTCGGCACGAACCGCGCGAGGTGGCCGAGCAGGTCGCGCGCTTCAGGGTGGGTATCGGACGCGATGTCGAGGAACTGCAGCGCGAAGGAGAGCACGTAGGCGAAGGGCCGCTCGTCGATCCGGCCGATCGCGTCGAAGCAGTACCGGGTGGCCGTCGCCAGCCACGGGTGCTCCCGCACGGCGGGGTCCCAACGCGCCGCGCGGTACGCCTGTGTCGCCACTGCGGCCGTGATCTGCAGGGACGACTCCGAGGGATCCGCCTGTACCCAGAACGGGGCGCACGCCGCGGGGTCGCCGACCGGGAGCGCGAACGGCAGCCCGCCGTCGGGCAGCGTCACGGAGCTCAGCCAGTCGAGGAGTGCGGCGGCGTGCGGCGAGGTCGCGGGACCGGCGTCGGCGAACGCTTCGAGCGCGTGCAGGGCGCCGCCCGGCTGGCTCTCCGGCGACCGGAGGTCGGGTTCGAGCCCCCACCCGTAGCCGCCGTCGGGATTCCGGTAGCCGTCAAGTGCGTGGAGGACGGCGTGCCGGGCCGCCTCCCCGCCGGTGGTGCCGGCCTCGAAACGCCGCCGGTCGAGAACGCGCGCGTTCGCGGCCATGAACGCTCTCGCGCCGTCCAGGTCGATGCTCATGCGGAAATCCTGTCACCGGCCGGCGCCGCCGGTCTTGAACGAAACGGCCACCCTGGGGGACGGACCCTCGAACGGGGTCCGAGAGCCACCCCGCCCGAGGCCGCCGGAAAATCGCTTCCGGTACGCGCAGGTGCGCCGGTAGGCTCCCCGGCCGGGACGCCGTCACCGTACGTGACACCGTGCGTGCGTCCGCGCCGCGCGCCGTCCCTGGCCGATACCACCGCCATCCCGGGAGACCCGATGCAGGACCGGCCCGCCGACCTTGACGAGCTCGCGCTGCGGCACGCCCTCACGGGGTGGGGCGTCGACGCCGCCGAGCTGGCGTATGTGCCGGTCGGGTTCGGCGACCACCACTGGAGCGTGGCCGACACCACCGGGCGGCGGTGGTTCGTCACCGTCGCCGACCTGGCGAACAAGGCGCACTGTGGCACCACCCCGCCCGCCGCGCTGCGGGGCCTGCGCGCCGCCATGGACACCGCCGCCGCGCTGGAGGACCCGGCCGGGCACGACTTCGTCGTCGCCCCCGTGCGCGACGCGAACGGGGAGACGGTCCGTCCCCTCGGGACCAGGTACGCCGTCAGCGTCTTCCCGTTCGCCGACGGCACCGCCGGCGACTTCGGTGACGTGCTCCCGCCCGCGGACCGAGAGCGGGTCATCGACCTGCTCGCCGACCTGCACCGCCGGACCCCGCCCACGGCCACCCCGCTGCACGAGCCGCGGCTGCCGACCCGCGACGAGCTGGAGCGTGCCCTCGCGCAGCCGGACCGGCCGTGGCGGGGCGGGCCGTTCGCCGAGCCGACGCGGCGGTTGCTCGCCGAGAACGCGGCCGGCCTCCACCGGTCCCTGAAGGAGTTCGACGCGCTGATCGCGGAGGTCCACGGCCGCCGGCCCCGTCTCGTGGTCACGCACGGCGAGCCGCACCCGGGCAACCTGCTCCGGGCGGGCGAGCGCTTCCGGCTCCTCGACTGGGACACCGTGGGCCTGGCACCCCCCGAACGCGACCTGTGGCTGGCCGCCACCGGCCCCGCGGACCTCGACCGCTACGCCGACGCCAGCGGGCACCGGCCCGACCCCGCCGCGCTGGCGCTGTACCGGCTCCGCTGGGCGCTGGACGACCTGGCCACCTTCGTCGAATGGTTCCGCGCGCCGCACGAGCGGACGCCGGATACCGAGGTCGCCTGGTCCGGCTGCACGGAGACCGTGCGGCGGCTCGTGGCCGGCGCCACGACCGGCATGGGACCGCTCCACAACGGCTGACCCGGGCGGCGTCTCGCGACCGCCCCTCTCCTTCGCCTCGGGCGTGGCGTCCGCTCTCAGAGGAATCAGCTCTCAGCGTCCGCGCAGACCTGTTCCGCCCGGCGGCGGCTTCCTAGATTCGGAAGCAAGAGAGGCGCCGGCCGATGCCCGGCGTTCGCGACCGCACTGGAGGTACGTGTGTCCATCGTTCCCCTGGACCCGATAGGCCGGGCCGAGGCGGCGCGCGCCGTCCTGGACGCCAAGCGCCGTAAGAAGCTCACCTGGACCCGGATCGCGCAGGAGCTGGGCCGGTCACCGGTGTGGACCACGGCCGCACTGCTCGGCCGCCACCCCGTCAGCGAGGAGCAGGCCCGGCAGGTCGGCAAGCTGCTGGACCTTGACGAGCTGACCGTAGAGGCGCTGCAACTGCCTCCGGTGCGCGGCGCCGAGGCGGTCGACCCCACGGAACCGGTCGTCTACCGCCTGGAGGAGATCGTCCAGGTCTACGGTGGAGCCATCAGCGAGCTCATCCGCGAGGAGTTCGGCGACGGCATCATGAGCGCCATCGACTTCGAGATGGACTTCGAGCGGGTGGCGGATCCCGCAGGCGACCGCGTGCAGATCACGCTGAACGGCAAGTTCCTGCCCTACCGCGAGTTCTGAGTCGCGCCCCAGCCGGGCCGGCGGCGTCCGGCGCCCGTCGGGGCCGACCCGCGCAGCGGCAGCGCAGGCCGGCCCCGGACACTCCCGCGCGGGCTCAGACGTACCCCAGCCGGGCGAGTTCGGTTCTCGCCACGGCGAGCACCTCGGAGCGCTGATCGGCGGACAGCCGCTTGCGCCACGCGCCGATCCCGTGCGGCTCGTCCCGCACCAGCTCGACCGCCGACACCCGGGTACCCGTGAACGAGGAGAGCTGCTGCGCCGTCTTCACCTCGCCGCCGAACAGCTCCTCATACCGCAGGGTCAGCAGCCGCTCCGGTCCGAGCGTGGCGCGCAGCCGGGCCGACAGCCGCACGGCGCTGCGCCACCGCATGGCGCACCTGGTGGCCAGCGACAGCCGCGCGTACCCAGAGCGCTCCTCCTCGGTCTCGATGCCGAAGAACGGGTTGGGCACCTCGTGCTCGCCGCCCGCCATTCCCGGCCGCAGCCAGGCGGTGGACTGCTCGTCGGCCAGCATGTCGGCGACCACGTCCCGGCCGTCCCGGATGACCTGTACGAAGACCGCGTCCTCGAACGCGGCGCCGATCGCGGCCGCGCTGTACAGCAGGTCCGGACCGGCGTCGCCGAACCGGTTCATCTCGCCGGCGTGCCGGCAGGGCTCCGCCGCCTCGCGCGCCGGCACCCGTTGGTCCGGACACCGCGGACAGGTGTGCGGGGTGAGCTGCCACGCCTCGGCGAACGCGTCGCGCAGCAGGCTGGCGGTGCCGGACTCCCGTCCCTCCGCGATGGAGGGCCGCCGGGCGAAGGCGTACACGGCGTGCAGCACGCTGGGGTGCCCGGCCGTGAGGTGCAGACCGGGAGCACGGCGCAGCGCCTGGGCGATCACATCGATCCCCGAGTGCGGCGCGCCCAGCACGAAAACGGGACGGTGCACCTTGGTCCCGTTCACGACGAGGATGTAGGGCTGCTGTTTCATGAGTAGGTCGATTTTGACACTCTTTGTCGTGCCCTGAGCGCCGCCCCTCCGGGGTGGAATGCCGCTTCTCATGGCGCGAAGTCGGGAAAATCCCAGCACAACCCGGAATATGGGACGATGTGGTGATCGTGCGGACGGCTTCACAATCTCGCCACATCTGACGGAGAGCCCCGTCGGTGCGGCCACCGCGCCGACCGGCGCCCTCGGCGGCTGCCAGAATGGACGTCCAGCACCCGAAGCGGAGTGAGGGATCGCCGATGGCCACACCGACCCTGGCCGACGTCGCCGGGTGGCTGAGCGAGGCGGAGCACGTCACCGTGCTGACCGGCGCCGGGATCTCCACCGAGTCCGGCATTCCGGACTTCCGCGGTCCGCAGGGCGTCTGGACCACCAACCCCGGTGCCGCCGCGCTGTTCGACATCGACACCTACCTGGCCGACGCCGACGTCCGCCGCCAGGTGTGGCAGCTGCGTCGCTCCCACCCGGCCTGGACCGCCGAGCCCAACGCCGCGCACCGGGCCCTCGCGGACCTGAGCCGCGCCGGACGGCTGGACGCCGTCATCACCCAGAACATCGACGGCCTGCACCAGCGCGCCGGTACCGAGCCCGACCGCGTCATCGAGGTGCACGGCACCATCCACTGGGTCGTCTGCCTGTCCTGCGGGCTGCGCACCCGCACCCCGGAGGTGCTGGAACGCCTGGCGGAGGAGTCCGACCCGCCCTGTCTCGCCTGCGGGGGGATCCAGAAGGCGGACACGATCTCCTTCGGGCAGCGGCTCAGACCCGAGGTGCTGGAAGCGGCCGTCGACGCGGCCGAACGGGCGGAGGTCTTCGTCGCCGTCGGCACGTCCCTCACGGTGCAGCCGGTGGCCGGCCTGTGCGAGCTGGCGGCGGAGAACGGCGCGCGGCTGGTCATCGTCAACGCCCAGCCGACGCCGTACGACGCCCTCGCGGCGGCGGCGTTCACCGAGCCGATCGGGCAGGTCGTCCCGGAACTGGCGGCGAAGGTCCTGGCCGCGACGCGCTGACCTGTTGGCGTGGATCGTCCCCCGCCCCGGAGGAGGCGCCGGGGCGGGGGACGGGTCAGCGGAGCAGATCCCCTCGCACGTAGCGGGACGGCCAGGCGTACCGGGCCGGGCTCCGGCGATGCCGCGGCGGCGGCACGGGCGCCGGGGCCACCGAGGTCACCGGCGCCATCGCGCGCAGGCGCGGCGAAGGCGCCGGACGGGCCGGAGCGGACGGGACGGCGAGCAGCGCCGCGAGCCCTTCCCGCGTGGGGGACTCGTAGAGCCGGTCCCCGTGCAGCGCCCACCAGTGCCCGGTGTGGCGCCCGAACCAGATGACGGGAGCCGTCGGGTTCATCGGTGCACCTCCGCGCGGTCGACCCGGATGTAAGGACGGATCCAGTTGTCGGCGGCGGCGAGGGTCGTGAGGAGGTGGTCCAGCGTGGTGACGTCGTCGCTGGCGATGGTCACTTCGTGCGCGCGATGCCGGGCCCGGTAGGGGGCGGGCTCCGCGGGGCGGTAGACGATCTCCCAGCGGGCGTGATGGCGGGAGGCGACATCGGCGAAGAGGGGGTAGTCGGGCATTCGGTCGGTGGAACGCTGGACGGGGGCGTAGCGCCGAGCCCGTGGGCTGTTCGGGGCGGGCGCGGTAGGATCGTGCATGTCTTCACCTGCCTGCAAGGTGGAGGCCGTGCCCTCGGACGGCTGCATCCGTCGCGAGGGTTTTTCTGTGCCTTCACCGTTCCACCAGGAGTGAGCGGAGATCCAGATATCCGATCCGGCTGCGAAGATTCCGGATTTCCACTGGCGACGCAGCGTAATCAGCTGGTAAAGCTGATCGCATGGTGGTAGACGCAGGTGAGAGCGCGCGTAAGTTCGGCGCGGAAATCCGGCGATTGCGGCTGCAATCGGGATATTCACAACAGCAGCTAGCCGACATGATTCCGATCTCGCAGTCCACGATAAGTTCCGCCGAGTTGGGGCGCGTAAAGGTCAAGAAGGACCTTGCAGGGCGTATCGACGAGCTTCTTACCGCCAGCGGACGGCTCATGGCCACCTGGGAAGCCCAGTACAGTGCCTACGAACCCCCGGACTGGTATCGGAAGGTGCCAGCGATGGAGCGCCGGGCGACCGAGATCCAGGACTACCAACCGTTGCTGGTGCCGGGACTGCTGCAGACGGAGGACTACGCGCGTGCGTCGATCCAGGCCGGCAACCGGCGGGCCGCTGTCGACCACGTGGAGGCGCTCGTCACCGCGCGGATGGAGCGGCAGCAGATCCTGCGTTGCCGGAATCCGCCGTTCTTTCTCGCGGTGCTTGATGACACCGTGCTGCGTCGTCGTATGGGCGGATCTGAGACCATGGCACGGCAATTGGAACAGCTGCGCGAGGTGTCGACCTGGGAGCGAGTGGAGCTGTTGGTGGTGCCGGCTGACACACTTGGACACCCCGGGCTGGATGGCGGTTTTCGCCTGCTGAAGGTTCCCGATGCGGGGACTGTGCTCTATGAGGAAGTCAGGGCAACCGGCGGTGTGGTGATCGATCCGGTCCTCGTGGACGAACACGTCTCTCTCATGGGCGACCTTCGCGGCGTGGCCCTTCCCCCCGACCAGTCACGTGCCCTTATCGAGAAAGCGCGAGGCGAAATCGAATGATCATCGAGTCGACATGGCACAAGTCCTCTTACAGTCGAGCAGAGACCAACTGCCTTGAAGCGGCCTATATGACGACAGGCGGGGCCGTAGTCCGCGACACCCAGAACCGCAGCCTCGGGTATCTGGAGTTCTCCGCGATGGAGTGGTCGGCCTTCCTTGTCGAGGTGAAGTCGTGCGACCTGTGACCACCGCCATGCCTCGGAAGGAGCCCTGGCACAAGTCCTCCTACAGCCAGGCGGAGACGAACTGTGTGGAAGCGGCGCTCATGACCGCTGGCAGTGCCGGGATCCGCGACACCCAGAATCGCCACTTGGGCCACCTGGAGTTCTCCGCGGTGGAGTGGGCGGCCTTCCTCGTCCAGGTGAAGTCGTGCGACCTGTGATCACTGCCACGCTCCGAAAGGAGATCTGGCACAAGAGCAGCTACAGCGGTGGCCAAGGTGGAGAATGCGTTGAGGTCGCTGAAGGCCGCGTTTCGCAGGTTCGAGATACCCAGAACCGCCACCTAGGCCATCTCGACTTCCCCGCACGCGAGTGGATCCTCTTCCTCAAGGAGACCAAGGCCGGCCGCCTCTAGCCGCCTCCAGCGACGACCGCCCCGCCCTCCGCCGCTACCACCGTCCCGCCAAGATGTCCCGGATCGCCCCCACGTGCTCGTTGTGCTCGTCGGCCAGCCGCCGCACCGCCGCCCGCGCACGCCGGGAGACCCCGATGGGGCGGACGTGCCGGGACACCAGGGGCACCAGCCGGGCGCCCAGGCGGTGGGTGTGGCCGCGTAGTTGGCGGAGCAGGAAGACGCTGAACCGCAGCCGCTCGTCGGAGTCCAGGCCTTCTGCCAGGCCGAAGGCTCGCTCGTAGGCGGCCACCAGGGCGGGGTCGTCGGCGTCGCCGGAGCCGAACGCCAGCGTCAGCAGCAGGTGCGCGTCGGACGGCGCGCCCTCGCGGCGGGCGGTGACGTCGCCGCCGAACACCCGTACCAGCGGCTGCACCGCGTGCAGCAGCCGCTGGGTCGCGTGGTCCGCCAGCAGCGCGGCCTCCCGGGCGACGAGACCGAGGTCGGTCTGCGCGCTCGGCGGCGCCTCGGGCGCCGCCGCCAGCGCGGGGCGGTCCACGGGAACGGCGGCGGGGCCGGGCGGGGCGCCGGGCGCGGGCGCCTCCGCTGCCCGTCCCGGGTGCACGGTGAGGCCGTCCGGCCCGTCCCGGACGTCGAGCGCGTGCACCAGCCCCGCCCACTGCTCGGGCGGCAACTGCGACTTCCACAGGTGCGCGTACCGCCGCCACCGCAGTTCGGCGTCGGCGCCGAACAGCTCGCGCAGCGGGACGGCGTCGCCGTGCACCGCCACCAGGGCGAGCATCAGGTTCGCGCTGTAGGCGGCGTCCCTGGCCGCCAGCGGCGCCGCGACGGGCCGGTAGTCGGCGTACTGCCGGTGCGACCCGCCACGGTCCGCGTCGCGCAGCAGTTCGGCGAGCACCAGCCGCAGCTCGTCACGGACGTCCGGGGCGAGCAGCCGCAGCCGTTCGGCGAGCAGCCGTGGCACCTCCTCCGACGCCGAGAGCGGGGTGAACGACAGCAGCGCGTACAGGAAGGCGTCCTCGGGCGGCGACGGCCGGATCGCGCGCAGCTCCCGCATCCGCGCCTCGGCCAGCCCCGCCAGTTCCTCCGCCACCAGCCGGGCCACCAGGTACTCGCCCAGCACGGGGTGGGTGAACGCGAGCCGTCCCGGAGGCGCCCCGCCCGCGGCGTCCTCGGCCGGCACCACGCACCCCAGCCGCACCGGGTCCAGCGGCGGGGCGTAGTGGGCCGGCCAGTCCAGCAGCCGGTCCCGGTCGGCCGTCACCAGCTCCGCCGGTACGTGCCAGCCGCCCCGGTTCAGCATGGAGAACGCCAGGACCGACGCCGCGAGCAGCGCCTGTTCGATCCGGCCGGTGCGCACCGCCGGGTCGCTGGCCGCCGCGGCCGGGCGGCCGGTCGCGGCCGGGTCGGCGCGGTCGGCGGAGTCGGCCAGCCGGCGCAGCCACCGCTCGTACAGCACGCTCTCCCGCAGCGGCGCCGACAGCCGGTGCAGCGCGTTGCCGGTGCTGTCGTACAGCGCCAGGAGCAGCAGCGACAGCGGCCGGCGGGCCAGCGCGGCGTGCCGGGCCAGCACGGCGCGGTCCAGCGGCTGAACACCGTGGTGGTCGAAGTAGCTGAGGTTGACCCGGTTCCACGTCTCGACCCAGTTGGCGATCTGCTCCTCGGTGAGGTCGGCCAGCCGCATCGCGACGCTGCCGGTCGGGAAGCGCACCCGCGCCGCGGTGGCGTCCCGGCAGGTGACCACGACGGCCACCGGGGACCCGGCGCGCGCCCGGTCGCGCTGAAAGGCGGCCAGGCCCGCGAGAAGCTCGGTCCGCGAGACCGGGGCCAGCGTGCTGACCTCCTCCAGCCCGTCCAGGATGAGCACGGGCAGCGCGTCGCGGCCGGCCATGGTCGTCCCCGTCGCCGGTGCGGTGGCCGCGGCGAGGCGCTCGCCGAGCTCCGCGGCCCCGTCCCGCTCGGCCAGCTCGCCCGCCGCCACCCGCACGACGCAGAAGTCGGTCTCGGGCAGCCGGGCCGCGAGCATCCGCGCCAGCGCCGACTTGCCGGACCCGGTCGGGCCCAGGACGACGAGCGGGACACCGAGCGCGCGCGGCGACGTGAAGTGCCCGAGCAGGAACTCCGAGACGTCGTCACGCTCGGGGGTGGCCGCCGCCCACCAGGCCGGGTCGTGCGGCAGCGACCCCGGCCCGATCTCGGTGGCGCGGAACCTCGGGTCGACGTAGGACAGGCCGAGCGGCGGCAGGTGCGCGCCGGTGCCGGCGCCGCCGAGCCGCGCCAGCGGGGCGGTCAGCCGCTCGCGGTGCGCCCGGGCGAGCGCCGCCTGCGCGACGCTCGGCACGGTGCCGGTGCTGATGGACTGCAACTGGTGGCGCAGCCGGGTCAGGCCGGTCGTCGCCTCGGGCACGCCGGTGTAGCGGCCGCGGTCGGCGTGCAGGTTGGCCCACGCCCCGAACTCCGGGAAGCTCGCGGCGAGCTTGTCGCGCAGTTCCTCGTAGCGGCGCAGGCACCGGTCGGTGAGCGCCGGGCCGAGCCGGTCGGTGATGGCGCTGCGGTGCGCCTCGCCCAGTTCGCCCCACAGCCGCATGCGGCGCAACACCGGCGGCAGCTGCTTGCACCGCCGCGCGTAGAAGCGCCGCACCCGCGCGCGGGCGTCGGCGGCCGGCCGTTGCGGGCGGGGGAGCGGGGGAGCGGAGCCGACCAGCAGCGCCACGAACTCGCCCAGGTGCTTGGGGCTGGAGGCGTCGGTGGTCGCGGCGTCGAGGCTGGCCGAGCGGCCGTCCAGCTCGAAGGGGAGTTCGGTGTCGTCCAGCGACTCGAAGAAGGCCGTCACGACGATCATGCTGTGCGCCGCGGCGATCCGCCGCGTCCGCTCCAGCCGGTTGAGCCGGTGCGCCTCGCGGTCCAGCCGGTTCAGCACGCGATGCGCGAACCGTACGAGGTCCGTGCGCGCTCCGAGCAGGTCGAGCGCGGAGTCGTCGCCGAGGCGATCGACCAGCTCGACCACCCGTTCCTCGTCGGCGCCGAGGAAACGGATCGCGTCGGAATACCGGACAGGCTCGCGCATGGCACCACCGCAGGGGTCACCGGGAACGTGGGCGGGACGATCGCCGGGACCATCCTGACGGGTGACGGGCCTGTTCGTCAGGGGGATTGCGTGTTTTGGGGGATGGTGGGGAATTCCGGGTGGGCGGGGATTCAGCCGGCGCTGGTGCCGTAATGGCCGGACTGGTGCAGGTCAGGACGGGGATACGCGGATTCCGTGGTCGATTCGGTGGAAATGCGCGGTGGATTAACGGACGGGAGACCGTTGACACGATCCAGTTTTTCGGGCGCCTCGATATGCGGGCGAAGGGCTGCCAGAACGGAGACGACCTGGTGTTCGGACGGGATCGCGAGCGCCCTGATCCCGGACAGATGGTCGAGGACGAGATCGCGCAGCGCCTTCCCGTAGCTGCCGTCCGTCCCCACGGCGGCCAGATCCTCGGCGGCCTGGCGCAGGGCGAGCAGCTGTATCCGGCTGAGCGTCTCGACGTCCAGCAGACGGCGGAAGCGGTCCAGCCGTTCGTCCGGCCGCGCGTGGGCGTCCGCCAGCCGGAGCTCCAAGACGTCGTGCGCGAGCGTCCACGAGGTCCCCTGGACAGTGTCGAACCGCCAGCGCATCAGGTCCGTGCTCACGTGCCGGAGGTAAGGGCCGAGCATGAGCACGGTGCGCGCCACCGCACCGTGCGCGCGCATCGCCATCGAGCGCAGGAGTCCGGACGTGACGCCCTCGGCCGGAACGGTGATGTCGTAAGGGTTGGTGATGGCGAGTTCGTGACGGGTGCCGGAGTAACCCGAGTACAGCTCGAACCCGACGCACTCCCCGACGTTGACCGGGGTGCGCCGCTCCCGGGTGATGACGCTGCGTCCGGGGCCGTCCCAGTACCCCTGGTGCCGAATACGCACGGTGCTGAGGAAGCCGTGCCAGTCGTCCCCGTGCATCGCGCGCCATAGACCGGCGGTTCCGCGCCATTCCTGCCAGGGCTGCGCCGAGTTCGGGTAGAGCTCGGCGATGTCGACCCCTTCCGGCGCGATCAGTGCCAGCAGGGTGGCGAGATTGGCGGTGTGCACCGCCACCCGCTGCGTGATCGGCATGCGGTGCGGCTGGTACCCGCTGTAGGAACGCTCCGGGTTGGGGTACAGGGCGGCCTGGAACAGCTCGATGAGCAGTGCGCGGTACTCCGCGCGCTCCTCGGGGTGCTCAGTGAAGTGCTGCGTCAGCAGGTCGTCGGTGAACTCCACGACCGCGTCCCGGCCGGCGAGCGCCGCGAACGAGGTCAGGGCATAGAACAGGCCGTCGTCGGGCGGCGCGGCGTAGCGTCGGCGGGCCGCCCGCCGGCGGTCCTCGACCAGGTCGTCCAGAACACCGGTCACCATACGGGCGGTCAGGTACTCGCCGAAGGTGGCGTGCAGGAACTCGTACGTGCTGCGCTGTCGAGTGCCTTGCACCGCCTGGGACTCGT
The DNA here is from genome assembly GCF_042664915.1 of Marinactinospora rubrisoli. NCBI lineage: Bacteria > Bacillati > Actinomycetota > Actinomycetes > Streptosporangiales > Nocardiopsidaceae > Marinactinospora > Marinactinospora rubrisoli. Next base: position 165,234 of record NZ_JBHTBH010000005.1, read on the forward strand.
GCGTGAAGAAGAACCGGGCGAGCAGCTGGTCGGCGTCGCTGATCGCTCCCTGGAAGCCGTCCCGCTGCGCTCGCACACCGCTGTTCGGCAGCAGCTTCTTGAGGTCCGCCTCCAACTCCTCCGCGGTGACGGTCTGTTTGTGACGGGCGAACATGGCCATCGCCACGACCTGCAGACCGCGCAGTTCGTCGGCGATGGCCTGGTCCAGAGCGTTGGGCGACAGGTACGACGCGTGCTTGCGGACCTCGCGCTCGGCGAATCCGGTGAGGAGCCGTTCGTACAGCTCCGCGCGTCCGAGGTCCGTCCCCCGCCGCTGCAGGGCGTTGTCGGCGGCGTCGAAGATCAGCAGCATGACCAGCAGCAGCGGCTGCTCGGCCAGTTCCCGGTACTGGAGCACGTGGTCGCGGGTGAGCGGCCGGAGACCCCGGCTGCGCAGCATGCCGGAGTTCCCCGCGTTCCAGATGCCGAGCAGCCGGCCGATCTGGCCTTCGCTCAGCGGCTCCAGCCGGATGACGGGCGTGTGGTCCGGGAAACGCGTCCGATCGGCGACGACGGTGCGGCTCGTCACGATGACGGCGACCGGACGGCCGAGTTCCGCCTCGCGCTCCTGGAACTCGCGCACGTGTTCCAGGTAATCGGACCGGTTCACCCCGGTCGCCTGAAGGAGTTCGTCGAACCCGTCCAGCATGACGACGGGCAGTGCGCCGTTGGCCGAGCGGGCCAGCTCCGGCCAGGACACCCGATCGCCGATGGCGGCGCGGATACCGCGCTCGATCTGGTCCTGGATGGGGGCGTCGGCGGGCACCGAACGCAGCTCGACCCGGATCGGCAGGAAGTCCTCGGCCGGCAGCCGGGCGGCCAGCACCTGGGTCAGGATGGACTTTCCGGCACCGGGGTGGCCGAGGATCACGATGGGGAACCGGGTCGCCCGCAGCGAGGTGAGCAGCCCGACGAGCGCGGGCTGTAGGTCGTCGAGCACGGGATGCTGTTCCCACCACTCGTCGGTGGCGACGAGCGAGTCGGGCTGCACCGTCGCCACGCGCCCGTGCGGATTCAGGTACGCCTCGCCCAGCGACGGAAGCGTGAAACCGGGAGGCACTTCGGCCGTGGCCAGGATCCGGTGCCCGAGCACGGCCCGGTGCCGGGCGGCGAGGTCGGCCCGCAGCCGGTCCACCGGGCTCCCGCTGGACATGGCCTGCAACTGCTCGCCCAGGCTCGCCAGGCCGGTGGTGAGTTCCGCCCACTGCCGCTGGCGGGCGGCGGCCTCCTCGTGGATCTCCCACCGGACGGCTCGCTGCGCGGACACGGTCGCCCAGGCGGCGAATTCCGGTACATCGGCCATGAGGGAGAGGTAGCGCGCCTCGTACTTGGCCAGCGCGAGTTCCGCCAGTCGCCGGCTGCCCGGCGTGGCGTGGCCGCGGCTGCCGGGCCACGCGGGAGCGTCGGCGAGGCCGGTCACGAATTCCTCGGTGATCTCGGCGAGGAGCACGAAGGCCCGGAGAATGTCGGCGGGGTTGTCGGCTCCGGGTTTGGGCGGCGACAACGGGAATTCGGCGAGGGAGGAGATCACTCCGGCGTAGCCGTCCCGGACCGGCCCTCCGGTGGCCAGCGCCACCTGCTCCTCGCGGGTGAACTGGAGATCCCGGAACCGGAAGCCGGGATTCTCCTTCTCCAGTTCCTCTTCGAGAGCCTCGAAGAAGCTGACGATCATGATGACCGCGTGCGCGGCCTCGATCCGCTGGGTGCGGTCCAGGCGGCTGACCCCGGTGATCCGGTCCCGGATCCCGCGGACGGCGTCCGTCCCCTGCGACACCACCTGCTCGCCGAGCGCGCCGAGGCCCGGCAGGCCGCTGAGGTCGCCCGCCGCGCCCGCCAGCGCCTCCGCCCATCCGGTGATCCGTCCGTCGTCCTTCCCGAGGACCCGCAGGGCGTCGGCGTAGCTCAGCGGTTTCGCCATGGGGGAGGAGGGCCTTTCCAAGCGCCGGGCAGCGGGAGGCGCGGCGGCACCGGCCTCGCAGCGGTGCCGCCGTCGCGCACCCGAAGGTACACCCCGCGCGATCCGGAGATCACCCGCGGCTCCGGCGGTGCGATGGCCGGAATGTGCCAACCCCGGGGTGACGGCGTGGCGCGGGCGCACAATGGCGGTACCGGTGGGCCGCCCGTCCGGGAGAGAGGCCGTCCCGGCACGCCTGCGCGCGGGCCGTCCCGGAGCCCGGCTCGCCCGCACGGAGGGGAGGCGGCGGTGCGGCGTGGCAGCGGGGAGCCGGGTGTGCGGCCGAGGAGCCTCCGGCAGTGGCGGTGGAGAGGGCGCCGTGCGTGGAGCGCCGTGGCGGAGCTGTTCGGGCTGGCGCTCGGCGCCGTGCCCGCCCTGCTCGCGGGCCGGGCGGGCGGGGACCCGTGGGTCGGCTGCGGGGTGGCGGTGGCCGCCGCCGTCGGGCTGCTCGTCTGGTACATCGTGGACGATCTCGCCGACGCGACGGACCGGCTGGTCACCGGCGCGATCGTCGGAGTGTTCGGCCTCGTCGCGGTCCAGGTGGCCGACACCCTGACCGCGCCGGAGCGCGGTGTCGTGGTGGAGCGCGAATACTCGCCGGAACACACCAGCCAGTCCACGAGCTGCACCACGACGGCCACCGGCCAGACCCAGTGCTCCACCTCCACCACCCACCACCCCGAGAGCTGGTCGCTGCTGCTGCACGATGCGAGCGATAACGGCTGGTGGCGGGACGACTCCGGCTGGCGGTCCGTCGAGGAGGCGGTGTACGACCGCTGCCAGGTGGGCGACCGCTACCCCGGCTGCGCCGGGGACGCCGCCGGGGCCGACTGAGCCGCGCGCCCGTTCGGCCGCTCCGCGGGCTCCGGCCGCGCCGCACGGCATTCCGGGTCCTCGTCGGCCGCGCGCTCCAGGCGTTCGGCGAGGAGACCGGCGGCCTCGGAGAGGCGGTCGAGCAGGTCGGGGCCCAGGGTGTCGAGGACGAGGCGCCGGACGGACGACTCACGTACCCGCCGGGCGTGCTCGGCGGCCTCGCGCCCGGCGGGGGTGAGCAGGACGTCCCAGCCCCGGGCGTCGGTGGCGCAGGTCTCGCGCCGTACCAGGCCGCGGTCGCACATGCGGGCGAGGTGGTGGGAGAGCCGGCTCTTCTCCCACTGCAGCTTCCAGCGCAGGTCGAGGACCCGCATGCGCGTCGCCGGGGCGTCGAGGAGCGCGTCGAAGACCTGGAAGTCGGCTTCGGAGTAGCCGGTGGCTCGCGACAGTTCGCGGGCGAGGTGGCCGGCGAGCGAGGCGTGGACGGCGCTGTAGGTCCGCCAGACGGCCAGACCGGCTTCCCGCGACGGATCGGCGGGTGGCTGCGGGGTCATGGGGCCACGCTACCGGGCGGCGGTTGACATGTCATCCAGTCTCGCTAAGGTTGATCCGTCAACCAAGTGTGGGAGGTTAATGATGGCCGACTACGGTCACGACCTGAGGTTTGGGTCGTTCCTGACTCCACAGAACCGCTCGCCCGAGGCCGTGGTCGATCTCGCCCTGCTCTCCGAACGGGCCGGACTGGACCTCGTCACGTTCCAGGACCACCCGTACCAGAACGCCTTCCTGGACACCTGGACGCTGTTGAGCTGGGTGGCCGCCCGCACCGAGCGCATCCACCTGTCCGGCAACGTGCTCAACCTGCCGCTGCGGCCCCCGGCGGTACTGGCCCGGTCGGTCGCCAGCCTCGATCTGCTCTCCGGCGGGCGGGTCGACCTCGCGCTGGGGGCGGGCGCGTTCTGGGACGCCGTCGAGGCCATGGGCGGCCGCCGCCTGACACCCGGCGCGGCGGTCGACGCGCTCAGCGAGGCCATCGACGTCATCCGCGCCATCTGGGCCGCCGACGAACGCGGCGGCGTGCGGGTGAAGGGCGACCACTACACCGTCAACGGCGCCAAGCGCGGCCCGGCGCCCGCGCACGACGTGCCCATCTGGCTCGGGGCCTACAAGCCGCGCATGCTGCGCCTCATCGGCCGCAAGGGCGACGGCTGGCTGCCCAGCCTCGGCTACCTGCGTCCGGCCGACCTGAGCGACGGCAACAAGATCATCGATGAGGCGGCGCAGACCGCCGGCCGCGACCCTCGGGAGATCCGGCGGCTGCTCAACATCCAGGGGAGCTTCCAGAGCGGCGACGCGTTCCTCCAGGGCCCGCCCGGGCAATGGGTGGAGACCCTGCTGCCCTTGGTGCTGGCCGACGGCGTCAGCACCTTCATCCTCGGCTCCGACGATCCCACCGTCATCGCGACCTTCGGCCAGGAGGTCGCCCCCGCGCTGCGCGAGGCGGTCGCCGCCGAACGCCGCGGCGCCGCGACGCCGACCGGCCGGGTCCGGCCGGCCGCCGCGCTCGCCCGCCGCCGGGACGGCATCGACTACGACGCGGTGCCGCCCTCTCTCGCCGAGCGTGCCGTCGAGCCCGGCGACCGCGAGTACGAGGGACTGCGGTCCACCTACGTCTGGACCGGCCGGCCGGGCCTGGTCCTGCGCCCCGCCACCGCGCCCCAGGTGGCCGACGCCCTCGCCTTCGCCCGGTCCCAGGACGTACCGCTCGCCGTGCGCAGCGGCGGCCACGGCATCAGCGGCCGATCCACCAACGACGGCGGGATCGTGATCGACCTCCGTGGGATGAACCGCGTCGAACTCCTGGACCGCGACCGCCGCATCGTGCGGGTCGGCGCCGGCGCCCGCTGGGGCGAGGTGGCGCAGGCTCTCGACCCGCACGGCCTGGCCATCAGTTCCGGCGACCACCCCGGCGTCGGCGTCGGCGGGCTCGCCACGGCCGGCGGGCAGGGCTTCCTCGCGCGCGGCTACGGCCTGACCCTGGACCACGTGGTGGGCGCCGAAGTCGTGCTCGCCGACGGAAGAACCGTGCGCGCCGACGCCGGACACCACCCCGACCTGTTCTGGGCGCTGCGCGGCGCGGGCGGCAACATGGGGGTGGTCACCTCGCTGGACATCGAGGCCGCCGAGGTCGGCGACGTGGTGTTCGCCGTCTTCCTGCACGACGCCTCCGACACCGCCGGGTTCCTGCGCGCGTGGGGGCGGCTGGCCGCGGACGGCCCCCGCGAACTCACCGCCTTCCTGTCGATCGTGCGCCGCCAGGGCGAGATCCTGGCGCAGACCTACGCGGTGTGGGCCGGCGGCGACACCGACGCCGCGACCGCGGCGCTGCAACCGTTCCTGGAGATCTCCCCGGTGCTCGGCCAGCAGGCGCGGCTCACTCGCTACGCCGCGCTCATGGCCCCCACCAGCGACGTTCACCACGGGCAGGCCCGGATGCGCGGCCGGTCCGCGCTGCTCGCCCACCTCGACGAGCCGAACGCGGCCACCGCTGCACGTCTCGTGGCCGACGGCGACGTCACCCTGCTCCAGGTCCGCTCGGTCGGCGGCGCCGTCAACGACACCCCGGCCGACGCCACCGCCTACGCGCATCGCACCCAGAACTTCTCGCTGACCGCCCTGATCCGGGAGAGCCGCCGGGCGCACGCCGAGGAGACCTGGGCCGCGTTCGGCGATGCCGCCCTGTACCTGAGCTTCGAGACGCACGATCACGCCGCCGCCCTCACCCGGGCGTTCCCCGGGCCGACGCTGGAGCGGCTGCGCCGGGTCAAGGCCGCCTACGACCCCGGCAACGTCTTCCGGAACAACTTCCCGATCCCGCCCGCCGGCGCCTGAGCCCGCGCGGCCCCGCGTCGGGCCGAACCCGTCATGTCCACATAGCGTGATGGTTCTCCCGGCTCCGTCCCGGGCACAGAGTCCTCGGTCGGTGTCCGCCCCTCAGCCCAGACTCGCCCGACCCGCACCACCCAGGAGGAGACCCGGGATGCCATCGCCCATCCGCAACATCACCATCGACTGCGCCGACCCCTACGCGCTCGCCGAGTTCTGGGCCGAGGTGATCGGTGCGTCCCTGCACCCCGACAGCAAGCCCGGGGACGAGGAGGCGCTGATCGAGACGCCCGAGGGGCAGCCGGGTCTGCTGTTCCTGCGGGTGCCGGAGAACAAGGTGGTGAAGAACCGGATCCACTTCGACCTGGGCCCGCAGGGGAAGGCGCTGCGCGACGAGGAGTACCAGCGGCTGCTGGGCCTCGGCGCCACCTTCCTCGCCGACTTCCGCACGCCGGACGGCCGCGGCTGGGTGGTGCTGGCCGACCCGGAGGGCAACGAGTTCTGCATCGAACGCGGAGACGACGAACTCGCCCGCGCGGGCGACCCGCGCGACTGACCCCACCGCCCTCCGGCGAATCCACGCTCGCCGCGGGACGTCACGAAGGGCGCACCGGCCGGACGGTGCGCCCTTCGTGACGAGGACCTACGGGAGGCGCCAGTCGACCGGTTCGGCGCCCTGCTGTTCCAGCAGCGCGTTGGCGCGGCTGAACGGCCGGGAGCCGAAGAAGCCGTTGTGCGCCGACATCGGGCTCGGGTGGGTGGACTCCACGCACGGCACCCCCGGCATCAGCGGCCGGGTGTTGCGGGCGTCGCGGCCCCACAGGATCGCCACCATGGGCTTGCCGCGCTCCGCCAGCGCGCGGATGGCCTGCTCGGTGACCTCCTCCCAGCCCTTCCCCCGGTGCGAGCCCGGCTTGCGCGGCATGACCGTCAGGACCCGGTTGAGCAGCAGCACACCGCGCTCCGTCCACGGGGTGAGGTCACCGTTGCTCGGCATGGGCAGGCCGAGGTCCTCGGTGTACTCACGGTAGATGTTGCGCAGGCTGCCCGGCAGGCTGATCTCGGGCGCCACGGAGAAGCTGAGCCCCACGGCGTGCCCGGGGGTCGGGTAGGGGTCCTGGCCGACGAGCAGCACCCGCACGTCGTCGAACGGCTGCTGGAAGGCGCGCAGCACGTTCTCCCCGGCGGGCAGGTAGGTCCGGCCCGCCGCCACCTCGGCGCGCAGGAATTTGCCCATCTCGCTGATCCGCCCGGACACCGGCTCCAGTGCCTTGGCCCAGCCGTCGTCCATGATCTCGTTCAACGGTCGTTCCGACATGGTCAGCACACTATCGGCGGACGGCGACATATATGACGGAATCCCCGATGCCGTCGGGCCTTCCCGCCGGATTCGCCATCGAAGTCGCCGCCCGCGCGAGCGTCCCGGCAGCGGTGCGGCTCACGGGCCGTCCGGCGGCTCCGGATCCACGTTCCACGCCACGGGCAGCGCGCCGCCGCAGAAGACGCACACGAAGTCGCCGTCGTGGACGATGGCGCGCTCCTGACACTCCGCACAGCGCCGGAACACCACCACGTGCGTGAACCCGGCGGGGCGGCCGATCCCGGCGCGGTCCAGGGCCGCCGCCACGGCCGGCCACGAGGCCGGATCCGGGCAGTAGCCGGTCGACTGGTTGCTGACCTCCGCGACCGTCCAGCGGCCGGCCACCCGCGCGAACCGCATCTCCCCGGCGCTGAGCACCTGTCCGCCGCCGGCGCAGGCGACGTGTTCGCTGCGGCGCGGCGCCACCCGCAACGTCCCCTGCGGGTCCACCACGAAGGTCACGGGTTCGGCGAGCTCCGCCGTCCGCTCGGCGGCCCAGCCGTCGAGGTCACCGGCGGTGCGGATCGCCCGGCCGGCCGCGCCCGGGCGGACCGCGGCGCGCAGCTCCTCGGGGCCCACGTAGCGGTATCGGCGGTGGCCGGGGTACGGCCGGTGGGCCGCGTCCGGCGGTCGCGCGGGCACGGCTAGTCGCCGGCGCAGGCGCCGGTGCCGCCGCCGTCGGCCCGGACTCTGCCGAGCAGGCGCTGCAGGTCGGCCACCTCGCCTGGGGCGAGGTCGGCGAACAGGTCCGCCTCGACGTCGGCGAGGGCGCCGTGCAGGTCGGCGGCCAGGCGGCGGCCGTCGGCCGATATCCCGACGATGTGCCGCCGCCGGTCGGCCGGGTCGCGGCGGCGCTCGGCCAGGCCGTCGCCCTCAAGGTCGTTGAGTATCGCCACCAGCACGCTGGGGTCGACGCCGATGGTCTCGGCGAGGGACTGCTGGCTCGTGGGGCCCCGCTCGGCCAGCAGCAGGAGGACGTTGCCGTGCCCGGTGCGCAGGCCGTGCCCGGCCAGGGCCTTCCTGATCCGCGCGTGCGCGATCTGGCCCGAGAAGGCCAGCGCCAGTCCAGGACGGTTCACGAACACCGGCCGATCCTAACAGTCGACGGACGATTGACATCCCGAGATGGTTGAAGATGGTCAATCATCTGCTACTCTCCACGATGCTCGGCCGCCCGATCACCTGGAGCCCCCGTGTTCGTCGCCTACGCCGCCGTCGGCGTCCTGCTCGCCCTCGCGCTGGTCTTCTCGGCCATCGGCAAGCTCACCCGTAATCCGGTCATCGTCCAGAACATGACGACGGTCGGCGCGGCCGGCTTGATGCCCTTCCTCGCCGGCTGCGAGATCGCCGGGGCGCTCGGCCTGCTCGCGGGACTCGGCTACCCGCCACTGGGCATCGCCGCCGCGGTGGGGGTCGTGCTGTACTTCGTCGGCGCGATCGTCGCCCACCTGCGGGTCCGCGACTACAAGGGCACCCCGGGCGCGCTGGTGCTGCTGATCGTCGCGGGCGCCGCGCTCGCGCTACGCGTGCTGTCCCTCTGACCCCGAAAGACCGGCCCGCGCGCTTTGGCGCCACCGGTCGAGCCGGGCGCGCAGCCGCGCCGTGCGCGGGTGGTCGGCGCCCCTGGCCCGGGCGTGGTCGGCCAGCAGCGCGTCGTACAGCCGGGCCGCCGTGGCCGCGTCGCCCGCGCGGCCCGCGTAGTCGGCCCGGTAGTGCCGCGCGGTGAACGTGTCGGCCGCATCCCGGCCCACCACCCGCTCCAGGCGCGGGACGAGGTCGTCCAGCAGGTCCGCCGCCTGCCGGAAGGCGCCGGACTCGCCGACGGCCACCGCCTCGTGCAGCCGGCTGATCAGCACCCGCGCCGAGTCCGCGCCGTGCACCGCCACCAGGTCCGGAATCAGCTCGGCGTGGATCCGGGCCGCCCGCTCGTAGTACCCGGCGTGGCCGGTGGCGGTCGCCAGGTAGTGCCGCGCGGTGAGGGTCTCGGGGTGCCGGGGGCCGTAGACGCGTTCCAGGTCGGTGACGAGACGGGCGAACGCGTCGGCCGCCGCGACGGGGCGGCCGGCCTTGTTCGACAGGTAGGCGTGCCGGCGCCGGGCGGTGAGCGTCGCCACGTGGTCCGCGCCGAACGAGCGCTCCAGGTCCGGGATCAGCGTGCCGATCTCGCGCACCGCCGTCTCCGGGTCACCGGCCGCGCCGCGCCGGTCCGCGTCGGCCAGCCGGCGCCGCAGCTCCGCCCGCCGGGCCGGGCTCGCCGGCTGCCCTGCCGGCTGCCCTGCCGGCCTGGTCGCGCGCGCCGCCGGGACGCGGGCGAGCCGCGCCGCCGCGGCCACCGATGCCGGCGCCCCTTCGGTGAAGGCCAGCAGCCGGTCCCGGACCTCTCCGGCGTCGCCGGGCCGCTCGCCGGGCGACTTGGCCAGCAGCTCCCCGACGAGCGCGGAGAGCGCGGGCGGGATGCCGTCGCGCAGGCGCTCGGGCGGGCGCGGCGTCTCCACCAGGTGCATGCGCATGACCGGCAGCGGCTCAGGGGCCCGGAACGGCGGCCGTCCGGTCAGCATCTCGTACAGGATCGCCCCGAACGAGTAGAGGTCACCGGCCGCGCCGGCCGGCTGGCCCTGGATCTGCTCCGGTGACATGTACAGCGGGGTGCCGATGAGGTCGGCGGTCCGCGACCGCGGCCGACTGTGCACCGCGGCCGCCCGGAAACCGGCGATCCCGAAGTCCAGCATCTTCAGCGCGCCCTCGGCGGGGGCGCCGGCGCCGACGCCGCGATCCACCACCATCAGGTTGCCCGGCTTGACGTCCCGGTGCACCACGCCGGCCGCGTGCGCCGCGGACAATCCGGCGCAGATCTGGGCGCCCCACGCCGCGGCGAGCGCGACCGGCAGCGGCCCGCGCTCGTGCAGTTCGGCGGTGAGCGTGCGGCCGGCCACCAGTTCCATGACCGCGTACACCCACTCCGCGTGGGTGCCGTAGTCGTACAGGACGACGATGTTGGGGTGCCCGGCCAGCAGCGCGGTGACGCGGGCCTCGCGGTGGAAGCGGGCCACGGTGTCGGGGCGGTCCACGGGGTCCGGGCGGACCAGCTTGACCGCCACGGGACGCTCCAGCCGCTCGTCGACCCCCTTCCAGACCTCGCTCATCCCGCCGGAGCCGAGCGCCTCCAGCAGCCGGTAGCGTCCGCCGAACACGCGATCCGCCACCATCTCTCCTCCCGCTGCGCGGCCGGTCGGGTCGGTCCCTTCCGCCTTCGCCGGGCAGCGTAACCGCTGCACGGGCCGCGCAACCGGCCGGTTCCGGACACCGGGCGCCGCCGCCCAGCGGCGGGCGGCGCGGGTCACACCGCGTCCTCCCCGCCCAGGTGCACCCGCAGCACCCCCTCGGTCTCGGAGAGGGCGGCGGCGAGTTCGGTGAGGTCGCCCCTGCCCCGCAGGTGCAGCGAGAGATCCACCTCGGCGCGCTCCGATGGCTCGCGCCGCGACGGTTCCCTGCTGGTCGCCACCTCGTACACCGCGAAACCCCGCTCGGTGGCCAGCGACAGCACCCGGCGCAGCACGCCGCGGCCGTCGAGATAGACCAGGCGCAACTGCGCGGCGGTGGGCACCCGCCCGGTCATGAAGTTCACGACGGGCGGGTAGCCGAAGACCACCAGGAAGTGCGTGGCGGTGACCACCACGGCCAGCACCCACAGGCCCGCCCCGCTGGCCATGCCGACCGCGGCCGAGACCCACACGATCGCGGCGGTGGTGATCCCCCGCACGGTGTGCCGGTGCACGAAGATCAGGCCGCCCCCGATGAAGCCGACCCCGGAGACCACCTGCGCGGCGACCCGCGAGGGGTCGAGCACCACCGTGTGGTCGTTGATGACGTCGCCGAACCCGAACTTGCTGGTCAGCATGAAGAGCGCGGCGCCGAGACCCACGAGCGTGTGGGTGCGCAGCCCGGCCGACTTCTGGCGGAGTTCGCGCTCCAGGCCGATCAGCGAGCACAGCACAAGGGCGATGGCGAGTGAGACGAGCTGCGGCCAGTGCTGGTACGTCAGATCGGTGAGGTTCGTCTCGATGCTGAAGGACGTGATCAACCGCGACCGCCTATCGGTAGCGGGGGAATATCGTCCAGTTTCGCGGGGAGATCACCCCTGGTCAATCACCACGCAGCCCGTGCCGCGGGCGGCACGGGCTGCGGGCTCCGCCGGGACCGCACTGGCGGTCCCGGCATTGCGGGGCCGGGAGCGGGCGGGCAGGCGCGGTGTGCGTCAGAGGTGAGGGGCGTCGGGGGGTCCGTATGGGGCGGGGGTGGGGGTCAGGCGACCTCGCCGCGGCGGTGGCCGTCGTGGTGGGAGAGGTTGAGGGCGGTCGTCACCAGGGGGACGTGGCTGAACGCCTGCGGGAAGTTGCCGACCTGGCGGCCGATCCGCGGGTCGTACTCCTCCGCCAGCAGCCCGAGGTCGTTACGCAGCGCGAGCAGCCGCTCGAACAGGTCGCGCGCCTCCTTCTCACGGCCGATCGACAGCAGCGCGTTGGCCATCCAGAAGCTGCAGGCGAGGAAGGCGCCCTCGTCGCCGGGCAGCTTGTCGGCGACGTCGTCGCGGTCGGTGCGGTACCGCAGCACGAAACCGTCGACCATCAGGTCCTCGCGGATGGCCTCGATGGTGCCGACGACGCGCGGGTCGTCGTAGGGGAGGAAGCCCACTTCGGGGATCAGCAGCAGGGCCGCGTCGAGCTCCTGGCTGCCGTAGTACTGGGTGAAGGTGTTGCGGCGCGCGTCGTAGCCGTACTCGCACACCTCGGCGTGGATGGTGTCGCGCAGCGCGCGCCAGCGCTCCAGCGGCCCCTCCTTGCCGAACTCCTCGATCATCCGGACCGCGCGGTCGGCCGCCACCCAGGCCATCACCTTGGAGTGCACGAAGTGCTGGCGGGGGCCGCGCACCTCCCACAGGCCCTCGTCGGGCTCGTCCCAGCACCATTCCAGGTAGTTGACCAGGGAGCGCTGCAGGCCCCACACGTGCTCGCCGCTGTGCAGGCCGGACCGCCGGGCCAGGTCGAGGGCGTCCATGACCTCGCCGTAGACGTCGAGCTGATACTGGCCGACCGCGGCGTTGCCGATGCGCACCGGACGGGAACTCTCGTAGCCGGGCAGCCAGTCGGCCTCCCACTCGGCGAGCCGGCGCTCGCCGCGCACCCCGTACATGATCTGCATGTGCTGCGGCTCGCCCGCCACCGCGCGCACCAGCCACTCGCGCCAGGCGCGCGCCTCGTCGGTGTAGCCGCTGCGCATCAGTGCCTCAAGCGTGATCGTGGCGTCGCGCAGCCAGCAGTACCGGTAGTCCCAGTTGCGCACCCCGCCGATGTCCTCGGGCAGGGAGGTGGTCGGCGCGGCGACGATACCGCCCGTGGGGCGGTAGGTGAGGGCCTTGAGGGTGATGAGGGAGCGCACCACGGCGTCGCGGTAGTCGCCCTCGTAGGTGCACTTCTCGACCCACTCGTGCCAGAAGCGCTCCGTGCGCGACAGCGCCTTCTCGGCGTCGAGGTGGTCGGACTCCTCGGTGTGCGAGGGGTGCCACGTCATCACGAACGGGATCCGCTGCCCGGCGCTCACCGTGAACGTGGAGTCGTGCATGAAGTTGTGGCCCTCGATGGGCACCGGCGAGCTCAGCCACACCGAGTCCGGGCCGGCGACGGCGACCACCTCGGTGCCGCTGCGGTGGATCCACGGCACCACGTTGCCGTAGTCGAACCGCAGCCGCAGCGCGGTGCTCATCCGCACCGAGCCGCTGACCCCCTCGACGATGCGCACCACGTGCGGGACGCCGGTACGCGGCGGCATGAAGTCGATCAGCCGCACGGTGCCCTCGGGGGTGTCCCACTCGCTCTCCAGGATGAGGGTCTCCGGGCGGTAGCGCCGCCGGGTCGCCCTGATAGCGCCAGCGGCCGGGCGGATCCACCAGTGGCCGTTCTGCTCGTCGCCCAGCAGGGCCGCGAACGCGGCGGGGGAGTCGAAGTGGGGCAGGCACATCCAGTCGATCGAGCCGTCCCGCCCCACGAGAGCGGCGGTCTGCATGTCGCCGATCAGCGCGTAGTCCTCAAGCCAGGTAGACACGCGGCTCACACCCCCAATAACCAAGATCACGTTGCTCGCGGACGTACCGTATCCAATTCCGAGCGCTGTTCGGACATGACTGGACCGCCGCCGGATCACGCTTTCCCGTGCAGGCCGGACCAGCCCCGGCCGGCGTGACCGTCGTGTCACTGTCCGCCGAGGCCAGGTGGCCACGGCACGGTATGCCGCTCACGCTACCGGGCCGCCGGAACCTACCGCCGGGTGTCACCCGAATTGTGAACCATGGGGCATTCCGCCGTGGGCGGAATCCGCCGCCGGGACCGGTATTCAGGGCCGGATTCCGCCCGGAATTCCGGTCGCGCCGGCCGGAGACGGACCGGTTTCGGACAGGACCTGGGCAGGTGTGGCCGGGCCACGCCGGACGGGTACCGGCGGGAGGGCGCCGGCCTACTCGGCGGGGGCGGGCGCGGGGGCGGGCACGCGCAACAGCGGCAGGAACACGTGCGCGAGCTGGCCGATGGCGAGCGCGAACAGCAGCGTGCCGATCCCCACCGTGCCGCCGAGCAGGAAACCGGCCACCACCACGGCGACCTCGATGCCGGTGCGCACCACCCGCAGGGAGTACCCCCGGGCGACCAGACCGGTCATCAGCCCGTCGCGAGGCCCGGGACCCAGTTCGGCGCCGATGTAGCAGCCGGTGGCGAACCCGGTGACCACGATGCCCAGCAGCAGGCAGAGCCACCGTGCGGCCAGGCCGTCGACCTCGGGCAGCCACCACAGGGAGACGTCGAAGGAGACCCCCACCAGCAGGACATTGCTGATGGTGCCGAGCCCCGCGCGCTGCCGCAGCGGGATCCACAGCAGCATGACGAAGGCGCCGATCAGGATGTTCCACGCCCCGATGGAGAGCCCGGTCTGGCGGGCCAGCCCCTGGTGCAGCACGTCCCACCCCGCGGCACCGAGGTCGGAGGTGATCTGCAGGGCCAGTCCCAGGCCGTACAGGTAGAGCCCCACGAGCAGCTGGACGACCCGGCGCGGGCGCGGGCCGGGGAGCACCGGGGTGAGGAAGGCCCGGCGCAGTACGGCGGACACGAGGGACGGCATGCGGGTCATCGGGTTTCCATCAGTGGGGAACTGGGCCATGATCGGTAGTATTGGCCCGTTGTCCGGCCAGAGAACAGAGCCAATCGAAGGAAGTGGCACCCATGGCGGTCGGGGAAAGACGGATCAATGGCCATCTCCTGGCCCGGCTGGTCGAGGTCGGTGCCGACGAGCGGCCGTACTACCTCGCGCTCGGCCGCGCGGTCAGCGCGCTCGTCATGGACGGCCGCATCGCCACCCGCACCCGGCTGCCGGCCGAACGGGACCTCGCCACCGCGCTCGGCGTGAGCCGCAACACCGTGACGGCGGCCTACACGTGGCTGCGCGAGCACGGCTACCTGGACAGCCGTCAGGGGGCGGGCAGCTGGACGGCGCTTCCGCAGGCCACCTCCGGGCGCGCGGCGTTCGTACCGGACAGCGAGCGGATCGACCTCGGGGTGGCCGCGCCCGCCGCCGTCGGCGGCCTGGAGGCGGCCGTGCGGGCCGCCGCCGAGCGGCTCCCGGCGCACACCGGCGGCCCGGGGTACAGCGTCCTCGGACTCCCCGAGCTACGGCACGCCATCGCCCGCTGCTACACCGATCGCGGGCTGCCGACCACGCCGGAGCAGGTCATGGTCACCAACGGCGCCCAGCAGGCGCTCGCCCTGATCATGGAACTGCTGGTGCAGCCGGGCGACGGGGTGCTGGTGGAGTCGCCGACCTACCCGCACGCCCTGGACGCCGCCCGGAACCGCGGCGCCCGGCTGCGCACCACCGGCGTGGCCCCCGACGGCTGGGACATGGAGTGCGTCGCCGACGGCTTCCGGCAGTGGCGCCCACGGGTGGCCTACCTGGTTCCGGACTTCCACAATCCCACCGCCGCCCTGATGGGCGAGCGGGACCGCGCCACCGTCGTGGCGGAGGCGCGGCGGGCCGGCAGCACCCTCGTCGTGGACGAGTCCATGGCCGATCTCGCCATCGACGCCCCGGCGCAGCCGCCGCCGATGGCCGCCCACGACACCGACGGCCGGGTGTTCACGGTCGGCTCGGTGGCCAAGCTGATGTGGGGCGGGCTGCGCATCGGATGGATTCGGGGCACACCGCCCATGCTGGCCCGGTTGGCGGCGTTGCGGCAGCGGTTCGACCTCGCCACCCCGGTGGTGGAACAGCTCGCCGCCGCCGAACTGCTCTCCGACATCGCCCGGGTGCGCGCCGAGCGTTCCCGTGAGCTCCGGGCCCAGCGGGACGCCCTGGCCGCGGGCCTGCGGGAGTGGCTGCCGGAGTGGCGGTTCGTCGTTCCCCGGGGCGGTCTGGTGCTGTGGGTCAAGCTCCCGCGCCCGGTCGCGGGCGCGCTGGCCGACGCGGCGAGCCGGCACGGCGTCCGGGTGGCCCCGGGACCGCTGTTCGGCGCCGAGGGGACCCTGGAGCACTTCGTGCGCGTGGCCTACACCCGCCCGCCCGAGGTGCTCGCCGACGCGGCCCGGCGCCTGGCCGAGGCGCACGCCGCCGTCGCGGCCGGACCGGCACCCGCGGCGGGAGAGGTGTTCGTGTGAGCGGGCGGACCACGAGCGGCCACCGCCCGGACGGGGCGCGCGGGCGGGGGAAGAGGTTTCGTGACCGGGGGCGGTGGCGAGCCGAGGGGCGCACCGCCGGTGGTGGGAACGCGGTTCGAGCGAGTGGGTGGGGGCATCCAGCAGCGCGGACACGGTGCGAGGGGTCCGTGTACGACGCGGTCCGGCCGGGCCCGTGCGCGGTCGGCGGCAGGGCGTGGCCACCAGTGTTCCGAAACGGCGGGGCGGCGAGGTGCACCGGGGTCATGTGGTCGTTCCCGGACCACGAGTTGAACGAGTCCGATGTGTCGGCAGGTGACGGATCCGGCGAAGGGCGCCCGAACATCTTGCGGTGATACAACAAGCGCCTCAAGCGGGCCGAGACACCGATCAGCCGGACGGGCCGGGTCTTGGCCCGGCACGTTCCCACCCGGCACGACGACCCGCGGCCGATCGACTCCACCCCCGCCGTCCCGCGCGGCCGCACCCGAGAGGCCGTTGTCCGGCCGTCGCCCCGCTGGTTCGGTGCGAACCCGGGCCAGCACGACCGAGGACGCCGGCCGCACGCCTCGGTCGTCGCCGGTGCCGCGCCGGGCACCACGGCGGTGGTCAGGCCGGGCCGATCCAGTGGTAGCGGCGTTCCGGCCGCCCGGCCGCGCCGTAGCGGAGCCGGACCTCGGCCTCGCCGGTCTCCACGAGGTGTTCCAGGTAGCGGCGGGCGCTGACCCGGGACAGGCCGGCCAGTTCGCCGCACTCGGTGGCCGACAGGTCGCCGGCTCCGCGCAGCGCCCGCCCGACCAGGTCGCGGGTCTGCGGGGTCAGCCCCTTGGGAAGCTCGTCGGCGCGCCCGCCTCCGAACATGCGGTCCACCTCGGCCTGGCCCACCTCCGGTCCCGCGGACAGCCGCTCGTCGATGCGGCGGTAGCGTTCCAGCCGCTCCCACAGCGCCTCGCGGGTGAACGGCTTGATGAGGTAGTGCACCACGCCGCCGCGCATGGCGGCCCGGATGGTGGCCACGTCGCGGGCGGCGGTCACCACCAGCACGTCGGCCCCGGCGTCGGGCGATTCGCGTAGCCGCCGGAGTACCTCCAGGCCCGACATGTCGGGCAGGTAGACGTCCAGCAGCACCAGGTCCGGCCGCAGCCGCTCCGCCGCGGCCAGCGCCGCCGCGCCGGTGTGCGCCTCGCCGACCACCGTGAACCCGGCGACCCGCTGCACCAGGCCGTGGTTGACCCGCGCCACCATGAAGTCGTCGTCGACGACGAGCACCCGCACGCCGGCCGCCTCCCGCGCGGCGTGGGCGCCCGTGTCGGTGTCCCGGGGGATGGTCATTTCGCCGTCGCTCCTCGGCCCGCCGTGCCGGAGTCCGCCAGCGGCTCCCCGGCGGCCGCCACCAGCGGTAGCCGGGCGGTGAACACGGCACCGCCCGCGTTTCGCACCGTCACCGTGCCGCCGCGGCGCCGGCAGATGAGCCGGATGATGGCCAGCCCCAGCCCGCGGGGATCTCCGCCGGCCGATTCCTTGGTGCTGAAGCCCTGCCGGAAGATCTCCTCGGTCAGCTCCTCGGCCACGCCCGGCCCGGTGTCGTGCACGGAGACGAGCACCGAATCGTCGTCGGTGGTGGCCGAGACCCGCACCGTCCCGCCGCCGTGCCCGCGCAGGGCGTCCAGCGCGTTGTCGATCAGGTTGCCGGCCACCGTGACGAGGTCGGCGGAGAGTTCGGGGTCCAGCGACGGCACCCGGGTGCCGTCGGCGATCTCGAACCGCACGCCCCGCTCGGCGGCCATGGCGGCCTTGGCGATCAGCAGCGCGGCCAGCGACGGATCGGCGACGCGGTCGGTGATGTCCGCGGTCAGCCGCTCCCGGTTGTGGACCGTGCGCATGATGAACCGGGTCACCTCGTCGTACTCCTCCAGCGCGATGAGGCCGCTGATGGTGTGCAGCCGGTTGGAGAAGTCGTGCGCCTGGGCGCGCAGCGCGTCGGTGGTGTGCCGGGTGACGTCCAGTTCCCGGCGCAGCTCCACGAGTTCGGTGCGGTCCCGCAGCGTGGTGACCGAGCCGATGCGCACGCCGCGTGAGGTGATGGGCATCCGGTTCAGCGTGATGACCCGGTCCTCCAGGAGCACGACCTGCTCGACCCCCTCGCCGCCGCCGGCCAGGACCTCGTGCAGCCGCTCCGGCAGACCGAAGTCGGCGAGCGGCCGGCCGAGGCAGCGGGCGGGCAGGCCCAGGAGGTCGACCGCCTGCTGATTGGCGAGAGTGACGCGATCGGCCAGATCCAGCCCGAGCACGCCCTCCTTGACGCCGTGCAGCATGGCCTCGCGCTGCTCCACCGTCGCGGCGATCTCACCGGGCTCCATGCCGAGGGTCTGGCGCTTGATCCGGGCGGCCAGCAGCAGCGACCCGGCGGCGCCGAGCCCGCCGGCCACCCCAAGGTAGATGCCCAAGTACGGCGCGGCGGCGATGGCGTGCTGCCACCAACTGGGGTAGGTCTGCCCGATCGCGACCAGGCCGGTCAGCCGCCCGCGGTCGTTGAAGACCGGGACGTGCGCGACGAGGGTCGGCCGGAACTCGTGCGGCTCCCACGGGTCGGGGACGGCCGGGCCGATCCAGGACCGTCCCGACAGCACGGTGCTCTCGCCCAGGGCGATGGTCCGCCCGATGTCGTCGGGGTCGTGGGAGGTGAGGATCGTGCCGTGCTCGTCGGCCACCACGATCGAGGTGAGGCCGGTGACGCCGCTGGTGTTCTCCGCCGTGCTGGCCAGCGGGGAGGGCAGCTCCTGGTCCAGCGCGAGGCGCACGGCCGGCATGGCCGCCATGCTTTCGGCGGTGGACTGCAGCCGCCGGCCCTGCAGCGACTCGTACCGGGAGAACGACTGGCCCAGCGACAGGGCCGCGACGGCGGTCAGCACCCCGACCATGATCGCCAACTGGAAGGCGAGGAACTGGCGGGCCAGTGACCAGCGCCGATGGGTGGCTCGCACGGTGCCCCTCCCCGAAAAAGCGGCGTGGCGTGGCATTCGTCACAAAGATCACACGGGCTCGGGGTTTACGCGACCGTTTCCCATGGATCGGGCGGAAACGCCGTCGATATCGTTATAACCACCGACGTCATGGCGCCGCTGGGTCACCGCCGCGGGACGTCACGTCACGGGTTCCCCTGCCCGGGCCGCATGAGGCGCCGAGGGGACACCGGGCCGACCGCCCGGACCGGCGTGCGGGCGACGCGGCCCCGCACGCCATGCCGTGGGACGCGCACGGGCCGGACGGCGAGCGTCCGCACCGCCGGTGCCGTCGGCGGTGGCCTGCGGTGAGGTGGGCGAAGACTCCGCGTCAAGCGGCTGTGGACGCAAGATCATGGACACGCCGCGGAGCCAACGATGATCATGGAGCGCCCGACGAACCGAGTACGGAGGAGCCCTGACGTGTCGATGACCTCCCGCGTTACCGCTGTGGCCGCTGCCGCGACCCTGGCCTTCGCCGCCGTTGGCATCTCCGCCCCCAGCGCAGGCGCGGCCACCACCGCCGGGATCGGCGGCGCGCCGAGCGCCGCCGCGACGATCTGCCCTTACGAGACCACCAGATCCACCCCGCGCTACACGATGCACGAGGACAGCACCGCCGTTGGCAGCTGGTCGTCGGGGGCCAGGGTCAACATCTACCAGGGCTCTCTCCGCAACGGCAGACTGCGCACCACGGCCACGTATCAGGACGGGCTCTCCTACTGGGTGACCGCGTCGCATGTCCGGTCCACGGGCGCGTCCTGCTGGTCCTAGAACGCCACCGCCATCCGGACGAGGTCCGGCGCGCCGGCCCGCCGCGCCCCCGTCAGCCGACGGGGGCGCGGCGGTCTGCTCACTTCCTGGTGGTGCCACCCGGTCGCCCCGCGCCGATGGTGCGCGAGTCGGTGGCCGTCGAACGCGGCCAACCCGGCCAACGCGCCCGTCCGCCGGCCGCGACGAACACCGGGTACGCGCAGGGCCGCCGCGGTGGCGAGGTTCGCCGCCGATATGACCACAAAGAACACAACCAACTTTGCCTTCGTAAAGGTGACCTGAGCCACACCCTCGGGTCAGGATCGGCAGCATCCGATCCGCCTGGTGGGCCGGACCGCCCGTCCGACTCCTCCCCAGTCCGGGGCCGCTCGGTGACGACGCGTCCCCGGATCCGACCGAACGGGCCGCGTGCCGACCCCTCCCCCTCGGCGGCACGCCGAGTCCGGCCTGCCAGGCCCCCTCACAAGGAGAAGACCAGTGCTCGCGTTCAGGTTTGCGAAAGCGCCTGCCTCCCGGCCGCGGCGAGCGCGTGCCGTCGCAGCCGCCGTCATCACCGCCGCGCTCGCCGGAACGGCTCTGGCCGGCTGCGGAGCGCAGGCCGGGCAGGCCGACGGTGCCCCCGTCACCGGGCTGCGCATCATGGTGCCCAACGCGCCCGGCGGCGGGTACGACGTGACCGCGCGCAGCGCGGCCCGGGCCATGGAGGACGCCGGACTCGCCCGCAACGTCGAGGTGTTCAACCTCCCCGGCGCCGGCGGCACCGTCGGGCTGGCGCGCGTCGTCAGCGAGGAGAGCAACGGCTCGCTGCTGATGAGCATGGGCCTGGGCGTGGTCGGCGCCTCCTTCACCAACGACTCCGAGGCCACGCTCGCCGACACCACCCCGATCGCCCGGCTCACCCAGGAGCCCGACGTCATCGTGGTACCCGCCGACTCCGAGTACGGGGACTTCGAGGAACTGCTGGACGCCTGGCGCGAGAACCCCGGTGAGGTGCCGGTCGGCGGCGGCTCCTCGCCCGGCGGCCCCGACCACCTCGCGCCCATGCTCACCGCGGCGGCGGCGGGGATCGAGCCCTCGGACGTGAACTACGTCAGCTACGACGGCGGCGGCGAGCTGCTGGCGGCGGTGCTCGGCGGCCAGGTGGAGTTCGGGGTCTCGGGCGCGGCGGAGTACGCCGACCAGATCGAGGCCGGCGAACTGCGCGTCCTCGCCGTCACCAGCGCCGAGCCGGTCCCCGGCCTCGACGCCCTCACTCTCCGGGACCACGGGCTGGACGTCGACTTCACCAACTGGCGCGGCATCGTGGCGCCGCCGGGTCTCTCCGAGGAGGACGAGCAGGCGCTGCGTGACCTGGTCGACGAACTCCACGAGAGCGAGGAGTGGCAGCAGACCCTGGAGACCAACGGCTGGACCGACGCCTACCTCACCGGTGAGGACTTCGGCACGTTCCTCCAGGAGGAGACCGACCGGGTGGAGAGCGTGCTCGCCAGCCTGGGGCTGGCGTGAGCACCGCCCAGGACTCGGCTCCACCGCGCGAGGAGCACGCCCCGTGGTGGCGGGGGCGCGCCGAACTCGGTGTCGCCGGGTTCCTCTACCTCGTGGCCGCGCTGGTCCTCGTCGACGCCGCCGGGCTGGAGACCGGCGGCGCCCAGCGCGGACCGGTCGGCCCGGCGGCCGTGCCGGTGGCGGTCGGGGTGCTGCTCATCGTGGTCGCCACCGTGCTCGCCATCGACGTGCTGCGCGGCGGTCGCGGCGCCGCCGAGGACGGCGAGGACGTCGACCCCACGGCCAGCAGCGACTGGCGGACCGTGGCACTGCTGGCCGGAGCGTTCCTCGTCAACGCCGCGCTCATCGACACCGCGGGCTGGATCATCTCCGGCGCCCTGCTGTTCTGGGGCTCGGCGTTCGCGCTCGGCAGCCGGCACTGGATCCGCGACCCGCTGATCTCGGTGGCGCTGTCCACCGGCAGCCACCTGCTGTTCGGCGCGATGGGCATCTGGCTGCCGGCCGGCCCGTTCACCGGAGTGATCTGATGCTGGAGACCATCGACAATCTGCTCCAGGGCTTCGGCACCGCGCTCAGCCCCGTGAACCTGCTGTACGCCCTGCTCGGCGTGGCGGTGGGCACCGCGATCGGTGTGCTGCCCGGGATCGGGCCGGCCATGGCCGTCGCCCTGCTGCTGCCGCTCACCTACGGACTGGACCCCGTCGGGGCGTTCATCATGTTCGCCGGCATCTACTACGGCGGCATGTACGGCGGGTCCACCACGGCGATCCTGCTCAACACCCCCGGCGAGGCGGCGTCCGTCATCACGGCGGTCGAGGGCAACAGGATGGCCAAGCGCGGGCGGGCCGCCCAGGCGCTGGCCACCGCCGCCATCGGCTCCTTCGTGGCCGGGACCATCGGCACGGTCGGAGTCGTGTTCCTCGCACCCGTCATGGTCGGCCTCGCACTGACCTTCGGCGCGCCCGAGTACTTCGCGGTGATGCTGCTGGCCTTCGTGGCGGCCTGTTCGGTGCTCGGCTCCTCCCGGGTCCGGGGCTTCGCCTCCCTCGGGATCGGCCTGGCCATCGGGCTCATCGGCCTCGACCCGACCACCGGCCAGTCCCGGCTCAGCTACGGCATCCCGCAGCTCGCCGACGGCATCGACGTGGTGATCGTGGCGGTCGGCATCTTCGCGGTCGGCGAGGCGCTGTGGGTGGCGTCCCGGCTGCGCCGTACCCCGGCCGAGGTCATCCCGGTCGGCCGGGTGTGGATGGGGCGCGATGACTGGAAGCGGTCCTGGAAGCCGTGGCTGCGCGGCAGCGTCATCGGCTTCCCGTTCGGGGCGCTGCCGGCCGGCGGCTCGGAACTGCCCACCTTTCTGTCGTACATGCTGGAACGGCGGCTCTCCAAGCACCGCGACGAGTTCGGGTCGGGCGCCATCGAGGGCGTCGCCGGGCCGGAGGCCACCAACAACGCCTCGGCCGCCGGCGTGCTGGTCCCGATGCTCACCCTCGGGCTGCCCACCACGGCGGTCTCGGCGGTCATGCTCACGGCCTTCCAGCAGTACGGCCTGCAGCCCGGGCCGCTGCTCTTCGAACGCGAGCCCGAGCTGGTGTGGGGGCTGATCGCGAGCCTGTTCATCGGCAACGCCATGCTGCTGGTCCTCAACCTGCCGCTGGCGCCGATGTGGGCGCGGCTGCTGCACATCCCGCGGCCGTACCTGTACGCGGGCATCCTGTTCTTCGCCAGCCTCGGCATGTACGCGGTGAACGCCTCGGCCCTGGATCTCGTCCTGCTGCTGCTCCTCGGCGGGCTCGGGTTCATGATGCGCAGGTTCGGACTGCCGGTGATCCCGGTCATCATCGGCACCATCCTCGGTCCCATGGCGGAGCTCCAGCTGCGCCGCGCGCTGCAGATCAGCGACGGTGACCTCACCGGGCTGATCGGCTCGCCGCTGACCGTCGGCGTGTACGTGATCGTCGCGGTGCTGGTGCTGTGGCCGGTGGTCCGCTTCCTGCGGGGGCGGCGCCGTCCCGCCGCTCCCGTCGCCGCGGGCGAGGAGGCCGGAGAGGAGGCCGCTGGGCGACGCGGCTGACCGGCCCACGCGCGACCCCCTCGCGCGTCCGTGCCGCCAAGTGCGGCCGGGCGCGCGAGGCGTTCGCACCGGCGGGTCAACGGCCAACGGGGATGCGTGGCGGCGGTTCCGAGCGGGCGGCCCCCCGGCCGCGACGGCCCGTTCGTCCGGTGGCGCGGCGGATCAATCGAGGTGGGCGTCCCGGTGTTCCCACACGAGCGGGATCCTCGCGGCGTCCCATCGATGGACTATGGACACCGCCGATGTAGGGGCCGCCGTCCGGCGGCACCGGTGACGGGTCAGTGCGGCCGGGGTCCGGAGGCGGCCGTCACCCGCTCGGCGAACCGGACGACCTCGGACAGCACCTCGTCGCGGTCGGTCTCGTTGAACACCTCGTGGCGGGCGCCCGGGAAGATCCGGGCCGTCACGTCGGAGCCGGCCAGGCGGGCGATGCCGGTGGCGGAGTCGGCGAGCGGCACCAGCCGGTCGTCGGAGCCGTGCAGCCACAGCAGCGGGAGCGGCCCCACTGTACCGGCGTCGTTGATCCGGGCCAGCTCGGTGACGATGGCCTGCAGCGTGGGCCGCCGGAACGGGCCGTGCCAGACGAGATCGTCGGCGGCGTACGCCTCGCCCACCGACGGGTCGCGCGACAGGGTGCCCGGGTCGATCGGGGTGTCGGGGATCTCCTGGTACGTCAGCAGATCCTCGGCGGACCGCCAGCGGCCCAGCACCGGGCCGGACAGCACCAGCCCCGCGAGATCGGCGGGATACAGCTGGGCGTACCGGGCGGCGATGAGGCCGCCCATCGAGTGACCCACGAGCACCAGCGGGATCGTGCGGTAGGCGGTACGCGCCTGGGCGACCACCCGGTGGACGTCGGTCACCACGTCGGTGAAGTCCTCGATGAGCACTCGCTCGCCCTCCGAGCGGCCGTGGCCCTGATGGTCCAGGCCGTAGACCACCGCGCCGTGCGCGCACAGGTACTCCGCCACGTGCCGGTAGCGCCCGATGTGCTCGCCGTAGCCGTGCACCAGCACGGCGAGCCAGCGCGGTTCGCCGGACTCGGCCGCCCACGCGCGCGCCGCCAGGCGCCGCGAGCCGTTCGGCCCGCCGGGCAGACTCCACTCCCGCATCCGCACCATGCGCCACCTCCTCGTCACCGACCGCAGCGTACACCGGCCGCCCGCCGCCCGCCGTGGGCGGCCGGTGTACGGAGCGGAGGCCCCTCGTTCCGGGGCCGCTCGGCACCGTCTTCTAGGCTGGAGTGATGGCCCGGACGCTTCCGGCGCCACGACCGCGGTTGCCCGCCGCGACCATGGAGGTGACGCCCATGCTCGCCGACTCGCACGGCAGAGTGGCCACGGACCTGAGGGTCTCGCTCACGGACCGCTGCAATCTGCGCTGCTCGTACTGCATGCCGCCGGAGGGGCTGGACTGGCTGCCCAAGCCCGAGCTGCTCACCGACGACGAGGTCGACCGGGTGGTCCGGATCGGCGTCGAGATGCTCGGGATCCGCGAGGTGCGTTTCACCGGAGGGGAGCCCCTGCTGCGGCGCGGGCTCGCCGGGATCGTCGCGGCGGCGACCGCCCTGGCCCCCCGTCCGCACACCGCCCTGACCACCAACGGGATCGGCCTGGCGCGGGTGGCGCCGGCGCTGGCGGAGGCCGGGCTGGACCGGGTCAACGTCTCGCTCGACACGCTGCGGCCCGACGTCTTCGAGCGGCTGGCCCGCCGGCGCCGGCTTCCCGACGTGCTGGAGGGGCTGGCCGGCGCCGCCGCGGCCGGGCTCACCCCCGTCAAGGTGAACGCGGTGCTCATGCGGGGTGTCAACGACGCCGAGGCGCCCGCCCTGCTGCGGTACTGCCTGGAGAACGGCTACGAGCTGCGGTTCATCGAGCAGATGCCGCTGGACGCCCAGCATGGCTGGCGCCGCGAGAACATGGTCACCGCCGATGAGATCCTGGACCGCCTGAGCGCCGAGTTCGACCTCACCCCGGCCGACTCCGCCGAGCGGGGCAGCGCACCGGCCGAACTGTTCCTCGTCGACGGGGGCCCGGCGCGGGTCGGTGTCATCGGATCGGTCACCCGGCCGTTCTGCGGGGCCTGCGACCGGGTCCGTCTCACCGCCGACGGCCAGATCCGCAACTGTCTGTTCGCCCGCGAGGAGTCCGACCTGCGGTCGCTGCTGCGCGATGGCGCCTCCGACGAGCGGATAGCGGAGCGGTGGCGGGCCGCCGTCGCGAGCAAACTGCCCGGTCACGGCATCGACGACCCCAGCTTCCTCCAGCCGGCCCGCCCGATGTCGGCGATCGGCGGCTGAGCCGCCCGCCGCCGGAGCGCGGCCCGCGGGGCGCGGATCGCCTTGGTGGTCCGGGTAAATCGGTTGCAACCGGTCGTGCCGCTCTGGCGTCATAGACGGGCGCGGCGGTCCCGCCGCGGTGTCGATCCGGAAGCGCCGCACGAGTGCGCGGCGCCGGTGCGTCCCCCCTGTGCCCGGGGGCCGCCATGCGGCGCGCGAGCGCGTGGCTCCCGGCGGCACGTTCCAAGGCGTTCGGCCCGGGCAGTGGCTGTGAACAGGGAGGTGGCTCATGCCGTACACCGAGACCCCCGGTGTCCGCGTTCCGATCCGGATGTGGGCCGACCCACGGACCGTCGAGAAGGCGGCCATGGACCAGCTCCGCAACGTCACCACGCTGCCCTGGGTCCACGGCCTCGCCGTGATGCCGGACGTGCACTACGGCAAGGGCGCCACCGTCGGCTCGGTCATCGCCATGCGCGACGCCGTGTCGCCTGCGGCGGTCGGCGTCGACATCGGGTGCGGCATGACGGCGGTGCGCAGCACCCTGACCGCCGAGGACCTGCCGGACGACCTCGGGCGGCTGCGCTCGCGGCTGGAGGCGGCGATCCCGGTCGGCTTCAACGCCCACGACACGCCGGTGGACCCGCGCCGGGTGCACGGCCTGAAGACGGCGGGCTGGAGCGAGTTCTGGGACCGTTTCGCGGACCTGGCCCCCAAGGTGCGCCAGCTCCGCGAGCGCGCCGGGCGCCAGATGGGCACCCTGGGCGGCGGCAACCACTTCCTGGAGGTGTGCCTCGACGATGAGGGCGCCGTCTGGCTGGTGCTGCACTCGGGATCGCGCAACATCGGCAAGGAGCTCGCCGAGTACCACATCGAGCGCGCCCGCAAGCTGCCGCACAACCAGGACCTGCCGGACCGCGACCTCGCGGTGTTCATCGCCGGGACCCCCGAGATGGCGGAGTACCGCCGGGACCTGTTCTGGGCGCAGGACTACGCGCGCCGTAACCGCGACATCATGATGGGCCTGGCGTGCGACGTCGTGCGCCGGGAGTTCCCACGGGTCCTCTTCGACGAGTGGATCTCCTGCCACCACAACTACGTGGCGGAGGAGCGCTACGACGACGTGGACGTCCTGGTCACCCGCAAGGGCGCCATCCGGGCCGGCAAGGGCGACCTGGGCATCATCCCGGGCTCCATGGCCACCGGCACCTACATCGTCCGCGGGCTGGGCAACCCCGACTCCTTCAACTCCGCCTCGCACGGCGCGGGCCGCCGGATGAGCCGCAACAAGGCCCGCAAGACCTTCACCCAGGCCGATCTGGTGGAGCAGACCAAGGGCGTGGAGTGCCGTAAGGACCCCGGCGTCATCGACGAGATCCCGGCCGCCTACAAGGACCTGTCGCAGGTGATCGCGGCACAGTCCGACCTCGTGGAAGTGGTCGCGCACCTCCGGCAGGTGGTGTGCGTCAAGGGCTGAATGAGTACGGCGCATGAGGACGGCCGCCGGCGGATCCCTGGGGGAGGGGTCCGCCGGTGGCGCCGTGTCCGGGCTAAACGCCGGAGACGCCGGGGAGGTGCGCGGGCGTGCTGAAGGTCGTCCTCGGTGAGGTCGAGGTCGTGATCGAGGCGGTCTCGACCGTGCCGGACGCCGCGGTGTCCGGTGAAGACCCGGCCGCCGTTCTGGCCGGGACCGAGTTCGGCGCACGCTGCCGCCCGGCGCTGGTGCGCTGGCGCGGCCGGTCGCTGCGCTACGTCGCCGTGTGGCCGGAGCGGGCGGTGCTCGGTCCGGCGGACCCGCCGCCGGACCTGGCCGGCGTCGTGCTGGCCCAGGTGGTGCGCGGCTGGCGGTGCCGCGTCTGTGGCCGCCGCGTCACCGCGGTCGTCCCCGAGGGCGCACTGCCGTTCTTCGGCGGGAACCTCAAGCCGCACCGCTGGGCGGCGAACTGTCCGCACTGCGCCGCCCACGTGGACCGGGCACGCATGCACGCCCTGTGCCTGCTGCCGGAGCGCCCGGACGCGTGAGCACCGAGAGGGCGGACCACGGCGGGGTTTTCCACAAGCCCCGGATCCGGTTGGCGACCGCGCCCGGACCGCACGAAGACTGGGAGTGTACCGGCCCAGGAATCGGAGGCGGCGATGCTCGTCCAGTCCCACTTCGGCGACACCCACCCCCACATCGGCCATCGCGCCGCCCGGCGGCCCGAACTGAGCCCGGACCGGGCGTGTCCACGGCCCCGCAACCGGTTTTCGGATATCCCGCCGAGCGCATTATGCCGCGCTGAGTTCGCCGGTGAATCCGTATTAATCGAGGTCTCCACAATAAATCCCCGGCTCCTGAACAGCAATTATGTAAACGCGCTGCGAAAGCTGAGATTCATGGGTTTCACGGCTATTCGGCGGGGCACCCCTGATTCCGGAGCCCCGAACGCCGTGAGGCGTGCGTCCGTCCGGCTCCACAGCCCTTCAGGAGACTCCATGAACCCGGCCCTGACGATCGGCGTTCTCGGCGCCCTCGCTCTGCTTCTCATCGCCGGCGCCATCGTGCTCGTCCTCGCGCCCATCCAGCGCAGCCGGCACCTGCGGCGAAAATTCGGCGCGGAATACGACTGGGAGGTCGAGCACGCGCAGGATCGGCGTGCCGCCGAGCGGGAACTCGTCCAGCGGGAGAAACGGTACGCGAAACTTCGCCCCCGGCCGCTTTCCGAGGCGGTTCGGCAGGAATACATGCGGAACTGGGCCGCAATTCAGGAACGGTTCGTCGATTCCCCCGCCGAGGCGGTGCGTGCGGCGGACCGGTTGCTGGCCGGGCTGATGAGCGACCGCGGGTACCCCGTGCGCAGCCCCGAGCAGGCCGTCGCGGCGCTCTCCGTGGAACGTCCGGAGGTCGTCGCCGGTTACCGGGCCGCGCGCGCCGTCCTGGCGCCTGGCGCGGACCCGCCGCGCACGGAGGAGCTCCGGGTCGCGCTGGTGCGCTACCGGACGCTCCTCATCCGGCTCCTGGAGAGACCCGCTCCGGCCTCGCCGGGGGACCGGGCGGCCGTTCCGCAGGCGGTGGGCTCCCGAGGATCCCCGGCGCGGCCGGATCCGCCGTCGGCGCGCTGAGCGCGCCGGTGCGCGGTCGCGCCGCCCCGTCCCCGCCCAGGAGGCACCAGTGAACCTGCCCGCCGACGCCCCCCGTGCGTCCCACGATCCCCGACCCACCGACTCCCGGCCCGCCGAGGCGAGAGACACCGGCTCCGGCCGCGACTCCGGGGACGGCGCTCCCCGCGAGACCCGCGAGCGGACGACCCCACCCGCCCGTGCGGCCCGGCCCCCGGACGACCTGCTGGCGAGCCGGCGCGAGGCGCGCTGGAACTTCCGGCACTCCGAGAAGCTGCGCAGCCAGGCCGCCCGCACCCGCCGGCCCCTGGAGGGTGACGCCCTGGCCGCGGACGAGGACGCCCCGGAGCCGCTCCGGGCGACTTCGCCGCCGCACGACCGCGACGACGGCGCGCCCGGCTTCGGGCACCCGGAACCCCGTGAGCCCGCCCGGCCGCCAGGAACGGCTGCGGAGCGGGGATCAGCCCGAGCGGCTGCGGAGCGCGACGAGATCCGCACGGCCGGGGACTGGGAGCCGCACCGGGCCGCACCCGAGCGCGATGCGGCCGGCGCGTCCGCCGCGGAGCAAGCCGAGGAGCAGGAGGCGCCGTTTCCCGCCGCGGAGGTGGACCGGCTGCGGCAGCGGTGGCGCGAGTTGCAGAGCGACTTCGTGGACGATCCGCCCGCTTCGGTCCAGGACGCCGACCGCCTCGTCGGCGACGTCCTCAACATTCTCACCGCAGCGCTCGCCGACCAGCGCCGCGCTCTTGCCGAGCGTGGCGATGACGCCGGGCGCGACACCGAAGAACTGCGCCTGACCCTGCGCGCCTACCGGTCCTTCCTGGAACGGCTGCTGCGCGCCGGGGGCTAGCGGCGTACCGCCGCGCCGAACCCCGTCACCGCCGGTGGCCGCCGTTCCGCCCGCCGCGGGAACGGCCGCCCCGCCCCATGTTCCGGACTCCGTGCCCACGATCCCGCCGCGCCACCCCATGGCCGCGGGGAGCCGGACCGTTTCGGGCCCCGCCCGCAGCCGGGCGGCGCCCGCCAAGACGCCGCGACCGTCATCGTCGCGCCCCGCCCGCCGCACCGCCCCTGCGCTCCCGACGCGGCAGGGGCGGTGCCATGCTTGAGGGAGCGCCTGACCGGAGGTGTCCGTATGACCCAGCCCGAACCCTTCGACGCCGTCGTCCTCGCGGGAGGCGCGGGCCGGCGCATGGGCGGGGTGGACAAGCCCGCACTGCACGTCGGCGGAAGTTCGCTCCTGGAACGCGTCGCCGCGGCCGTCCGGGACGCCCGGCTGCTCGTCGTGGTCGGCCCGGCCCGCGAGCGGCCACCCGCCCGCTACGTCCGGGAGGACCCACCAGGCGCCGGGCCCATCCCCGCCCTGCGTGCCGGAATGGCCGAGGTGGAGTCTCCGTGGTTCGCCCTCCTCGCCGGTGACCTGCCGTTCGTCACCGGCGCCGACGTCACCCGGCTGCGGCTGGCCGCACGCGGCTACGCCGGGGCGGCCTTGCTCGACCCCGCTGGGCGCCCCCAGTGGCTGCTGGGCGTGTGGCACACCGCCACGCTCCGCGCCGCGCTGGTCGGCTACACGGGCGCGTCGCTGCGAGGCCTGCTCAGCCCGCTGCGTCCCGCCCTGCTTGCCGCCCGCGACCCCGACGACCGCTCCGCCTTCGACTGCGACACCCCCGAGGCCCTCGCCCGGGCCCGCGCCGCATTCCGCGCCGCCGACCACCGTCGCGGCCGGGGGACTCCGCGCTAGCCGCCGGCCGCCGGCCGTAACGCCGCTCACCCCGCCACGGGGTGCCGGTTCTGGAACGCCAGCCGCTCGTCGGCCCCGGCGGCGATCGCCTGCAGAACGTCGTCCAGGTGCACGAACACCCGCCATGGCTCGCGCCCCGGCCCGGTGAGGCGGTCGACCAGCAACCGCTCCAGGTCGTCGACCCGCTTTCCGCGCCACACCTTGTCGGCCACGCTGACCAGCAGGTCCTC
Organism: Marinactinospora rubrisoli; assembly: GCF_042664915.1. NCBI lineage: Bacteria > Bacillati > Actinomycetota > Actinomycetes > Streptosporangiales > Nocardiopsidaceae > Marinactinospora > Marinactinospora rubrisoli. Next base: position 195,680 of record NZ_JBHTBH010000005.1, read on the forward strand.
GATGCCGATTCCCGGCCGCCGCCAGTCGGCGTGGGTCCGGGCGAACCGCGCCAGCCGTTCCTCGATGCCGTGGGCGAGCAGCAACTCGTACCCCGCCTGCTCGTGCGCCGAGCCGGGTGCGGACAACTCGCCGACGTGCACGGTCTTGCCGATGTCGTGGACGGCCGCCCCGAACAGCACGGCTTCGCGGTCGACGGCCGGTTCCGGGTATCCGAGGGCCACGGCGTCGGTGAGGAGGCACGCCGCGGCGTGCACGGCGCGCAGGTGCGCCGCGAGCCGCGGCGGGGCGGACAGCTCCTCCAGAAGGGCGGCCGCACGCTCCGGCAGCGGTGGTGGGCCCGGTTCGGTGAGGGCGCGACGCAGTGCGGTGGAGGTCACGCGGGGCAGCCTAGGCGATGGAGCGCCCGTTCCACGACGAGCGCCGGGCGGGCACCGGGGCGCACCCGGTGTCCGCACTCAGGCGCGCATTCCGGCTCCGTGCCGGCCGGGACCGTCGATACCGGCGGAATCGGGCACCCGCCCGCGCGGCGGCGTGCGCCGGTTCATCCGGTGAAGTCCTCGAACGGCACCGTCTCCCGGAGAAAGCCGCGGATCTCCAGGAACTCCGAGAGGTAGGCCCGGTGCTCGTCGCAGGCCAGCCAGGTCTTCCGGCGGTCCGGGGTGTGCACTTTCGGGTTGTTCCAGACGAGCGCCCAGCTCGCGGACCGGTGACAGCCTTTCCGGGAACACCGGGGAGGTTCGGTTTCGCCCCCGGCAGCCGTGATACCGCCCTCGTGATCGTTGTGCATTGTTCACCTGCTGTCCGGCCGGATCCGCTGCACGGCAAGGAATGGTCAAGAAGGATTCCGCCCACAAAAAAGCGACGCCGGGTGGCTACGGGGGCAAACCACCCGACGTCGCGCACGGTGTTCCGACGGGGGCTCGAAACACCGGCTCCGCGCTTCGACGGGGGACCGAAGCGCTGATTCCCAATGTACACTGCCGATCCCCCGTATACGTCAAGAGTCTGTTACGACGTGATCTCGGGAGAGTCCCACGCTTTGGCGGCCATTGGTCCTGAACCGCCATCAATCCGGAGCTATCACCGTGGTTTCCGGGAAAATGCCATGCCAAGACCGGGCCGCGCTCTGATCAATCGGGGGTCAAAACCGGTTTGCCTCTGTCGGGGACGCGGAGTTCATCCCGCGCCGGAGCGGGAACGGCGAGAACACGGCGCCGGAAGTCCGCAAGCGCGCACATCCGGGGTGCGACTCCGGCTCGCGAACAGGAGGAACGCCATGGTGAACCACGTCTACCGGGTGACCGAGATCGTCGGCAGTTCGCCCGAGGGGGTGGAGCCGGCCATCCGCAACGGGATCGCGCGCGCCGCGGCCACCCTACGGGAACTGGACTGGTTCGAGGTGACCGAGGTCCGCGGCAGCATCGAAGGCGGCGAGATCGCGCACTTCCAGGTCGGGCTCAAGGTGGGGTTCCGGCTGGAGAACTGACCGGGCGTGGCCGTTCGGCGGTGGCCCGCTGCGGGAAGGGGAGGGCCGCGCCGCGCGCCCGCGCTGTGTCGCGCGACGCGGCCACCACCGGCGCCGTACCCGCACAGACGGCGCCGGGACGCTCCCACCGGAGGCCAGTTAGGGGAACGTGCGGCCAGTATAACCTACTAAGAGAGTCGGAAAAGCCTGTATTTGAGTCACGTCCGCGCCGCGATGCCCGGCCGCCCGGCGCCTCCAGGCCGCGGCGGCCGGGACGCCGCGGCCTGAAGGCGGCTCAGGACGCCCGGCTCACCGTGGACATGTTGAAGTCCGGAACGCGCACCGGAGGCATGGCGGTGCGCGAGAAGTACGAGCCGTCCTCGCGCGAGAGCGCGGGAACGGTCGCGCCGACCTCACTCGCCCGGGCGAGCAGCCCCACCGGGGACTCGTTGAACCGGAAGTTGTTCACCGCGGCCGTGACCTCGCCGTCCTCCACCAGGTAGACGCCGTCCCGGGTCAGCCCGGTCAGCAGCATCGTCTGCGGGTCCACCGTGCGGATGTACCACAGGCAGGTCACCAGCAGCCCGCGCTCGGTGGCCGCCACCATCTCCGGCAGCGTCGCGGTGCTACCCGGCTGTTCCAGCACCAGATTGTCGGTGTGCGCGGTGACCGGCTGCCCGGTGCGGTCGGCGGAGTGCCGGGTCTGGCACAGCGCGCTCAGGCGGCCGTCCGAGATCCAGTCCGTGCGGCCCAGCGGAAGCCCGTTGTCGAAGGCGGTGCTGCGCCGGCCGGGCGCTCCTGCCAGCACGAACGGCGCGCACTCCAGCCCCGGCTCGGCCGGATCGCTGCGCAGCGTCAGCGGCAGCGGTGCGATGCGCTCGCCGATACGGGTGCCACCGCGCGGCCCGGAGAAGGCCGTCCGGCCCTCCTGCGCGTCGCGCGCCCCCGCCGACCAGTACAGATTGATCATCATGTCGGCGACCGCCTCGGGCGGCAGCAGCGTCTCATACCGGCCCGCCGGCAGCTCCACCCGGCGTCGCGCCCACCCGATCCGCCGGTCCAGTTCGGCCGCCAGCGCGTCGACGTCCACGTCGGTGAAGTCCCGCGTGGCCCGCCCCGCCCAGGTGGAGTGGCCGCCGGCCGCCCCCTCGGCCCCCGACTTGGCGTTCAGCTCAAGGGTCCCGGTGGGCTGGTCGTGGCGCAGCCGCAGCCCGGTGGAGCTGCCGAGGAAGGTCGAGGTGACCTCGTGCTCGGCGTACCCGTACAGCCGGGTGCCGTTCGCGGTGCCGCTCCGGAACGCGCGTCCCAGGTCGCGAGCGACGTCGGTGAACACCTCGATGCCGGTGGTGGGCACGGGGGCGTCCCAGTCGCCGCCCGGGGCGGCCTCCTCCGGCGTGACGAGCGGCCGGCCCTCGGCCGACGGCGCCGCCTCCCGGCTCGCGGTCTCGGCGGCGCGCACCAGGTCGGCCAGTTCGTCGTCCCGCAGCCCGCTGCGCCGCACCACCCCGGCCGCGGTGCCGCCATCGGTCTCGTGCAGTGCGATCACCGTGACCTCACGGCCACGGGTGACGCCGTTGGTGGTCAGCGAGTTGCCGGCCCAGCGCAGGTTCGCCGTGCCGGTCTCGCTCACCAGCACCATGGTGGCGTCGGCACGGGACAGGCCGAGCACGCGCTCGACGGTGGCCTGGGCGGACAGGGACTGGCTCACGGGGTGTACCTCTCGATCGCGCCCGCCGCGGCGGCGGCGGTGGTGGGATGGGGAGCCTGCATGGCCGGGGCGCCAGGGCGCGGGGACGGTGCCGGCCGCCGCCCGGCGCCCGCCGTGCGGAGACCGGTCACCGTCCGGCCTCCTGGACGGTGTTGAGGACCCGCACGTTCTCGAACAGGGCGCTCGGGCAGCCGTGGCTCACCGCGGCGGTCTGCGAGGGCTGGCCCTTGCCGCACATGAAGGACCCGCCGAGCACGTAGGTCTGCGGGCCGCCGAGGGCGGCCATGGAGTTCCAGAACTCGGTGGTGGTGGCCTGGTAGGCGACGTCGCGCACCTGGCCGGCCAGCCGGCCGTTCTCGATCCGGTAGAAGCGCTGCCCGGTGAACTGGAAGTTGTAGCGCTGCATGTCGATCGACCAGCTCCGGTCGCCGACGATGTAGATGCCGCGCTCGACCCCGCTGATCAGGCCCTCGGTGGAGGGGCCGGCCGGGTCCGCGGCCAGCGACACGTTCGCCATGCGCTGGATCGGCATCGTGTGCGGGGAGTCGGCGAACGCGCAGCCGTTGGACTCCTGGTAGCCGCGCGCGGCCGAGATCCGCCGGTCGCGCTGGTAGCCGACCAGGACGCCGTCGCGGACGAGGTCGAACGCGGAGGTCGCCACGCCCTCGTCGTCGAAGCCGATCGTGGCCAGCCCGTGCTCCACGGTGCGGTCACCGGTGACGTTCATGATCGGCGATCCGTAGCGCAGCGTGCCGAGCTGGTCGACGGTCGCGAAGGTGGTGCCCGCGAACGCCGCCTCGTAGCCGAGCGCGCGGTCGAGTTCGGTCGCGTGGCCGATGGACTCGTGGATCGTCAGCCACAGGTTGGACGGGTCGATGACGAGGTCGTAGTTCCCGGGCTCGACACTGGGCGCGGCCAGCTTCTCGGCCAGCAGCTCGGGCAACTCGGCCAGCTCCGCCGCCACGGTCGGCAGGTACTCGTACCCCCGGCCGGCCGGAGCCGCGAGTGTGCGCATGCTCTCCAGCCGCCCGTCGCGAGCGGCCACCACCTCGACCTCGGGCGCGAGCCGGACCCGCTGCTGGGTGGTGACGGTGCCCGCGGTGTCGGCGTAGAACTTCTGCTCCTTGGCCTGCAGCAGGTCGGCGTCCACGTGGTCGACCCGCGGATCGGCCAGCAGCCGGCGGCTCCAGTCGGCCAGCAGGGCGGCCTTCTCGTGCACCGGGACGGTGAACGGGTCGATCTCGTAGGCGGAGACCCAGGTGGCGTCGGCGTGCGGCGGCTCCGGCGCGAGTTCGATGCGATCCGTGCTCAGCTCGGCGGCGACCCTGGCCACCTGCACGGCGCGTTCCGCGACCGCAGCGGCGGCCTCCGGCGTCAGCACGGTGTCCGCGGCGAACCCCCAGGTGCCGTTGTGGACCACCCGTACGGCGAACCCCAGGGTCTCGGTGTCCGCCGCCGTCTCGACCGTGCCGTCGGCCAGCCGCAGCCGCTGGCCGCGGACGCGTTCGAGCCGGAAGTCGGCGTGGTCGGCGCCGAGGTCGCGGGCGCGCTGCAGCGCCGCGTCGGCGAGGGGGCGCAGGGGCAGGGCGAGGAAGTCGTGATCGATGTCAGGCACGACTGGCAACGTAGCCGTTCCCGGCGGTGGTGGCCAGTGCCCCCCTGATCGGGGGAGACCGGGCGGCGCGGCCGTTCACCCAGGCCGCCGTGGCGGTCAGGCCGCGCCGTCTTCGCCGCGCTGGACGTCGACGTGCACGTGGTCGCGGTGCTGCAGGATGTCGTTGCCGGTGTCGCCGGAAACGTAGGGGCGCCAGCCGACCTGGGAGAACGACGCGGACCAGATGCGGTCGTCGAAGATGACCACGGCCAGGTCCAGCTCGTCGGCGTGGGCCACCAGCCAGTGCGCGAGCAGCCAGCCGGCCCGCCGGTTCTCCTCGTCGACCGGCCGGTAGAACACGTCGATCGCGCGGCCGTCGTAGTGCGCGGAGTCGGAGCCGTGCCCGTCGGAGACGCCGCCGGGTTCGAACCCGCCCAGGCTCTGTTCCCCGAACACCTCGGCCATCGCGGTGCGCACCCGTTCCGCCCGCGGGGTGAGGCCGGATTCGGTCAGCTCCTCGGCCGCCAGCCCGTCGGCGGGTGCCGCCCGGCAGGTGAGCACCGGACCGGGGTCGCCCGCGGGACCCTCGCGCAGCCGGTCGAGCACGGCCGGATCGATTCCGGCGGTGTCGGCCTCCGGGACCGCGCTGCCGTCCCCGCGCGCTTCGAGCGCCACCGCCGTGGTCGCGCGGCGGGCCTCCTCCAGCGTCAGCCCGGCCGTCTCCGACCCCAGCCGCACCGCGCACTCGGGCCCCCACGGCAGCGCGGTCTCGCCCAGCCCGGTCCGCTCCAGCAGCCACGGCCCGCCCACGTACACGCCCGCGGCGGCGATGGCCACCGCCGCCGTGGTTCCGACCAGTCCTCGCACCCAGCTCCGCATGCCGTGACTTTATGGGACGTGCGGACCACCCGGTGCCGGACGGCAGGGCGCCGCCGGCAGGGGGATGACCGGTGAGCCGCACCGGGTGTTCCGGCATTCGCGCGGTTCAGCCACGTCGGGCCGGAGAGCCGGGGCCTGCCCGCAGGCCGGTGGCCGCCATCGTCATGGTGGTGAAGGAGAGCGAGCCCATATCCTCCGGCACTTCGGCACGGTCAAGGGCGATGATGTCGTCGCGCATCACTCGGTCCGTGAGGGGGGAGTGCTCCAGGAGGCGGTCGGCCACGGCGGCTCGGCCGGCCGCGACGAGGGCGGACAGGGGCGCGCCCGGCTCTCCCGGCGGCGGCTCGACCGGCTCCGCCAACGCGCGGCGCTCCGGTGTCTCCGGGTGGCGGGCGGCCTCGGCCGTGCGGATGGCGTCTCCGTCGACGGGCACGGTCCTGCTCGGCTTCATCTCCATGCCGCAAACTGTGCCGCGTTTTTTTGATGGCCGCGGCGATGCGGAGCCGGGCCGCGAGCAGGCACGGCTCGGCGCGACTTCGACGCGGTCCGCCGGTCGCCTCGGTCTGACGAGTACCGCCACCGCCCCCGTCAACCGTTCCCGATGGGACGTGCGTCACTCGCCGCCACGGGGAATACCCGGCGCGGCGGGGCGGCTACCCCCGAGGAGACGGCAGTCGCGAGCGGGAGACGGAGGCGCACAGTGCGTGGATGGCCGATGGCGGGATCCAGAACCGGCCAGGCGGCGGAAGCCGGGGCGCGGGAGCAGGCCGCGAACGGTGCGCGGCCCGGCGGCGCGGAGCCCGGCGGCGCGCAGCCGGCGGAATCGAACGTGCCGCCCGACCTGTTCCGCCGGGTCCTCGGTTCGCACGCGGCCGGGGTCGTGGTCGTGACCGCCGATCCGGGCGACGGCCCGGTGGGGCTGACCGCCACGTCCTTCAGCAGCGTCAGCCTCGACCCGCCGCTGGTGTCGTTCTACATCGACGCCCGCTCCGGGTCCTGGCCGGGCCTGCGCGACTCGCGGACGTTCGCGGTGAACATCCTGCACGAGCACCAGCGCGACGTCGCGTCCAGGTTCGCGGCGAAGGGGGTCGACCGCTTCGCCGCGCCCACCCGGTGGTTCCGGGGGCCGGGCGCGGTGCCGCTGCTGCACGGCGCCGTGGGGTACGTGCGCTGCCTGCGGCACGACGTGCTCGCCGTGGGCGACCACTGGCTGGTGGTCGGGCGGGTCGTCGGCGCGGAGGCCGACGCCGGGACCGACTCACGGCCGCTGCTGTACCACCGCAGCCGGTACGGCCGCTTCGAGGCGTGAGACCGTGCGGGCCGGCCGGCCCGCACGGGTCAGGGGCAGAGCGCGTCGAGCGGGGTGGCCTCGTCGCCGACCTGGCGGCCGGGGGTGCTGGGGGAGGGCTCGGGCAGGCCGGTGTACTCCTGCCACTCCGTCGGCCCGTCGTCCGGGGCGGACGGCGACGGCGAGGCCCCGGGGGTCGGCAGCGCGTCCGTCTCGTCGGGAGCGCCGGTGCGCTGCGCGTCCTCCTGCTCCTGGATCGCCTCGCCGACCATGGCACGGATCTCCGCCCAGTCGGGGTAGGCGGTGTTCACCTGCGGCGGTGACAGCTGAAGGCTGCGCATCGTGCCCTCGCCCACGAGTTCGGCGAGGTCCACGAAGTGCATGACCCTGGACTGCGGGATGTCGGTCCGCAGGGTGCGTTTGGTGGCGCCGGCCAGCTCCTGGAAGCTGGTGAGGACGCGGGCCGGGTCGGCCTGTTCGGCGACGTACTTGATCAGGCAGCCCTGCCGTCCCATGCGGGTGTAGTCGTCGCTGTTCACCCGGCTCCGGCCGTACCACAGGGCCTCGTAGCCGTTGAGGTGGTGCGGGCCGGGCTCCAGGACGTCGCCCTCCAGGCCGTAGGGGATGGGCTCGTCGATGTACACGTCGATGCCGCCGATGGCGTCGATGAGGTCCTGGAATCCGCGCATGTCGATGAGCGCGTAGTGGTCGATGTCGACACCGATGGCGTACCCGATGGTCCGGCGCAGGGTGTCGGCCGCCGGGTCCTCGGCCACCGGGTCGATGGCCAGGGTGACGGGATCGTCGGCCACCGTCTGGTAGACCTCGTTCAGCAGGTCGTCGAACCCGTGCGGCTCGGGATAGCGCTCGGCCAGCGCGGTGCCCTCCGGGAACGGCACGTTCTCCAGATTGCGGGGCAGGCCCACGAGCACCGTGTCGCCGTACTCCACGTCGATGCTGGCGACCATCATGCTGTCCGTGCGCATGCCGTACCGGTTGTCCCCGGCGTCGCCCCCGAGCAGCAGCACGTTGACGCGGTCCCGCCCCTCCCAGGGGTCGGCGGCGTCCACGGGCCGGCCCCGGTCGGCGCTGAACACCGAGGACAGCGCGTCGTAGGCGGTGTGCGCGGTGCGCATGACCGCGGCGGCCGGGGCGGCGATCGCCACGCACAGGGCGGTGACCACGAGCGCGGCCGTCCACCTCCTGCTCCAGTGCGCGCGCGGGGGCCGGGTGATGACGTAGGCGTGCACGACCACCGTCATCCACAGCACGCACACCACGAAGGCCGCGGCTCCGGCGGCGATGAGCCAGCGCTCCTGCACCAGGAAACGCATGCTGAGCCGCAGGTCGCCGCCCAGGTGCACCGCCAGCGCGGCGAGCGCGCCGAGCGCCAGCAGGTAGCAGCCGAGGATCGTCCCACCGGCCCAGCGGCGTCCCATGCGCAGGTGCGCGATGCCCGGAACCGGAACGGAGGCGACCGTCCAGAGCAGCGCGCGCCCCGTGCCGCGCGGCCGCTCGCGTCGTCGCTGGGCCCGTTCCTCGGCCATGGCTGCCCCTTCTGGTTCCGCGGTCGCGCGCCACGGAGGCTGCTTCCCCCACTGCCGAGGCGCCGCAGGCCCACCGGGCGCCCCCGCCCGGGCGGCCGGCCCGCCGCGGCGATCAGACAGGGACCTCTACCGCGAGGGGGTGCCGATGATGCGTACCTCGGTGTCGTGCTTTGTCTGAGTTGTTCGAACTGTACCCTTCCGTCCCCTGGGCGGAACGCCGCCCCGACGCCCTGCCGGCTATGGGCGGTTGTGGCGTCGGATGTCGGGTTCCCCGGCCATAGTGGCCCAAAGTCGGGGTTGTTTCTTTCGCGATCAGTAGTTAACGGCCGCGACAACTGCCATGATCTGGCCGGAGGAGGGGGCGGCACCCGGGGGGACATGGGTGCCGTCATGGGATGGAAAGGCATTGAACGTGCTCGATGCGGTCGATGCGGCGCTCGTACGGGCGCTGCAGGGGGACGGTAGAGCGACGTACCAGGCACTGGCCGACGGTGTGGGACTCTCCCGGACGGCGGTCCGGGCGAGGGTGCGGCACCTGATCGGCGCCGGGGCCATCCGGATCGTGGGAGTCCTGCACGCCGGCGTCCTGGGGATGGAGGTATTCGGTCACATATCGTTCCGGATTTCCGGCCCGGTGCGGCCGGTCATGGCAGAACTGGGCCGCCGGGAGGCGGTGACGTTCGCGGCGCTCACCGCCGGAAGGTTCCCGGCGGTGGCGCACGTGCGGGTCAGCGGTGACGCGGCACTGGCCGCCGAACTCGCCGCGCTGCGCGGCCTGCCCGGGGTGCACGGAGCGGAGGTGTTCCGGGCGGGCGCGATCGTCAAGGACGCCTACTCCAGCGTCCGGGCGCTGCGCGAGATCGCCATCGATCCGCTGGACTGGCGGCTCATCGGTCATCTGCAGCGCGACGGACGGGCGTCCTACGCCGAACTCGCCCGTAACGTCGGCCTCTCCCAGGCCGCCGCGCGGTCGCGGGTGGTCCGGCTCATCGATGCGGGCGTTGTGCACGTCACCGCGCTCATCGAACCGTCGGCCGTGGGTGCGAACGAACACCTCGGGTTCGGGCTGCGGTGCCGCGGCGACGCCGAGGCGATCGCGGCCCGGCTCGGCGCACTGGCCGGAGTGTCCTTCGTGTCCACCGGGTTCGGGCGCTACGACATCGTCGGCAGCGCCACCGCCACCGACCGGCCGACCCTCGTGGAGGCACTGGAGGCGATCCGCGGCTGCCCCGACGTCTCCTACGTCGAGACGTGGGAACACCTCTCGGTGGTCAAGGAACGGCACCAGGTGGACACGGCCGGATCCCCGGCCGTGCGGCACGAGGGGGACGGATGAACGAGGCCCGCGGACCCGGGGGCGGTTCGGCCGCCGCGGCGGCTCGGCCCGTCCCCGGGGCCCCGGCCGGTGTGCTCCGGCTGGGCGGCCGGGCGTTCGGGCCGGGGGAGTACGCCGTCATGGCGGTGGTCAACCGCACCCCCGACTCCTTCTACGACCGCGGTGCCACGTTCGGCTTCGATGCCGCGCTGACGGCCGCGGCCACGGCGCTGCGCGACGGCGCCGACATCGTGGACGTGGGCGGGGTCAAGGCCGGGTACGGCGCGGAGGTCACCGTCGAGGAGGAGATCCGCCGCGTCGTGCCGTTCGTGACCGAGCTGCGCCGCCGGCACCCCGGCGCCCTCATCTCTGTGGACACCTGGCGCGCCGAGGTCGGGCGCGCGTGCGCTGAGGCCGGTGTCGACCTGATCAACGACACCTGGGCCGGGGCCGATCCGGATCTGGCCCGGGTCGCCGCGGAGTACGACGTCGGGCTGGTGTGCAGCCACAGTGGCGGGCTCGCCCCGCGCACCGATCCGCACCGGGTGGGCTATGCCGACGTGCTCGACGACGTCCGCCGGACCGTGGCCGGCCTGGCCGAACGCGCGGTGCGGCTGGGCGTGCGGCCGGACCGGGTGCTCGTGGACCCCACGCACGACTTCGGCAAGAACACCTACCACTCGCTGGAGCTGAGCCGGCGGCTGGGCGAGCTCGTGGCCACCGGCTGGCCGGTGCTCCTCGCGGTGTCGAACAAGGACTTCATCGGCGAGACCCTCGACGCCCCGGTCACCGAGCGGGCCGCCGGCACGCTGGCCACGCTGGCGGTCGCCGCGTGGGAGGGCGCGCGGGTGTTCCGGGTGCACGACGCCGCGTCGGCCCGGACCGCACTGGCGGCCGTGGCGGCGTTGCGGGCGGCCGGTCCCCAAGGGTGATGTGAAAGCTTTTCGGGTTTTCCCGCCCGATGACTTGCGTCACCGGAAAGTTACCCATGAGTATTGGGGGATCGAGCCGCGCGGGGAACACTCCCGCCCGGCCCGGGGCGTACCACGCCCCGGGCCGGGCGCCCGCCGCGGCGGACGGCGGCCCCGACCGCGCGGAACGCACAGTGGGAGGCTTCACGTGGCGCTTGCGGACACCTTGACGGCCATGGGCACGGCGGCGCTGACCAGGTCCGGCGGCCGGCCGCTCGGACCGCACCTGTTCCCGATGTGGCCCGGCGCCCGCCTCGCGGCCCAGGCGCTGCCGGTCCGCTGCGTCCCGGGCGACAACCTCGCCGTCCACGTCGCCGTGGCGCAGGCCGCCCCGCGTACGGCGCTGGTGGTGGACCCGGCCGGCGACCCGGACTACGGATACGTCGACGGCATCATCGCGGTCGCCGCGCGGCTGCGCGGCATCGCCGGCATCGTCGTCGACGGCTGTGTCCGCGACGTGGCCGCGGTCGCCCGCTGCGGCCTCCCGCTCGTGGGCACCGGGGTCTCCACCCGCGAGCCGGGCCACGACGCCGGGGGAGCGGTCGGCGAGGAGGTGCTCATGTCCGGCGACCCGGTCCCCGTCCCCGTGCGCGGCGGCGACTGGATCGTGGCCGACGACGACGGCGCGGTGTGCCTGCCGCGCGCCCACGTGAGCGCCATCGTCGCCGCCGCGCTGGACGTCGTCTCCCGCGAACAGCAGGTCCTCGACGCGCTGTCCGCCGGCCGCAGCACCCTGGACGTGCTCAATCTCGACCCCACGCGCGTGGCGGGCTGGGAGGGCAGCGGTCTGCCGTCCGCCGGCCGCGCCCGCTGACCACCGCGGCTCCGCCCGGGCGACTCAGCCGACCGACGGCTCGGGCGCGGTCCGCTCCCGGCGGTAGAGCCGCGCCACCACGTCCTCGATGTCCGGCTCCTGCAGGGTGAGGTCGGCGATGGAGTAGCCGCGCGCGACCTCCGCGATCACCGTCGCCGGATTTCCGGCCAGCTCCAGCCACTGCCGGGCGCCCTGCACCCGGACGGTCCGCGCGCCCGCCACCTCGATCGGCTCCACCGGTGCCGCGAGGTCCACCACCAGGGTGCGGGGCGACGGCGCGCTGTCGCGCAGCGCGGCCAGGTCGCCGTCGAAGGCCAGGCGCCCATGGTCGATGACCATCACCCGGCGGCACAGCCGCTCCACGTCGCCCAGGTCGTGGGTGGTCAGCAGGATGGTGGTGCCGCGTTCGGCGTTCAGCCGCAGCAGGAACTCCCGGATCGTGGACTTGCTGACCACGTCCAGCCCGATCGTCGGCTCGTCCAGCACCAGCAGCGCCGGGTCGTGCAGCAGCGCCGCGGTGAGGTCGCCGCGCATGCGCTGTCCCAGACTCAGCTGGCGCACCGGAGTCCCCAGGAACGACCCGAGTTCCAGGATCTCGGTCAGTTCGGCCAGCCGGCGCGCGTGGTCGCGCGCCGGCACCCGGTACATGTGCCGGGTGAGGGCGAGGCTGTCCCGCAGCGGAAGGTCCCACCACAGCGTGGTCCGCTGCCCGAACACCACCCCCATCCGGGCGGCCAGCCGGGTGCGCTGGCGCGCCGGTTCCAGTCCGGTGACCCGCAGCCGCCCGGCGCTCGGGCTGAGGATGCCGGTGAGCATCTTCATGGTGGTGCTCTTGCCCGCCCCGTTCGGGCCGAGGTACCCCACGATCTCGCCGGCCGCCACCCGGAAGGACACGTCACGGACCGCGGTCACCGTGCGGCGGCGCCGGCGGAAGAGCGGCCCCTCGGACCGGGTGAAGTCCCGGCCGATGCCCTCGGCCTCGATGATGGGGGTCCCGCCGGCCGCGGGCACGTGTGCCGTCATGATCAGCTCCCGGTGGATCGGTAGTGGCGCAGCCCGGCCCGCCAGGCGAGCGTCGCCAGGGCGAAGGTGGCGGCGGCCGCCAGGGGCGCGGCGTAGCGCAGCCAGCCGGGCAGCCCCAGCGGGTCGGGCCGGTCCAGGATGAACAGCGCCGGCTGCCAGCTCACGAACGCGAGCGGCACCACGAAGGTCACCGCGCGCACCACGTCACGGGCGTAGACGGCGAGCGGGTACTCCGCGAGCGCCCAGCCCCCGTAGGTCACCGAGCTTGCGAGTTCGCGTGAGTCGGTGACGAAGAACTGCACGCTCGCCGCGGCGACCCACAACGAGCCGCAGATGACCGCCCCGCAGCCGATCAGCACCGGGACCATGAGCACCTTGCCGGGCGTCCACGCGATGTCGAGCACGGACAGCGCGTATCCGAGCGCCGCCAGGCTCGGCACGAAGCGGCCCATCCGCCGCGGGGAGAACTCGTCGGTCGCGAGCTGGACCAAGGGGGAGACCGGGCGCACCATGATGGTGTCGAAGCTGCCGCGCCGGACGTGGTCGCCGAGCCGGTCCACCGCCCCCAGCAGGGTGTGCGCCGTGCAGAACGCCGTGCCGGTGAGACCGTAGACGAGCAGCGCCTCGTTCAGGGTGAAGCCGCCCAGGCGGCCGGCGCGCCCGAACACCACGACGACCGCCAGCAGCTCCGCCGCGGTGGTGAACGCCTGGGCCACGGTGAGCAGCACCAGCGACACCGGGTACTGCGCGAGCGCCCGGGTCCAGGTCCAGGCCAGCCGCGGGTAGGCGGTGACGGACAGCGGGCGCCGGTCCCGGAGGGCCGGCCACGTCGCTCCGGCGGAACGCTCAGCCACCCTGGACCACCACCCGCCGGGTGGCGCGGGCGGTGACCGCCGCGCCGAGGGCCAGCAGCGCCACCGCCCACACCGCCTGGAAGGCGAGCCCGCCCAGCGGACCGCCGCCCGGCAGTGTGTCCTTGCCGAGCAGGATCTCCGCCGGCACCTGCACCAGCGACGCCCAGGGCAGCACGCGCAGCACCTCCGACAGCGGCTCCGGGAACAGCGTCAGCGGCAGCAGGTGACCCGCGCAGAACGGAGCGAGCAGGAACGCGACCGCGTAGACGCCACGGGTGTCCAGCAGCCAGAACCCGATCAGCGCGTACAGGTAGCGCAGTCCGAACCCCACCAGCAGCGCCAGCACGAACGCCGCCGCCACCGCGAGCCAGCGCACGGGGTCAGTGGACAGCGGGAACCGGAAGACGGCCAGCCCGACCGCGAACGTGGGGACGGAGCGGAAGACCACGCTGAACGCCGACCGGCCGAGATCCGTGGCCAGCCACCACAGCAGCGGGTGCACCGGACGCAGCAGGTCGACCGCCACGTCCCCGGTGCGGATCCGCTCGCTGAGGTCCAGCGGCGGGCCGAAGACGGCCAGCGGCGCGATGAGCGCCTGCGCGACGAAGACCTGCGTCACCGCGTCCATCGCGTCGTACCCGTTGATCTGCGGCCGGGCCGCGAAGAGCGCGAGCAGCACCATCGCGTTGATGAGGCCGAAGACGCTGTTGGTGACCACGCCGGCGAAGGTCGCCGCGCGGTAGGTGGAATAGCGGCGCAGCGCACAGCCGAACACCGCGAGACAGACCCGCACCGTGCCAGAACTCCTTGAAACGAACAGAGAGGAGGCACGGCCCTGCGGAGAGGCAGGTCCGGGGCGCCGCACAAAACCGAGCAGACGATAGCACAGCGCGGAACCGCCCGCAGGGGCTGCCGAGACGGTGTGCCCGAGCTGTCCGGGGAGGTCCGGATCCGTGGCCGGAACGGGCCGAACCGCCGGTGTTTTCCCGGTACCGCCGGACGTGGCGGCCGGTGTGCGGGCAGACTTTGCGCGGACGCTCGGCCGACGCGGCCACGATGACCCGCCGGTCCGCCCGGCCGCGCCGTCCGTCCAGGGGAGGAAGCATGCAGGATATCGCGCCGCACGGGGAGGCGGCGTCGGCCCCGGAGCCCGCACTCACGGCGGTTCCGGACCGCGAGCGCGCCACCGCGCCGCCGGGCGCCGCGATGCACCGGCCGTCCGCGCTGTCGGCCCGCGGCCGCGCAACGCGCGAGCGGCTGCTGGCGGCGGCCCGCACCGAGATCATCGCCGGGGACGGCGCACTTGAGGTGGCCGACATCGCCGCCCGCACCGGGACATCGGTCGGGTTGCTGTACCGGTACTTCGGCAACAAGGACGGCCTGGTGTCGGCGGTGGTCAACGAGTTCTACGACCGCTACGACGCGACGGTGTTCCGGCCCCGCCCCCGGCCCGAGGAGCGCGGCGGCTGGCTGTCGACCGAGTACGGCCGCATCCGGCGGGAGATCGACTTCCTGTGCGATCACCCGCTCGCCCGCGTGATCGTGGGGCGCCGACTCCGTGAACCGGCCGCCGCGCAGGTCGACGCGGCCCGGCTCGCCGGTCAGGTGGAGGTCGCCGCCGGCAGCATCGCCCGCGCCCAGAGCGGCGGCGAACTGGCCGCCGACATCCGGCCACGGTTCGCCGCAGCGGCGATCCTGGGCGCCTTCCGCGAGCTGATGGCTCAGGCCCTGACCAGGGAGAACCCGCCGCCGCGCGAGGAACTGCTCGACGTGATGTGGCGGACGAGCACCAGCCTGCTGCTGCCGAACCGGGGCTAGTGTTCTGGGTCGTCGATTCGATGAAGATGGGCGGTGATGGCCTCGAAGATCTCTTCGGTGGTCTTCACCCATCCGAACGGCCTAGGGTCCGCATTCCAGCCGTCGGTCCATGACCGCGGGGACCTCCGGTTATTTGGCGGATGTACAGGTACTTCCCGCCGGATCATTTTGCGGGTGATCTCGGCGAAGATCCGCTCCACCGGGTTCGTCCGGCCGGAGTGGGCAGGGATGCAACGTGGACGGGAACGGGGGTGGGCCGGCGGCCATTCCCTGATGACCGGCGCCTTGGGCGTTGCGTAGTCGTCCAGCACTGGACGCACATCGAGCCCGGGCGGTGTTTCCCGGTCGATCCGGTTCAGGAATCACCGGAACCCGACGGCGCGGTGCTTACGGCGGTGGGAGGAGATCGCCTTGCCCGCCGCCACGTCCAAGGCCGCGAACGGGGCGGTCCCACCAGCACGAACGCGGTCGTGGGTCTGACGGCTCGGCACCGCGGGCGTCATCGGCGGGACCGGCGCCGACCGGTTCAGGGCCTGGATCCGGGATCGCGCGTCCACGCACGGCACCGGCGCCGTATCGGGAGGATCAGGCACGGGCCGGTGACGTCGCGGACCTTCTCGATGAAGAACGGGTCGCTGGAAAGCTGCCATCCATCGACGAGGTGCGGTTTGCGCCCGAAGGCCCGCCAGATGCGTGAAACGGCGGTCTGGCCGAGCCCGGGCCGGGCGGCCATCATCCGTGTCATCCGTGTCGGCCAGTGCGTTCCACCATCGGGTGGCGGCTCTTCCAGCGCCGCCCGGACCCCGTCCCCGGGTTTATCGCCGGCGACCTCGCCGGGCACGGGCCGGTGATCGCAGGAGCGACCGCCGGGGCGCGGGACCGCCGCGTCCGGACGCCGGACACGGCGGCGCGGTCACGACGCGGCGGCCTGTGCGATGACCTGGGCGCGCACCCGGAGGTTCTGCCGCATGAACCACCGCACGATCCGGTTGCCGAGCCGCCCGCGCAGCGCGGTGGGCCAGCTCATGTGCAGGTACAGCCGGGCGTGCTCCCCGAGCGGCTCGATGACGATCCGGAGCCTGCGGTGCGGCGCGTCGCCCTGCGGCTCCTGCTCCCAGGTGATCTCGCGGCCGGGGACACGGTGCACGATCGCGTCCCGGGCGGTCGTCCCGTCCTCGGTGGTCAGCTCCACGGCGCCGCCGCCGAGCTGCCGGGACGACACCGCGGAGGACTCCCACTCCTCCCGGCGCTCTGGATCGCTCACCAGGTCCCAGAGCCGTTCGGGCGATACCGCCACATCGAGGTCGTAGGCGGCGGACTCCCAGCCCTCCGGTTCCCGTCCGGAGGTCCTGTCGGGGTCACCGTCCACCGGGGACGGCGCCGCGGCCTCCGGGATCGCGGCCGGTTCGTCGAGGTCGCGGCGGACACGGTCGGTGTCCACGCCCAGCCGGTCCAGCAGCCGCCGTACCCGGCCGCCCTCGTCGTCGATCAGCGCCGCGAGCAGGGCCCGGTCGCCCCCGGACTGCGGGCAGTCGTCGGTGAGCTCGCGCAGACGGGGCGTGAGCGGCAGCCAGGCGGACGACTCCGCGCCGGTGGCGCTGGACGGTGCGGGCAGGGGCGCGTCGATCCCGAGCAGGGCGAGATCCTCCCGGAGGATCTCGTCGATCGCCGAGCGCGCCTCGGTCAGGCTCACCCCGGCCGCCATGAGCAGACGGGCGCCCGGGCCGCCGTTGACCAGCACTCCCAGCAGCAGGTGCTCGAAGCCGACCTCGGGGTGGCCGGTGCGCCCCGCTTCGCGGCTCGCGGCTCCCAGGGTCACGGTCCGGTCGTAGCCCCCTCCGCGGGAGGCGGATTTCGCCGAGGGGTTCGTCATCGTTGACCTCTTTCGGGCGCGCCGATGTGGCGGAGTCGCTTCGCGTACTTTTTGTGGACGGCCTGCCGGGTCACTCCGAGAGCGGCGGCGATGGACGACCACGACTCGCCCGACCGCAGTGCCTGCTCGACCTGCCGCAGCTCCAGTGACTCCACCAGAGCGCGCAGTGAGGCGACGGCGCGCAGGCCCTCCACCGGGGTCGAGGTGTCCGAGGCGGTGGCCGCCAGCTGAACCGCGTCCATGGTGTCAACCTAGGTTGCGCGGCGCTCCGGTGTCAACCTGGGTTGCGCGATCCGGACTCGGGACCCCGGCCGGACACGCCGGGAGCGGCGGCGCGGCGGGGCCGAAGGTCAGTCCTCCGCCTGCGCCAGCAGGTCGTCCAGATAGCAGGCCGCCTCGCGCAGCGCGCGCTCGGGGTCGCCCTCGCGGATGGCCTCGGCCAGGCCGGTGTGCTCGACGCCCTCGTCCTGCTCCGGCTCCTCCAGCGCGGAGTGCGCGATGCTGTCGTACACCACCTGGGCGATGTCGTCGTACAGCTCGATGAGCAGCGGGTTGTGCGTGGCCTTGACGACCGCGCGGTGGAACGCGAAGTCCTCCTCGACGAACGCGCCCACGTCCCTGCGCTGCAGGGCCGCCTTCCGGCGCCGGATCGTCGCGTCGATCTCGGCGAGGTCGTCGTCGGTGTGCCGCAGCGCCGCCAGCCGGGCGGCCTCCATCTCCAGGGCGCGGCGGACCTCCAGGTTCTCGCGAAGCCGGGACCGCTCCAGGCGGCGCCGCAGCGCGCCGCCCAGTTCGCTGGACGCGCGCACGAAGGTGCCGGCCCCCTGGCGGATCTCCAGCAGGCCCGCGTGCGCGAGCGCCCGGACGGCTTCGCGCACCGTGTTGCGGCCGACCTCCAGCTGGTCGGACAGTTCGGACTCGGTCGGGATGCGGTCGCCGATGGCCCACTCGCCCGAGTCGATCTGGGCCCGGAGCTGGGTGATGACCTGGTCGACTAGTCCCGTTCGACGCGTCGAGGCGAGGGGCACGCGGTTACCTCCTGAAGGTGACGGCCACTCCGGCGGCCCGGTCGGGGTGCGATCGGTTAAAGCGGGAGCTTAGACCAGACCGGCCCGATGCATGGTGCCGCATGACCAATGCGTTACCCAAGTGGCGTCCCGGCGCGCACGCCGTCCAGCGTCGCCGCGCACGCGCCACCGCTCCGTCACCGTGCATCCGGTGGCGGTCCGCCCGGCGGGCGGGCGCCGGGCACGACGAGCCCGGACTCGTAGGCGAGGATGACGAGTCGCGAGCGGTCGCGCGCGCCGAGCTTGGCCAGCAGCCGGCTGACGTAGGTGCGGGCCGTGGCGGGGCTGATGTGCAGGGCGCCGCCGATCTCGTCGTTGCTCTCGCCGAGCCCCACCCGGGTGAGGACGTCGCGCTCCCGCCCGGTCAGCCCGTCGAGCAGTTCGGGCCGGGTGCCGCCGGACCGGCGCCCGACGTGCTCCATGACGGTGCGGGTGATCGATGGCGAGAGCAGGGCGTCGCCGGCGGCGACGGTGCGGATCGCCTCGCGCAGGCCGTGCGGGCTGATGTCCTTGAGCAGGTACCCGGCCGCTCCGGCGCGGATGGCGGCGAACACGTCGGCCTCGTCGTCGAACGTGGTGAGGATGACGACGCGGGTCCCGCCCAACTCCGGGTCGGCGACGATGGCCCGGGTGGCGTCGAGTCCGTCCATGACCGGCATCCGGATGTCCATCAGCGCGACGTCCGGCCGGTGGCGGCGCACGGCGGCGACTCCGTCGCGGCCGGTCGCGGCCTCCGCGGCCACCCGGATGTCGCCGTCGCGCTCGGCCAGCGTCCGCAGGCCGGTCCGCACCAGCTCCTGGTCGTCGACGACCACGACGCTGATCACCCCGCTCACTCCGGCCACCTCGCCGGGAGCCGGGCGCGCACCGTGAACCCGGTGCCGTCGCGTCCCGCGGTGAGCGTCCCGCCGAGCGTGCGGACCCGCTCCCGCATCCCGGCCAGCCCGTGCCCGTCGTCGCCCGCCCCGCCGGGGGCCGGCCCGCGGCCGTTGTCGGCGACGGTGAGGAGCAGCGCGCCGTCCTCGACCCCGGCCTCGATCCGGACCCGGCTGGCGCCGGCGTGCCGCACCACGTTGGTGAGGGACTCCTGGACGATCCGGTAGGCGGCGACGTCCACCTGCGGCGCCAGTTCGTCGGGGCGGACCCGGATGTCGCAGCGCACGTCGACGCCGATGCCGCGGGCGGTCTCCGCCAGGTCGGCCACGCCCGAGAGCGAGAGCACACCGTGCCCATCGGCCGCGTCCGGGCCGGCGCGCAGCAGGCGCACCATGGAGCGCACGTCCCGCAGCGACCGCGCGCTCGTGGCCTGGATGCGCCGGACGGCCTCGCGGGCTTCGGTGTCGTCGTGGCCGATCGCCTCCGCCGCCACCCCGGCCTGCAGCGAGATGACGGACATCGCGTGCCCCACGGTGTCGTGCAGGTCCCGCGAGACGCGCTCGCGCTCGACGCGGACCCGCAGCTCGGCGTCGCGCGCCGCCTGGTCCGCCGTGAGCAGCGCGATCCGCGCCTGTTGCGCGGCCCGGACCCGCCGGCCGCGCGTGCTGTACCCCAGCGCGATCGCGGTCGTGATCAGGGCGATGTTCGACACCCCCTCGTACCCGAGGAGGTAGCCGAGCGCCTCGCCGTCGTGCAGCCGGAATCCGGTCGAGACCCCGAACACGGCCGCCCCCGCGCCCACCGCCCACCCGGTCAGCCCCGCGTCGGCGGTGGCGAACAGGCCCGCGACCACCGGAAGCGCGACCCCGATCGGCGGGTAGCCGAGCGCGTGGTAGGCGAACGTGCCCAGCACCGTCGCGGTCAGCATGGTGCGCGGGAGCCGGCGGCGCAGCAGCATGAGGGCGCCGAAGCCGGCGGCGAACGAGTACGCCAGCACGTCCGGCGGCTGCCGGCCGCCGTGCTCCATCGCCACGATCAGCGCGATCGCCGCGGCGACGACCGTCCCCAGCAGCGCGTCCAGCAGCCAGGGCGGGACCTCGCCCTCCGGCGGCGCGACCGCGGGTGCCGTCGTCGCGTCCGTCGTCATGGGAGGGAGTCTACGGACCGCCGCCCCCGCCCACCTCGGCCGCGGGACGGTCACCACTGTCGCCTTCCGGCGTACGGCGGGCACGCCGGGAGGCGAGCCGGGACGGGAGCCCGGGCGGATGTGCCGGGGCCGGCCCGGTCCGTACCGTCGGCGCCGTGAACGTCATCACCGGCCTGAACTGGCGCCTGGTCCTCGGCCTGGGCGCCCTCGCCCTCATCCGTCCGCTCGTCCGTATCGTCGAGGACCAGGCCGGCATCACCGGCCAGCCCGTGGTTCCGATCGTGCTCACCATCGCCATCTCGGCCGTCTGGATCGCGGCCGCCGGGTTCACGGAGGTCCGCAGTCCGGTGCTGACCCTGCTCGGCGCGGCTCTCACCTACGGCGTGCTGTCGATCGTGCTCAGCGGCGTGCTCTCGCCGATCCTCACCGGTGAACTCCAGGGCCCGCTCGCGCAGCCCATCGGGATCGTCGGGATCCTGGCGGTCAACGCGGTGTGGGGCCTGGCCGCCGGCGCCGTCGCCCTGGCGATCCGGCGGCTGCGCGCCGCCCGCTCCCGGTGACCGGGGCCCGGCCGGGCGCGCGCGGGCCCCCGGAGACCGTGGACCGCCGGAACGGCCGGGACATCGGGTGCGCTACCCTCGTGAAGGCGTATCCGATCATCCTATGTATGGCGCTGGAGGCGCGGCGTGTCCGTGACGACGACCGAGACGGCCCGGGACGTGCGAAGACGGTCGCGGGACGGCGGACAGCGGCGTCCGCGCCGCGTGGCGTGGCTGCTGGTCGCGGGGGTCGGCCTGGCCGCCGTCAACCTGCGCACCGCCGTCACCAGCCTGGGGCCGCTGCTCAGCGAGGTCACCGGCGCGCTCGGCATGTCCGGCACGCTGGCCGGAGTGCTGACGACCCTGCCGGTCCTGTGCTTCGCGGCCTTCGGCGCCTGCACTCCCGCGCTCATCAGGCGCTTCGGCGAGCACCACGTCCTGCTCGCCGCGCTGTGCGCGCTCACCGTCGGCCTCGGCACGAGGGTGCTGGTCGACAACGCGTGGCTCTTCCTCGCACTGAGCGCGCTCGCGCTGTCCGGGGGAGCGGTGGGCAACGTGCTGCTGCCCACCCTGGTCAAGCAGCACTTCCCGAGCCGGGTCGGGGTGATGACCACCCTGTACACCACCACCCTGGCCGTTGGGACCACCGCGGCGGCGGCCGGCACCATTCCCGTCTACCAGGCCACCGGCGGCAACTGGCAGGCCGCGCTGGGCTGCTACGCGGCGCTCGGCGTGGTCGCGGCCGTCCCGTGGCTCGCGGTGCTGCGGCACGAGCCGCCCCGGCCGGCCGCGGGGTCGGCGCTGGGCATCGGGCGGGTGCTGCGCACCGCCATGGGCTGGCAGAGCGTCCTGTACTTCGGCACCCAGTCGACGATCGCCTACGTGCTGTTCGGCTGGTACGCCGAACTCCTCCGGGACAACGGCATGAGCGCGGGCGCGGCCGGGCTCGCGCTGTCCTACCTGACCGCGCTGGCCATCCCCACCTCCCTGGTGCTGCCGGGGCTCATGGCGCGGGTGCGCGACCACCGCGTCTTCGTCGGCGTCTTCTACCTCTGCTACCTGGCCGGGTTCACCGGGATGTGGGTCGCGCCGGTCGAGGGCGTCTGGGTGTGGACGACGCTCATCGGCATCGGCATGGCGACGTTCCCGCTCGCCCTCACCTTTTTCGCCATGCGGACCCGCACCGCCCCGGCCACGGCGGCGATGTCGGCGGTCAGCCAGAGCCTCGGCTACCTGATGGCGGGCGCCGGTCCGTTCCTGTTCGGGCTGCTCCACGATCTCACCGGGTCGTGGCACGCGCCGCTGGCGATGCTGGCGGTGATGGCGACGGCCAACCTGGCCATGGGCATGCTGCTCGGGCGCGACCGCCACCTGGAGGACGAGCCGGCACTGCGCGACGCCGGCCGCTGACCCCGGCGGCCTAGGCGCCGGGCAGCCAGCCGACCCGGCCGACCAGGTAGACCGAGCCGACGAACGCCACGATGTCGATCAGCGCGTGCGCCACCACCAGCGGCATCACCCGGCCGTAGCGGTGGTAGCACCAGCTGAACACCAGGCCCATCACGATGTTGCCGAAGAACATCCCCACGCCCTGGTACAGGTGGTAGGTGCCGCGCAGCAGTGAGCCCGCCAGCGCGGCGCGTACCGGCGACCAGCCCAGCGCCTCTAGCCGCAGCATCAGGTAGCCGACCACGATCACCTCCTCCAGCACGCCGTTCTTCACGGCCTGCAGGACGAGGACCGGCAACTGCCACCAGTGCTCGTTCAGCGAACTGGGCGCCACCGTCACCGTCAGCCCGAGCCGCCAGGACACCAGGTAGACGGCGAGCCCGCCCACGCCGATGAGCGCGGCCAGCGCGGCGCCGCCCAGCAGGTCCGCGCCGGGGCGGCGCAGGTCGAAACCGATCGTGCGCGCGGACTCCCCGGTCCGGCGCAGCAGGTACAGCACCAGGGCGACGGGCGCCAGCGCGAACACCAGTGAGTACAGCTGGCGGGACAGGTCCAGCCAGGGGCGGGCGTCCTCGGCCTGCGGGCGCACCAGGCTGGCGGTCTGCTCGGCGAGCGGCCCGGCGGTGACCGCACCGGTGAACGAGATGACCGCCGAGACGGCGGCGGCGCCCAGTGACAGCGCCAGGACGCACAGGATCTCGCCGCGGAGCAGGCCGCGGGTGAGCGGCGCGGCGGCCGGGAGCCGGGAGGCCGCCTCGGCCGGCGCCGCGTCCGTGACGTCGGCGCCGCTGGACGCAGGGGTCTGGGAACTGGGCTCGGCCATGCGCCCGATCATCTCACCGGCGCGCGCGGCCCGGCGACGCGGCCGCACGCCGCGGAGCCGGCCACCGGCCTCGCGGGTGACACGGTGCCGCGAGGCCGGCGGCCGTAAGTGGCCCGCCCCGCCCCAGCCACGAAGGCGGGGCGGGCCACCGGGGGTGAGGACACGGTCCGTCAGTGAGCCGCTGCGAACTGGTCCTCTTCGGTGGAACCGGTGAGCGCGGTCGTCGCCGCGTCGGGGGTGATGGCCGTGCTGACCCGGTCGAAGTAGCCGGTGCCGACCTCCCGCTGGTGCCGGGTGGCGGTGTAGCCGGCCGCCTCCTCGGCGAACTCGGCCTCCTGCAGGCGGACGTAGGCGGTCATGCCCTCGGCCGCGTACTCCCGGGCCAGGCGGAACATCGAGTGGTTGAGGGAGTGGAATCCGGCGAGCGTGATGAACTGGAACCGGTACCCCATGTGGGCCAGCTCGCGCTGGAACTTCGCGATCGTGGTGTCGTCCAGGTGCCGCTTCCAGTTGAACGACGGCGAGCAGTTGTACGCGAGGAGCTGGTCGGGGTACTCGGCCTTGATCCGCTCGGCGAAGCGGCGGGCCACCTCCAGGTCGGGGGTCGCCGTCTCCATCCACAGCAGGTCGGAGTAGGGGGCGTAGGCGAGACCGCGCGCCACACAGGCGTCCAGGCCGTTGCGGACGCGGTGGAAGCCCTCGGCGGTGCGGTCCCCGGTGAGGAAGGGGCGGTCGCGCTCGTCGACATCGCTGGTGATGAGGGTGGCGGCCTGGGCGTCGGTCCGCGCGATGACGAGCGTGGGAACGCCGGCCACGTCGGCGGCGAGCCGGGCCGCGTTCAGCGTCCGGATGTGCTGACCGGTGGGGATGAGCACCTTTCCGCCGAGGTGCCCGCACTTCTTCTCGGAGGCGAGCTGGTCCTCCCAGTGCACCCCGGCCGCGCCGGCCGCGATCATGGCGTGCATGAGCTCGAACGCGTTGAGCACCCCACCGAAGCCCGCCTCGGCGTCGGCGACGATCGGGGCCAGCCAGTGCGGCGCGTCCGGCTCGCCCTCGGACCAGCTGATCTGGTCGGCGCGCAGCAGCGCGTTGTTGATGCGGCGCACCACGCGCGGGACCGAGTCGACGGGGTACAGGCTCTGGTCCGGGTAGGTCTGGCCGGCCTGGTTGGCGTCGGCGGCCACCTGCCAGCCGGACAGGTAGATCGCCTTGAGGCCGGCGCGGACCTGCTGGACCGCCTGGTTCCCGGTGAGCGCGCCCAGTGCGCTGACGTGGTCCTCGGAGTGCAGCAGCTCCCAGAGCCGCTCGGCGCCCAGACGCGCCAGGGTGTGCTCCTCGGTGACCGAGCCGCGCAGCCGCACCACGTCGGCGGCGGTGTAGGTGCGCTCGATGTCCGCCCAGCGCGGATGCGTCTCCCACTCGCGTTGGAGCGCGGCGCTGGCCTCCTGCTGATGGCCGGTGATGCTCATGGTCCCGCCTTCTTCCTCGCCGTTCCGGTGCGTCCCGGAGGTCAGCCCGGCTGGAGATCCCACGGCGGAACGGCCCGTGAGCGGCCGATCCGCCGATCTGTTCCCCGCCGGTGCCTGTGATTCTTCGCAAAGATCGCGAGTTTTTCGACGGCCCCAGTGCTGAAGATTGGCGATTCTTTCTCTAAGCTGAACGCATGGCGTACTTTGGGGCTGAAGAAATACCGACTTTGCCGTCGGATCTCGACCTGGTCACGTTCGGCCAGCGGCTGCGGCACCTGCGCCGGGCCCGGGGCCTCACCCTGTCGGACCTGGGAAACCGGGTCGGCCGCGCGCCCTCCCAGCTCTCGCTGCTGGAGAACGGCAAGCGCGAGCCGAAACTGTCGCTGCTGACCGCGCTGGCGCAGGCGCTGGGGGTCTCGGTGGAGGAGCTGCTCTCCCGGCAGCCGCCGAGCCGCCGCGCCCAGCTGGAGATCTCGGTCGAGGAGGCGCAGCGCGACCCGGTGTACCGGGCGCTCAACCTCCCGCACCTCAAGATCGGCAAGCGGGTCCCCAACGACGTGCTGGAACACATCGTCGGGCTGTACGAAGAGCTGAAGCGGCGCACCGCCAAGCCCACCGCCACACCCGAGGAGGCCCGGCGGGCCAACGCCCAGCTGCGCCGGCAGATGCGCGAGCGCGACAACTACTTCGCGGGCATCGAGAAGGTCGCGCAGGAGACCCTGGACGCCATCGGCTACCGCGGCGGCGCGCTCTCCCAGGGCCAGATCCTCGCCATCGTCACCCACCACGGGTTCACCCTGCGCTACGTGCAGGACCTGCCGCGCTCGGTCCGCTCGGTGACCGACATCGGCAACCGGCGGCTCTACCTCAAGCGCGAGTCGCTGGGGATGCACACGCCGCGCACCATCCTGCTGCAGACCCTCGGCCACTTCCTGCTCGGCCACGAGCAGCCGCGCGACTTCGCCGACTTCCTTCGCCAGCGGGTGGAGGCCAACTACTTCGCCGCCGCCGTCCTCATCCCCGAGTCCACCGCCGTGCCCTACCTGCTGGAGGCGCAGCAGGCCCGCGACCTCTCGGTGGAGGACCTGCGCGACGTCTACTCGGTGTCGTACGAGACGGCGGCGCACCGGTTCACCAACCTGGCCACCCGGCACCTGGACCTGGTCTGCCACTTCATCCGCAACGACGAGACCGGGATCATATACAAGGCGTACGAGAACGACGGGCTGATCTTCCCCACCGACGACACCGGCGCGATCGAGGGGCAGCGGATGTGCCGGTACTGGTCCGGCCGGCAGGTGTTCGCCTCGCCGGACCGGTACTCGATCTACTACCAGTACACCGACAAGCCCAACGGCACGCACTTCTGCGTGGCGCACGTGGACCC
The DNA here is from genome assembly GCF_042664915.1 of Marinactinospora rubrisoli. Classification (NCBI taxonomy): domain Bacteria; kingdom Bacillati; phylum Actinomycetota; class Actinomycetes; order Streptosporangiales; family Nocardiopsidaceae; genus Marinactinospora; species Marinactinospora rubrisoli. The sequence goes on from NZ_JBHTBH010000005.1 coordinate 221,587, forward strand.
GAGCCGCGAACGCAACTTCGCGATCACGCTCGGCGTCCCGTACAAGGAGTCGCGCTGGTTCCGCGGCCGGGAGACCACGCACCGCACCAAGTCCGAGTGCCCCACCGGCGAGTGCTGCGTGCGGCCGCCGGCCGACCTCGCCGCCCGCTGGGAGGGCAACGTCTGGCCGTCGGCGCGCGCGCACTCCCACGTGCTCGCGGCGCTGCCGCCCGGCACCTTCCCCGGCGTGGACGAGACCGACGTCTACACGTTCCTGGAGCGCTACGCCGCGGAATGAGCGGCGCCGCGGCGACGCTCGGCGTAACGTCGGTCACGACGAGTAGCCGATCCGGAAGGGGCAGGTCATGACCGAGACGCCGAGCATCATTCCGGTGCTGCGTTACCACGACGCCCGCGCCGCCATCGAGTTCCTCACCAAGGCCTTCGGGTTCACCCTGGAGTTCAGCCATCCGGAGGTGGGCGAGCGGGTCGACCATGCGGAACTGCGGTACGGCAACGGGATCATCATGGTCGGTTCGCCGCGTGAGGGAGCCGACCCGGCCCTCGCCGACCCACGCCCGCAGGCGGTGTTCGTGGTGGTGCCCGACCCCGACGAGCACCACCGGCGCGCGGTGGCGGCCGGCGCCGAGATCGTCGGCCCGCCGGAGGACATGCCCTACGGCGCGCGTGAGTACATGGCCCGCGACCCGGCCGGCAACTGCTGGGCGTTCGGCACGTACTGGCGGGACGAGAGCGCCGCGCAGTCCGGGTGAGCGCTCGCGGCGGTGCCGGGACGGGGTGGGCGGCGATCCGCCGCTGTGTTACCTTCGGTAACACGCAGCGGCCGCCGCCCGCCGGCGACCCCCGACCGCCGGCGTCCCCGCGTCCGGCGGAGCCAGCGAAGGACGTGCGCGATGACCGACGAGAACCGCGAGACCTCCCGGGACGGCGTCCCGGAGACCGGAGCGGCCGCGGACGGCGGCGCGGAACCCGGATTCGGCTTCGAGCCGAGCGCGGAGGTCCGCGAGGTCCGCGAATGGGTGCACGGGTTCGCCCGCGACGTGATCCGCCCGGCCGCCGCCGAGTGGGACGAGCGCGAGGAGACGCCGTGGCCGATCCTGCGCGAGGCGGCGAAGATCGGCCTGTACTCGCTGGACTTCTTCGCCACCCAGTGGTTCGAGCCGAGCGGCGTGGCCATCCCGGTGGTGTACGAGGAACTGTTCTGGGGCGACCCGGGCATCGGCCTGGCACTGACCGGCACCACGCTCGCGGCCGTCGCGGTCGCGACCAACGGCACCCAGGAGCAACTGCTGGAATGGGTGCCGCAGATGTTCGGCGACGCCGATGACGTGCGGCTCGGCGCCTTCTGCTCCTCCGAGCCGGGAGCGGGCAGCGACGTCGGGGCGATCCGCACCCGCGCCCGCTACGACGAGGCCACCGGCGAGTGGGTGCTCAACGGCGTCAAGACGTGGGCCACCAACGGCGGCATCGCCGACGTGCACGTGGTCGTCGCCTCGGTCGACCCGGATCTCGGAACACGCGGCCAGGCCAGCTTCGTCGTGCCGCCCGGCACGCCCGGGCTCTCCCAGGGACAGAAGTTCCGCAAGCACGGCATCCGCGCCTCGCATACCGCCGAGGTGGTGCTGGAGGACGTGCGCGTCCCCGGCCGCTGCCTGCTCGGCGGCAGGGAACGCCTGACCGAACGTCTGGCCCGGGCGCGCCAGGGCGGCCACGCCGGGGGCCAGGTGGCGATGCGGACGTTCGAGGCATCCCGCCCGACCGTGGGCGCCATGGCGGTCGGCTGCGCCCGCGCGGCCTTCGAGACCGCCCGCGACTACGCCGTCCAGCGGGAACAGTTCGGCCGCCCCATCGGCGACAACCAGGCGGTCGCCTTCACCCTCGCCGACATGGCCACCCGCCTCGACGCGGCCCGCCTGCTGGTATGGCGCGCCGCCTGGCTGAGCCGCACCGGCCGCGAGTTCCACCAGGCGGAGGGCTCCATGAGCAAGCTGTTCGCCAGCGAGACCGCGGTGTGGGTGACCCAGGAGGCCATCCGCATCCTCGGCGGGAACGGCTACACGAGAGAGTTCCCCGCGGAACGGCTGCACCGCGACGCGGCCATTTTCACGATCTTCGAGGGCGCGAGTGAGATCCAGCGCCTGATCATCGGCCGCGCGGTGACGGGGCTGCCGGTGCGGTGACGTTTCCACTGGTGCGGAGGGCTGTTTCGCACCCCGCGCCGGGTGATGCCCACGCGGCCGTGTCTCTCCCCGCTCCGCACATCCAACGCCCCCGCGGTCCCTCTCCCAAGGCGCGGGGGCGTTGTGGTGCGTGGCGTCAGGCGGCTATGCCGAACCCGTGGGGGAGGCGGACCCCCTGGGGGACGAGATCGCGGGTGGCGCCGGTGTCGAGCGGGTAGCTGCCGTCGAGGAAGTCGCGAGGGTTGGTGCCCAGGGCGAGGCACCAGGTGAGGATGTGGCCGGGCTGAAGGATGTGCTGGTACAGCACCAGTTCGCGCAGCACCGGCGGGATGGTGACCCCGCGCCGCAGGAGCACCACGGGCCTGTCCAGGATGACGCCGGGCCGCGCGGGGAGGCGGTCGGGAACGGCGACGGTCATCGGGGCGTCGAGGCGGTCCACGACGGTCACGTAGAGGTCGAGGGGGTCGGCGGTGCGCGGAACGCTGGTGATCAGGGGCTTCAAAATCCCTCCTCTTTTGGGATCTGTCCGAAATCGCCCGTTAGGGGGCCACCTTATGAGGGTGGTCGGAGTATTGGGGAGGGAGTTGTTCCTGAGAAAACAGTAAAGTCCCTGCGTTATATCTGGTGGTGACCACGGAGCGGGCGGGGCGGGCGTCGGCCGAAATGGTGACGCGCGTTCGCCCGGACGGTTCACGCGTCGCCCAGTTCTTCCTTGAGGTGCGTCACGCTCTGCACGAGCGCCCTTTTCAGATCCTCGGGATCGCGGCCCGGAACCTGGGGGACATGGACCGTTACGGGGATGCCCGCGATCACGGCGATCATCACGTGGTCGGTGAACCCGTCGGCGCGTGGCACGGCATGGAACTCGGCCGCGGGGCCGACGTCGGCGGCGCGGGCGGGCCTGATCGTGGGGTCGCCGCCGTCCATCACGGTGTCGATGGAGCCGGGTTCCCATGCGACGGCCGCCTCGATGGCCCGGCGCGTCCTGGGGCGCGGGGTGGTCTTGCCCCGGCGGATGTTGCGGAGGTTCTGCTCGGTCATTCCGGCGGCCTGGGCGACTTCGGCGAGGGACATGCCGAGGTGGTCACGGCGGGTGTCGAGCGCGGCGGCGAAGCGCTGGGCGCGGGCCAGGCGCTCGGCTTCGGTCGGGGAAGTGGTCTGAGCCATGCGGGGGATCGTACCCCGGATACCGCAAAACTACCGGGACTGTTCACCGATGAGGACCAAAACTTGCGGTCGGTCGAGGAAGAACGCGGGATGCGCGGCCTCAAAAGTTGCGCTATTTTTTGGGTGACTTGCTGTTGGGGGGACGGCCACCGGATCACCGGCCGGGTGTCCCCGTCCAGGCCGCCGCGGGGCGGGCGAACCTCGCCCCGCCCGGTGAAGCGCACGACGAATACCGACCAGGCCGAATCGTGGCCATGCCCGGCTCGGCCAGGAATCCACCTTGCTGAGCGTGGACGAGGTGTTCCATGACCTGGAGGAGAGACCGTGATCGACCTGGGCGGGCTCGGCCCGTGGCTCATCGGCGCCGCGGCCGTCATCACCGCCGTGGGAGTACTCGCCCGCCCGGTGTGGCGTGCGGGTGCGTTCCTGGCGTCCCTCGCCCGCACGGCCGGGCATTTCTCCCGCGACTGGGCAGGGGAAGAAGCCCGGCCGGGTGTGGAAGCGCGCCTCGGTGTGATGGAGCGTCTCCATGTGCTGGAACGCAGCGTGGCCGAGGTCCGCCACGAGGTGCGGCATGACGATGGCGGCTCTTTGAAAGACGCCGTTCGCCGGACCGAGGAGGCATTGGCGGACCTGACCGGGCGGGTGGACGAACTTGCCGCCCGGCCGGCGTCCGCGGTGCGCGACGTCACCGTCACGCCGCCGCCGGAGCGGTGATCGCCCTTGGGCACGCGTCCGTGCCCGCATAGCGGCCTCGCGGCCCGAGTGGCCACTGGGCCTACGCCCTTCGCGGCCGTGAGGGGGTGGTCGGCTCCTCGCCCGACGGCGGGGCCCCTCTGTCGGTGGCAGGATCGACGCCGGCGAAGCGCAGATCGGCGTGGACGGTTTCGGGAGAGACGCCAAGGGACTTCGCGAGGGCACGGGTGTTGCGGTAGCCGGCACGCCATGCGGAGAGGACCAGGTCAGCGCGCTCTTCGGCCAGCGCGGCCGGGTCGGCGTGCTGTGCCGCGCGGCGGGCATGGTCGGCGAGTGCGGCCCGGTGCCGCTCCCATCCGGCCCGGGTGGGGAGCGTGGCCTCTCGGCTCCGCTGTGCGGCGAGTCCCGTCGCGGTGCCGGGCTCTGCGGCCGGGGCCTTTCCCGCCTGCGGCCACGGTTCGTCCCCGCCCGGCTCGTTGTCGTTCACGATCACGGTGTACCCGGACGGCTCTGCCGGTCCACCCGCGGCCCTGCCGCCGTGCCGGGATGGCCGGTCAGCAGGGGATCATCGATCCGACGGGGCCCCAGTTCGCGGTGGCGTGGTAGCTGCGCGCACCGGGCGTGGTGTAGATGGTGGTGCCGTTGTCGTCGTACATGTACCCGCGCATCCCCTTGCTCTGGTTGTTGATCCACGACCCGGCGCCCCAGTCCCGGGGAATGTACATGACCCTGCCGCAGTCCCACATGTCGATGCGGGTGCCCGTGTAGTGCGTCCCCCGGTAGGCGCAGAAGTATCCGGTGTACCAGGGTGCGTTGAGGCACCGGTCGGCCGCCGCGGCCGGCTCTGCGGCGGGGGAGGTGAAGTCGCGCGGTTGCGCCTCTCCGGGCAGGGCGACCAGCACGCTCCCGGCGCCGTCGAGGTCGATCTCGTTCAGGGCGACCTGGGTTCCTCCCAGCTCTTCAAGGTAGGTGCCGACCTCCGACCGCAGCCAGGTGGTCTGCGCCTCGGTCAGGCCGGCGGCTTCGGCCTGCCAGGCGAACGGCTGCGCCGTGGTCGCGGCGTGTGCCGTTCCCGGAGTCGTCGCGAGAGTGAGCAGCAGGCCGACCGCGACGGCGGCTGACCGTCCGGCCGCGGTCGCCAGCGCTGGATTCCTCATGGTGCTCCCTTGTCCCGAGTGTCGTGCTGACGACTTTAGAAAGCACGGCCGCCCGAGAATTGGCAATGCGTGCCAACCTCTGCGCGTGGAGCGCCAATCCGCGATCGAACGGAGGCGCAAAAGAAGGGGAAACGTCGATGCGCGAGCACGGTATGGCGACGCTGTTGCTCGCCCTGGCCGCAGGCGCCTTTGCCGCCCCCCGCTTGGGCGCGTGCACGGGAAGCGGCGCGGCCGGTCTGATGGGCCTTGTCTTGGCTCCCGGCTGAGCCCAGCCGCCGATTGGGCACCCGTGCCGCCCTCGTGCAGGACTGGGGGGACCACCACTTCCTACCGTGCTGGACGCCCCGGACCGGCCGCGCCTGGCCGGAATGTATCGCCGGCCAGTGACAGAGCGGCCGAACGGTCACCGGGGGAAGGGGAGCGAGAAGGGGCGCTTCGCCGTGCCGAAGCCACCCGCCGACGCCACGGGGCGGCCCTGTGGCCGGATCCGGCCACTGCGGCTCGGGCGGGGCCGGCAGCAGCGCCGACCTCGGTGGGTGACCCTGAGGTCACATAGCGGAACCCGGACGGCAAGACGGAGTTTCCTGGGGATTTATTGAGAACATAATAACGACATGATATCAATTGGGGAGTTCAGTCGTCGTCGATTGCACCGAGGAACCCGGTATGGCTGTCACCGCTTCGGATTCCGCAGCGACCATTCCCCACCAGGTCAGGGGCAGGTCCACGGAACCAGAGGCGGGACGGCGAAGGGGCTCCGAGGCCCGCCGTGCCACCCCGGCCGGGACCGCGTGGCTCGATGTCGCCCGCATCCTGGCCATGTGCACGGTCATCGCGGTACACGCGTTCGCCCCCGTCGTCACCACCCGCTACACCGACTTCGGCACCGCCACCTGGTGGACGGCCAACGCCGTCGACTCCGCCCTCCGATGGTGCGTCCCCGTCTTCATCATGATCAGCGGAGCGCTGCTGCTGGCGCCCCGGCGCGAAGGGGTGCGGGACTTCTACCTGCGCAGATTCGCGCGGATCGGCACCCCGCTCGCCGTCTGGACGGTCGTCTACCTGAGCTGGGAGGCGGCCTACCGCACCGACATCAGCCTTCAGGAGGCCGTCAGCCAGGTGCTCTCGGGCAGCCCCGCGCTGCACCTGTACTTCCTGTTCGTGCTCGCCGGGCTCTACGTGCTCACCCCGTTCCTGCGGATCCTCACCCGGCACGCCGGTACCCGCACCCTGTGGGGCTTCGCGGCCGTGATGTCCGGGCTCGGGATCGTCGACCAGTTCGTCACCGCGTTCGACGGCGCCGGGGAACCCAACGCGGTGACCCGGTTCCTGCCCTTCGTCGGCTACTACGTCATGGGCTACCTGCTGCGCGAAACCGACCTCACCCGCCGCCGGACATGGGGCGCCGCCGGGCTGTTCGCCGGCAGCGTCGTCGCCACGGCGGCGCTCGCCGGGCTCATCGGGACCGCCACCGGCGGCTGGGGATCGGCCGCCAACTACGTGTACGACTATCTCTCGCCGACCGTCTTCGTCATGTCGGTCAGCGCGTTCCTGCTGTTCCGCGCGGCCGGCAACCGCCTGCCGGCCTTCACCGCGACCGACCGGGACACCGAGCCGGCCCGCCGCAGGTTGCGGATGTTCTCCGACCTGAGCTTCGGCGTCTTCCTGGTGCACGTGATGGTGCTGTCCCACCTGCGCGACCTCACCGGCGTTCCCGACCACCCGCTCGCGATGTTGGCCACCGCCACCGGTCACGTCGTCGTGGTGCTGCTGCTCAGCCTGGCCGCGACCGCCCTCCTCAGAAAGGTCCCGTTGCTGCGCGCGACCGTGTGACGGGCCCGGGCGCTGTGGCAGGGTGAGCGGGTGAGCACCGGCATCGCGCGACACGACCCGCCCGGCCCGGCGGCGCGAGACGGCGCCCCCGCCGGGCGAGGACGCGATCCGCGGCGCCGCCGCGCCATCCTGCACGCCGCCGACCGGGTGATCCGGCGGGACGGGCCCGACGCCCCGATGTCGGCGATCGCCGCCGCCGCGGGGATCAGCAAGCCCATCCTGTACCGCCACTTCGGCGACAAGAGCGGCCTGTACCGCGCCCTGGCCGAGCGGCACGCCGACGCCGTGGTCGCGCGGGTACGCGCGGAGTTCCGCGGCCCCGCCGACCTGCACGGCCGCGCCCGCGCCACCGTCGGCGCCTACCTGGGCATGATCCACCGCGACCTCAACCTGTACCGCTTCCTCGTGCACCGCGCCACGGCCGAGGACCCGCGGACCCGGGGCGACATCGGCCTCACGGTGCGGCGGCTCGGCGAGGAACTGGCCGGGCTGCTCGTCGCCGAAGGACACGTCGCCGACCCCGTGAGCGCCCGGATCACCGCGCACGCCGTCATCGGCATGGTGCAGGCCGCGGGGGAGTGGTGGCTGGACCACCCGGAGGTCGACCGCGCCACCGTGGTCGAGCGGCTGACCAGCGCCGTCGTGGGCGCCATCACCGGATCTCCGGCCCGGGCTTGACCTGGAGTGCACTCCAGGTAGCACGCTGTGGAGGCATGAGCGAGTACTACACCCCGGGCGAGGTGTCGGCGAGGTTCGGCGTCAGCCTCGACACGTTGCGCTATTACGAGCGCGCCGGTCTGCTGACGGAGGTCGAACGCGCCACGACCGGCCACCGCCGGTACCGCGCCTCCGACGTCGAACTGCTCGACCTGGTGCGCTGCCTGCGCGACACCGACATGCCCATCGCCCGGCTGCGGGAGTTCGCCGAACTCGTCCGTGAGGGCGACCACACCATCCCGCGTCGCCTCGACGTGCTGCACGCGCACGCGGACCGCCTGGCGCGGCGGATCGAGGAACTGCGGGAACGCGAGCGCGCCATCCTGCACAAGATCGACTACTACCGCTCGGTGCTCGCCGAGAACGGCGGGCCGTCCGCCGCCCCCGTGAACGGGGAGGAACCTGTCATGGAAGAGGCCAAGTGATGCGTTACCGCACCATCGGAAGCGGGCCCGCGGCCCGCCGGGTCAGCACGATCTGTCTGGGAGCGCTTCCGTTCGGCAGTACCGTCGACGAACCCACCTCGTACGCGATCCTGGACCGCTTCGTCGAGGCCGGTGGCACCTTCGTCGACACCTCCAACAACTACGCTTTCTGGGTCCCCGGTCACCAGGGCGGCGAGAGCGAGACGGTGCTCGGCAGGTGGCGCGCGGACCGCGGCGCCGGCGACGAGATCACGATCGCCACCAAGCTGGGCGCCCAGCCGCGTACCCCCGGCGGCGGCCTGGCCGACGCCGAGGGGCTGTCGGCCGCGGCCGTGCGCACCGCCGCCGCGCGCAGCCGTGAGCGGCTCGGAATGGACCGGCTCGACCTGCTGTACACGCACATCGAGGACCGCTCGGTTCCGCTGGAGGAGACCCTGGGCGCCCTCGCCGACGAGGTGGCGGCCTCCCGGGTCGGGCTGCTCGGGGTCAGCAACCACGCCGTCTGGCGGGTGGAACGCGCCCGTGCGCTGAGCCGCGACCGCGGCTGGCCCGGGTACGAGGTGCTGCAGTACCGCTACAGCTACCTCCAGCCGCGTCCCGACGTCCCGTTGCCCGAGGACGGCCACGTGCACGCCGGCCCCGATCTCCTCGACTACGTGCGCGCCGAGGCCGCGGACGGCTCCGGTCCCGTGCTCGTCGTCTACACCACGCTGCTCTCCGGCGCCTACACCAACCCCGCCAAGACGCTCTCGGCGCCCTACGACCACCCCGGCACCGGCCGCCGCCTGGCCGCCCTCCGCGATGTCGCCAAGGAGGCGGACGCGACCCCCAACCAGGTCGTGCTGTCGTGGCTGCTGGACGGTGACCCGCCGGTGATCCCGCTGGTCGGCGTCAGTTCGGTCACCCAGCTGGACGAGGTGCTGGCCGCCGTCGACCTCACGCTCACCGCCGACCAGCGGCACCGCCTCGACGAGGCGCGGTAGCGCGAGCCCGCGAGGGCGCCGCGGCACCGCACGGACCGGCGCCCACCGCGAACGAGCAGGCGCGGGCGCCCAGCCGGGGCGCCCGCGCCGGGCGGCCTGCCGAGGCGCCGCCGGGCGGGCGGGCACGCGGGGCGTCGCTCCCGGCCGCGTCGCTCGCGGAAGCGCGATCGGCTCCGGCACGCCGTGCATCCGGCCGGACTCCGCCGATCCGATCACCCCGGGAGGCCGCGGCCGGGCCGGCCGGCGGTGCGCGGCCGGAGACGGTCCCGGCGGGCGCCTGCGGGCGCCCGCGGCGCGGAGGTGTTCGATCTCGATGAGAGGTCCCGCACCGGCCGGGCCACCGTCCGAACCGGGCAGGACCGCGTGATCCGCTCCGGACTCCCCGGAACACTGGTCGTCCAGGGCGGACCGGGAACCGGCAAGACCGTGGCCGCGCTGCACCGCGCCGCCTACCTGGTCTACACCCACCGCGACACACTCGCCCGCCGCCGGGATCCGGGCGGGCCGCCCCGCGTGTTCTCCGTACGCCGGGCCGGGCGCCGCACGGCGGCTGCGGCCGCCCGCTCCCCTGGACGGACGCCCACCCCGAGGCTCCGCCCGTGGGTACCGGACGCCCGCCCCGGGGCGGCCCGCCCCTTCACTCCCCGGCCGCCAGGCGGGACAGCGGTGCCGGGAGGTCGCCCTCATGGACGACCGTCAGGCGGCGGGTGGCCCGGGTGATCGCCACGTACAGGTCATGGCCGCCCTTCGGCGACTGAGTGAGGATCCCGGCCGGGTCGACGAGGACGACGGCGTCGAACTCCAGCCCCTTCGCCTGCGTGACCGTCAGCACCACCGCGGGGGAGTCCAGCGCCGCCGGTGCGGCCGTCGCGGCGGCATCGGGCAGCGCCGCGGCGACCTCGGCGTGGCGGGCGTCGGGGACGAGCACCGCGAGCCGCCCTTCGCCGATCTCCGCCAGTTCGGACGCCACCAGCCCGGGCAGCGTCTCGGCCAGCCCCTCTTCGCCGACCCGCAGCGCGCGGGGTGGCGTGCCGCCCGAGCGGACCGACTCCGGCGGCTCCTGGGCCGGGGCCACCGCGGCGAGCACGTCGGCGGCCACGGCCATGATCTCCGCGGGCGTCCGGTAGTTGACGAGCAGCCGCTCCTCGCGCCAGCGGCCGCCGACGTGGGGGTCGAGCATCTCGCCCCAGGACCGCGCCCCGGCCGGTGAACCGGTCTGCGCGACGTCGCCCACCACGGTCATCGAGCGGGTCGGCACGCGGCGCAGCACCATGCGCCACGCCATCGCCGACAGCTCCTGCGCCTCGTCCACGATGACGTGGCCGTACACCCAGCGGCGGTCGGCGCCGGCCCGCTCAGCGGTGGTCCGCCCAGGCCCCCGGTCGCGGTGCCGCTCGGCCAGGGCGGCGGCGTCCAGCCCGGCGGTCTCGGTCAGTCCGGCGATCTCCAGCACCCCCTGCGCGTACCACTCCTCCTCCCGGCGGCGGCGCTCCGCGGCGCGGGCCGCGGCCCGCGCCGCGGAGCCGTCCTCGCCGAGCAGTTCGGCGGCCTCGTCCAGGAGCGGGACGTCGCCCACCGTCCACGGCGATCCCGCCGGGCGGTGCAGCGCATCGCAGCAGGCGTCGTCCAGCCCGGCGGCACGCGCGGCCGAGCGCAGGGCGGCGCGGTCGGCGAACAGCTCGCGCAGCAGCCGCTGCGGGGTGAGCGGCGGCCACAGGGCGTCCAGCGCGGTGCGCACCGCCGGTTCCTCCGCCAGGGCACCGGCGGCGTAGCGAAGGTCCTCCTCGTCGAGCGGGCGGCCCAGCCGGGCGGCCTGGTCCCGGGCGAGCGCGCGCAGCAGTTCGTTGACGTAGCGCGGCCGGGCGGCGTTGTGCGGGCGCCGCGACGCCCGCGCCGCGTCGCGCGCCCGCCGGCACACGTCGCGGCCGACGCGCAGCACCATGTCGTCGACCTCGACGGTGAGGTCCGCGTCCGGGACGCGCTGGCGGTCGCGCACGGCGGCCGTCAGCAGGGCGACCATCCGCCGGTCGCCCTTGACCGCCGCGGCCTCGTGGCCATCGACGGCGGTCGCCGTGACGCCGGGGACGAGTTCGCCGACGGAGGCGAGCACGACGTCGGTCTCGCCGAGGGATGGGAGGACGTCGCCGATGTAGCGGAGGAAGGTGGTGTTGGGTCCCACGATGAGGATGCCGCGGCGGGCGAGTGTGTCGCGGTGGGTGTAGAGCAGGTAGGCGGCGCGGTGCAGCGCGGCCACGGTCTTGCCGGTTCCCGGTCCGCCCTGGACGACCAGTGTTCCGGGGAGTCCGGAGCGGATCACGCGGTCCTGCTCGGTCTGGATGGTGGCGACGATGTCGCCCATCCGGCCGGTGCGGCCGCGGCGCAGTGCGGCGAGCAGCGCCGCCTCGCCCACGAGGGTGGCCCGGTCGGTGTCGGACATCCGGTCGAGATCGAACACCTCGTCGTCGATGCCGACCACCCGCCGGTCCCGCAGGTGCAGGTGCCGGCGGCGCACGACGTCACCGGGCGAGTTCGGGGTGGCGGCGTAGAAGGGGCGGGCCGCCGGGGCCCGCCAGTCGATCAGCAGCGGCTCGTACTCCTCGTCGCGCAGGCCGGCGCGGCCGATGTAGTACGTCGCGCCGTCCGCGCCGTCGCGCCGGTCGATCCGCCCGAAGCACAGACCGCGTTCCACACCGGAGAGCCGGGCCAGCAGCCGCGCCTGCTCGTCGGCGGTCACCTCGCGTTCGATGGCGGCCTGCCGGTGCCCGGCGCCGCCGCGGCCGTGCGCCTCGCGCAGCGCCTCCCGGGCGCGCTCGCGCAGGACGTCCAGTCGTGCGTACAGCCAGGTGACGTAGTCCTGCTCGGTGCGCAGCGCCGCGCGCCGGGCGGCGTCGGGGTCCGGGGCGCCGTCCGGGGAGGCAACGGCGGCCGGGGCAGATTCAGTTTGACGGAGATGCATGTCGTTGCTATACTCCTGTCATCGGAATGGTCATCCGATTTTTTGTTGTGGGCAAAATAGCTTAGCAGTACATCGTGCGTTCCGGGGCGTTCCGCACCTCGCACATCGTTCGTCGCGAAACGGCATGTCCGGCCGCCGTTCGCGCTAGACTGCCAGCCATGCGAACCGCTCCGACCCAACATCAGTGGTGGCGCCGCCCCTAGGCGGTGCACCTGGTTCGCAGTTACCGAAGATCTGACCAGCGACCGCCCGCGCCGGCGGTCGTTCTGCTCTCGGCCACGGTCCGGGCGCCGCCTGGAATCCCGCGACAACCGCGTGAGAGGGACCGGCCCGTGGACGACAGTTCCCGCACCTACCGCACCGCCGGCGGCATCGCCGTGCGCCGCACCAGCACGCCCTGCGACCCCGAGGTCCTCACCGAACTCACCGCCGCCGTGGAGCACCGCCGCGGCGGGGTGCTCTCGTCCGGGATGGAGTATCCGGGGCGCTACAGCCGCTGGCACCTCGGCTACGTCGACCCCTGCCTGGAGGTCGTCGCCCGGGGCCGGCGCGTCGCCGCGAGCGCGCTGAACGAGCGCGGCGCGGTGCTGCTGCCGGTCGTCGCCCGCGCGCTGCTGGAGCACGGCGAACCCACCGGGAACGCCGGGCCCGGCGTGGTCGAGGTGACCATCCCCGAACCCGCGCCCGGGGAGTACTTCACGGAGGAGGAGCGCAGCCGGCGCCCCAGCGTCTTCTCGGCGCTGCGCTCCATCGTCGCGCTGTTCGCGAGCCCCGAGGACCCGCACCTCGGGCTGTACGGGGCGTTCGGCTACGACCTCGCCTTCCAGTTCGAACCGATCGAGCAGGTGCTGCGCCGCGACCCCGGCGACCGCGACCTCGTGCTCCAGCTGCCCGACGAGATCGTGGTGCGCGACCGCAAGCGCGAGACCTGCGTGCGCAACAGCTACGAGTTCACGGTGCCCGCCGAGTACGGCGGCGCGGAGGCCGGCACCGACGGCCTGCCCCGTGCGACCGAGCCCACCCCGGCCGTGGTGGCCGCCGAGGTCCCCCCGCCGCCGGAGCCCGGCAGCTACGCCGCCATCGTCGCCGACGCCAAGGAACGGTTCGTGCGCGGCGACCTGTTCGAGGTGGTGCCCAGCCACCGCACCTACGGCGCGTGCGACTCACCGGCCCGCTTCTACGAGCGGCTCCGCGAACGCAACCCGGCCCCCTACGAGTTCTTCCTCAACCTGGGCGAAGGCGAGTACCTGGTGGGGGCCTCCCCGGAGATGTTCGTCCGGGTCACGGGGGCTCCCGGTGAGGGGCAGCGGGTGGAGACGTGCCCGATCTCCGGCACCATCCGCCGCGGCGAGGACGCGCTCGCCGACGCCGACAACATCCGCACCCTGCTCAGCTCGCCCAAGGAGGAGTCCGAGCTGACGATGTGCACCGACGTCGACCGCAACGACAAGTCCCGGGTGTGCGAGCCGGGCAGCGTCCGGGTCATCGGCCGCCGCCAGATCGAGATGTACAGCCGGCTGATCCACACCGTCGACCACATCGAGGGGCGGCTGCGCCCGGAGTTCGACGCGCTGGACGCGTTCCTCACCCACATGTGGGCGGTGACGGTGACCGGCGCGCCCAAGACGTGGGCCATGCGGTTCATCGAGACGCACGAGTCCACGCCGCGCCGCTGGTACGGCGGCGCGGTGGGAGTGATCTCCTTCGACGGCTCCATGAACACCGGGCTGACCCTGCGCACCGCGCACATCCGCGACGGAGTCGCCACCGTCCGGGTCGGCGCCACCCTGCTGTACGACTCCGACCCCGACGCCGAGGAGCGCGAGACCTTCCTCAAGGCCCGCGCCCTGCTGGAGACGCTGGCGGAGGGCGACCGGGCCGGCCGGGACACGCAGGGCCGGCACGGCCCGTCCGCGGATGCGCGGCCGGGCGGCCCGCAGCCGGTGGGCGCCGGACGGCGGGTGCTGCTGGTCGACTTCGAGGACTCGTTCGTCAACACGCTGGCCGACTACTTCCGGCGGCACGGCGCGCAGGTCACCACCCTCCGGCACGGCTTCGACCCCGCCCGGCTGGACGAGCTCGCGCCCGACCTGGTGGTGCTCTCGCCCGGTCCGGGCCTGCCGGGCGACTTCGCCGTCTCCGCGCTGCTGGACGAGCTCGACCTCCGGCGGCTGCCGGTCTTCGGCGTGTGCCTGGGCCTGCAGGCCATGGTGGAGCACGCCGGTGGCGAGCTGCGGACCCTGGACGAGCCCGTCCACGGCAAGCCGTCCCGGGTGCGCGTCACCGGCGGCGAACTGCTCGCGGGGATCGGGACGGACCCGGGGGAGCCCTCCGGCGAGAGCACGGCCGTCGCGGGTGAGTTCACCGCCGCGCGCTACCACTCCACCTACACCACCCCGGACCGGGTGAAGAACTTCGCGGTGACCGCGGTGGTCGCCGACGGCCCGGAGCCGGTGGTCATGGCGATCGAGGACGCGCGGGCCCGGCGGTGGGCGGTGCAGTTCCACCCGGAGTCCATCCTCACCGCGGCGGTGGGCGAGCGGATCGTGGCGAACGTGCTGCGCCTGGTGGGGTGAGCGTCAGCGCCCGGGCCCGGGCGCGGCGAAGCGACGGCGGCCGTCCCCGGACGGCCGCCGTCGGCACGCCGGTGCGGCGCGTGACCGCCCAGGTGACACGAGCCGTGCGGCGGCCTCCGGTGGCGGCGGCGTTAGTCCGCCGCCGATCCGGGCAGCGCATCGGCATGGGTGTTCTATTACTGATTCTCGGAGTCGTCCTGATCGTCGCCGGTGTGCTCGCGCTGCTCCGCCGCCAACTGCTGTGGGGCATCGTGCTGATCGTGGTGGGACTGATCATCGCGCCCTCCAACTTCTACATCGGGGCCTAGCCGCCGGGCTCGCGGCGCGGAGGGCGCCTGGCCGACGGCCACCCCTCCGCGGCCCCCGGCCCCCCGGCCAGGACGTGCCACCCCGGGGCGGTGCTAGGTTCGATCACCGGCGGCGGCGCGGCCGCACCCGGCAGCGCGCCCCAGAGCCATGTCGTCGGAGCGATCCGACCCGGACCCGACACCCGGGCGGTCCGGGTCGTGGGGGGAAGAACACACGGTGAAGAGCGTCGAGCCCGAGGTCCACCTGATAGCGCGCCCGCAGCTGGACTACGACGAGGTCGCCCGCTACCTGGCGGACGTGGGCGGGCAGAGCTGGCTGGAGCGGCTGGACCGCGGTGAGCTGGACTCCGCGCTGAACGACCCGCAGAACCTGGCCGAATTCGCCGGCCGGCTGTGCTACCGCTCCTGGGAGCCGGGCCTCAACCCGAACGTGGTACGGGTCCGCACCGACCAGGACGCCTACCTGTCCAACATCCTGGCCAGCCTGCACGGGTCCGTCCTGGAGCACGTCAGCTTCAGTTTCGTGCTGCACAACGTGAGCCGGGTGCTGACCCACGAGCTGGTCCGGCACCGCCCCGGGGTCGCCATCTCCCAGGAGTCGCTGCGGTTCGTCCGGCTGACCGACCTGCCGTTCTGGTTCCCCGAGTGGGCCCGGCAGGACCCGGAGCTGATGGAACGCGCCACCGAGATGCTCAGCCGGATGGAGGAGTTCCAGGGCTGGATGGCCGAGCACTTCGGCCTGGACGAGGAGGGCGTGCCGTTCGCGGAGAAGAAGCACCGCACCTCCTTCATGCGCCGGTTCGCGCCCGAGGGGGTGGCCACCGGCCTGGTGTGGACCGCGAACGTGCGCACCCTGCGGCACACGCTGGAGGCGCGCACCGCGCCCGGCGCGGAGGAGGAGATCCGGCTGCTGTTCGGCCGGATCGGCGAGCTCCTGGTCAAGGAGGCGCCCGCGCTGTTCGGCGACTACGAGGTCGCCGACGGTGCCTGGGTGCCGCGCTGGCGCAAGGTCTGAGCCCGGGCGCCGGGGGTGCGGCTCCGCGGAGCCGCACCCCCGGCGCCGCTCGTCAGCAGCAGCGCGAACCGGGCTGAGTGTCGCCGCGGTCGATGTACCACCGCCAGAACTCCCGCTCGCCCATGGGCGGCCGGTCCGGATGCGTCCGGCGGTGGTGGTCGAGGTAGATCTCGTAGGCACGCTCCCCGGTGATGCCGCGCGCGATCTGCCACGCCTCGTGCAGGGCCGCCCGGATCCGGGCGAGCGGCCGCCGCGCTGTGCCTCCGGTGACGGTGCGCACGGTCACTTCTCCGCCGTCCCCGCCGTCTCGCCGGCTCCGGCGCCCACCTCCGCCAGCCGGCGGGCGTGCTCGCGCTCCTCACGGGTGGCGATCAGCCCGGACGGCGCCCACAGCTTCGAGGGAACGTGCGGGGTCTCGGTCGTGGGCAGCTCACCGCCGGCGCGCAGCGCCTTGACCCACACCCGGGCGGCGTCGACGAGGATCACGACGACGAGCAGCGCGAACACGGCGGCCAGGATGCCGTCCACCGTGGTGTTGACCACCACCTGGCGCATCTGCTCGACCGACTGCGCGGCGCCGAGGCTGGTCTCCCCGTTCTCCAGCGCCGCCACGTACTGGGCGCGCTGGGCGAAGAACCCGATCGCCGGATCGGGCGAGAACACCTTCTGCCAGCTCGCGGTGAGCGTGACGACCACGTCCCAGACCAGCGGCACCAGCGTAACCCACGCGTACTTGGCCCGGCCGGACTTGATCAGCAGCGTGGTGCAGACGGCGAGCGCCACGGCCGCCAGCAACTGGTTGGCGATGCCGAAGAGCGGGAAGAGCTGGTTGATGCCGCCGAGCGGGTCGTTGACGCCGGCCCACAGGAAGTAGCCCCAGCCCGCGACCACCAGAGCGCTGGTCAGCCACAGGCCCGGCTTCCAGCTGACGTCGCGCATCGGCTTGTAGACGTTGCCGAGGGTGTCCTGCAGCATGAACCGGCCGACCCGGGTGCCGGCGTCGACGGTGGTGAGGATGAAGAGCGCCTCGAACATCACCGCGAAGTGGTACCAGAACGCCGTCATCGCGGCGCCGAAGATCGCCGAGAGTTCGGAGAAGATCATCGCGGCGCCCAGCGCGAAGGTCGGCGCCCCGCCGGTGCGGGCCAGGACGCTGTTCTCCTCGATCATGGCCGCGGTCGACTGCAGGGTCTCGGGCGTCACGGTGAAGCCGAGCTGGGTGACGGCCGCCGCCGCGCTCTGCACCGTGTCGCCGAGCGCGCCGGCCGGCATGTTCATGGCGAAGTACACGCCGGGGTCGATCACGCAGGCGGCGACCAGCGCCATGACGGCGACGAACGACTCGGTCAGCATGCTGCCGTAGCCGATCATCCGGACCTGCGACTCCTTCTCGATCAGCTTCGGGGTGGTGCCCGAGGAGATGAGGGAGTGGAAGCCGGACAGCGCACCGCAGGCGATGGTGATGAACACGAACGGGAACAGCGACCCGGCGAAGACCGGCCCCTCGCCGTTGAAGGCGAAGTCGGTGAAGGCGGGCAGCCGCAGCGTGGGCATGGTGACGATGATGGACACCGCCAGCAGCGCCACGACCCCCACCTTCATGAAGGTCGACAGGTAGTCGCGCGGCGCCAGCAGCAGCCAGACGGGCAGCACCGAGGCCACGAACCCGTAGATGATCAGCCCGAAGGTCAGCTGGTTGTGCGTGAAGTGGAAGAGCTCGCTGAGCACCGGGTGCTCGTTCACCCAGCCGCCGCCCGCGATGGCCAGCAGCAGCAGGACCACGCCGATGGCCGAGGTCTCCATGACCCGGCCCGGGCGCAGGTAGCGCAGGTAACACCCCATGAACAGCGCGATGGGGATGGTCATGACGAGTGAGAACGCGCCCCAGGGGGAGTCGGCCAGCGCGTTGACAACCACCATCGCCAGCACCGCCAGCAGGATGACCATGATGGCCAGGACCGCGAGCAGCGCCGCCACGCCGCCGACCGGGCCGATCTCCTCACGCGCCATCTGGCCGAGGCTGCGGCCGTCGCGGCGCATGGAGAAGAACAGCACGACCATGTCCTGCACGGCACCGGCGAAGATCACGCCGAGGATGATCCAGATGGTGCCGGGCAGGTAGCCCATCTGGGCGGCGAGCACCGGGCCGACGAGCGGGCCGGCGCCGGCGATCGCGGCGAAGTGGTGGCCGTAGAGGACCCGGCGGTCGGTGGGGTGGAAGTCGGTGCCGTTGTTCAGCCGCTCGGCCGGGGTGGCGCGGGTGTCGTCCACCCGCAGCACCCGGTAGCTGATGAAGCGGGCGTAGAACCGGTAGCCGATGGCGTAGGAGGCCAGGGCCGCGAAGATCAGCCAGGCGGCGGAGATCTCCTCGCCACGGGACAGCGCCAGGACCGACCAGGCGGCGGCACCGACCAGCGCCACCACGGTCCACACCAGGATCCGCACGGGGCTCCATTTCGGGCGTTGTGGACGCTGCCGTGCTGCTGTGCCGGCCGTGCTACTGGACACGGGTGGTCCCCTTTCCGTCGTCTGGCGGCCCTCGGGCGGCACCGCTCTCGGTGGCGCAGATCACCAACGCGGGCATCGTGCCACCCCGTGTAGTGGAGGTCCAGGGCGTTTCAGCGACGATTTGACGACAAGTTCACCGTGGCTTAACACGGCGCGGTTCCGCAGCTCGTGTCGCGCTGGTTCAACGGACATGGCCCTGGGGCGGCGTATCGCGCTCCTGCCGGATTCGTGGTGGTTTGCAACTGTCGGCCGCCCGGTCGTCCACACGTGGGCGGCATAGCCGGACAACACGCAAGATCACCGCGAAAGACGCGACGAATGTCGCTATCGGTTTAGTTACGGCAACACACCCGAATGTGCTTTTGCGCCATGATTGGCGCGACCCCATAATCACCGTCGGTCCGTGGGGCCGGCCCTGAGGAGGACGCATGCCCCGCCCGCTCATCGGGATCACGAGCTACCTCGAACCCGCGCGCTGGGGGAGCTGGGTCCGCGAGGCGGCCGTCGTCGCCACCCCCTACCTTCGCGAGGTCCATCGCGCCGGCGGGCTCCCGGTGGCGGTGCCGCCCACCCATCCACGCTGGGTGCCCGACCTCGCCGGCCGGTTCGACGGATTCCTCCTTGCGGACGGTGCACACGTCGACCCCGCCCTGTACGGCGCGCGCCCGCATCCGCGCACCGAAGATCCCGACCAGCGCCGGGACGCCTTCGAGATCTCGCTGGCGCAGACCGCCGTGGACGAGGGCATCCCGCTGCTGGGCATCGGCCGCGGCGCCCACGTGCTGAACGTGGCGACCGGCGGCAACCTCGTGCAGTACCTGCCCGAAACGACCGGGCACGACGGGCACGCCGCCGACCCGGTGAAGCTCTCCTCCGCCGACGTTTCGGTCAGCGTCACCAGCGTGCTGGGGCAGGCCCTCGGCGACCGCGCCACCGTCCTGGAGTCGCACACTCAGGGCTTCAACCGCCTGGGCGAGCGCATCGTCCCGGTGGCGTGGGCGGAGGACCACTCCGTGGAGGCCATCGAGGTCGCTGATCACCCGTTCGCCGTCGGCGTGCAGTGGCGTCCCGAGGAGGGCGACGACCGGAGGGTCTTCAAGGCGCTCGTCGCGGCGGCGGCCCGCCGGTCCGGTACCGGCGAGGACTGAAGACCGCGCCCGTCCGCTCACTCCTCCGGCCGCCGCGGCGGTGCCGGGGGCTGCTTGGGCGCGGCCGACTCGCTGTCCGGCTTGGAGCGGGACTCCAGGGCGGCGGCCTGCGCCTGGGCGCGGCGGACCACGCCGAGCAGCCAGAGCAGCGCCACGACGGAGATCGTCAGCAGGCCGGTCCAGTCCAGAACGGTCATGAGCCGGTCCTGCGCCGAGCTCACCTCGGGAACCTCGCCGCGGGCGACGGTGAGGAGCTGCTCACGGCTGCCCGTGAACAGCAGGGTGAGGTCGATGGCGATGCCGCGCATGGCGTCCCAGAGCCCGTGCAGCACGGCGACGCCCAGATAGGTGAAGATCACCGGGATGGTGAGCCGCGGACTGCCACCCCGGGCCGCGCTGAACAGCACCCCGCCCAGGATGCCGGTCCACAGCCCGTGCCCGAGCGGAGTGAGCAGCCCCCGCAGGATCTCGGTCTGCAGCAGTGAGAGCAGCGACAGCCCCTGCGGGGTGATGAGGGCGGCCATGGCGTAGCCGGCCGACTCCAGCCCCGCGAAGCCGAAGCCCACCGTGGCGCCGAGCAGCAGGCCGTCGCGGATGGTGTAGCGGCGCAGATGACGCGAGATCACCAGCAGCGCCAGGAGCTTCACCGCCTCCTCGATCAGCCCGATCCCCAGATAGGAGAAGGCGTTGGGGTGCAGCAGGTAGGCCTCCAGCACGGAGGCGCCCAGGATGCCGAGCATCCCGCCGACGATGAACGCGCGGAACATCAGCTCCACGCCGATCTCGTCGCCGTGCGCGCGCTCGTACGCCCACGTCACGAAGGTCACCGGTACCAGGAAGCTGCCGAACAGCACGACGCTGGGGATCAGGTTGACGTTGTCGGTCAGGAACGTCACCACCACCGCGGCCAGCCAGAGCAGCAGGCCGGCCCCGAAGAGCCGCGGCCACGCCGGGCGGCGCCGCCCCTTCACCGCGGGGGAGGCCCCCCACCGGGTGGTGGCCGGATACTCGTCGTCCATCTGTGCCGCCCCCTGTTCCGTCAGCGTCCCGGCCTCGCCGAGCGCCGCCTCACCCGCGGAGTATACGGAGCGTGACGACATGGTTCACTGAACGTGGCGGGTGTGCCGCGCGGCGGCGCGGACGCTTCACGGCGGCGGCGGTGGGCAAGGGACAGGAGAGACCGAAGGCGGCGGCGAACGAGGAGGTCACGGCGGACCGCGCTATCTTGGGCGGTCGGGCGGCCGGTGGGGTCGCACCTGGTGGCGGCGGCTGTGGACGGCCGCACGGCACTCCGAACCAGTGGGTAGGCTCCAAAGCGGGAAAGGGAGGTGCGGGTGGCGATCCCGACGAATGCGGATCCGGTGGGCGACCGCGTCTGGACGATCCCGAACTTACTGAGCATCCTGCGGCTGCTCGGCGTGCCCCTTTTCCTGTGGCTGGTGCTCGGCCCGCAGGCCGACGTGTGGGCGCTGGGAGTGCTGGCGTTCGCCGGGCTGTCGGACTGGCTCGATGGCAAGATCGCCCGCGCCTGGAACCAGACGAGCCGGCTCGGCACGGTGCTGGACCCCATGGCCGACCGGCTGTACATCTTCGCCGCGCTGCTGGGCCTGGTGGTCCGGGGCATCATCCCCTGGTGGCTCATGGCGATCCTGGTACTGCGCGACGTTCTCATCGTGCTCGCGTTGCCGATCCTGCGGCACTTCGGCTACGGCCCGCTGCCGGTCAATTTCGCCGGCAAGGCGGCGACCCTGTGCCTGCTCTACTCATTCCCCCTGCTGTTCCTCGCGGGATATGGGGGCATTGTGGGGGATCTGGCACGAATAGTGGGTTGGGCGTTCGCAATCTGGGGAACGGCTATCTACTGGTGGGCCGGACTGCTCTACGCGGTTCAGGGCCTGCGATTGATCGGGGAGGCCCGGCGGGCCGACCGTGCGGGTGATGCGGACGCCGACCCAGCGTCCGCGGCGCGGCCGGCGGCCACGGCGGATGATCCCGAGGCGATCAAAGGCGGCCGGGAGGCGGGCAAGCCTCCCGGGCGGCACGCCGGTGACTCCGGGCCACCGTCCAGTGACAGGAAGGGAGCGACGTCCCCACCATGAGAGCACGCCCGAGGGCGTTTCGCCGTACTGCGACCGGGGTCTGGGGGTGGCCCCGATGAAGGCGGTCGTCATGGCCGGTGGCGAGGGCACGCGGCTGCGGCCGATGACCGCCAACCAGCCGAAACCGCTGCTACCCGTCGTCAACAAACCCATCATGGAGCACGTGCTGCGGCTGCTGAAGCGGCACGGCTTCGACGAGACGGTCGTGACCGTCCAGTTCCTCGCGACCCTGATCCGTAACTACTTCGGTGACGGCGAGGAACTCGGCATGAATCTGCACTACGTGGCCGAGGAGGTGCCGCTCGGCACCGCCGGCAGCGTCAAGAACGCCGAAGACCACTTGCGCGGAGAACCCTTCATCGTCATCTCCGGCGACGCCCTCACCGACATCGACCTCACCGACATGGTGCGCTTCCACCGCGAGAACGGCGCCATGGTCACCATCGGGCTCAAGCGGGTGGCCAACCCGCTGGAGTTCGGCATCATCATCGTCGACGAGCAGGGCCGGATCCAGCGCTTCCTGGAGAAGCCCACCTGGGGCCAGGTCTTCTCCGACACCGTCAACACCGGCATCTACATCATGGAGCCGGAGGTCCTCGACAAGGTCGCGGCCGGCGAGGTGGTCGACTGGTCCGGCGACGTCTTCCCCGAACTCCTCAAGGAGGGCGCCCCCCTCTACGGCTACATCGCCGACGGTTACTGGGAGGACGTCGGCACCCACGAGAGCTACCTGCGGGCCCAGGCCGACGTGCTGTCCGGGCGGGTCGACGTCGAGATCGACGGCTTCGAGATGTCCCCGGGCGTCTGGGTGGCCGAGGGCGCCGAGGTCGATCCCGAGGCCGTGCTCAAAGGCCCCCTCTACATCGGTGACTACGCCAAGGTCGAGGCCGGCGCGGAGCTGCGCGAGTTCACCGTGCTCGGCAGCAACGTGGTGGTCCGCTCCGAGGCGTTCCTGCACCGCGCGGTCATCCACGACAACGTCTACGTCGGGGCCAACACCCACCTGCGGGGCTGCGTCATCGGCAAGAACACCGACGTCATGCCGAGCGCCCGCATCGAGGAGGGCACCGTCGTCGGCGAGGAGTGCGTCATCGAGTCCGAGGCCTACCTCGCCAACGACCTCAAGGTGTACCCCTTCAAGACCATCGAGGCCGGCGCGGTCGTCAACACCAACGTCATCTGGGAGTCGCGAGGCCAGCGCTCGCTGTTCGGACCGCGCGGCGTCTCCGGGCTCATCAACGTCGAGATCACCCCCGAGCTGGCGGTCCGCCTGGCCAGCGCCTACGCCACCACCCTGAAGAAGGGCACCGTCGTCACCACCTCCCGGGACGTCTCCCGGGCCGCGCGCACCCTCAAGCGCGCGGTGATCAGCGCCCTGACGGCGAGCGCCATCGACGTCCGCGACCTGGAGGCGGTCCCGCTTCCGGTCGCGCGCTTCCACACCGGGCAGAGCGGGGTCGGCGGCGGCATCGCGCTGCGCACCAGCCCCGGCGACCCGCAGTCGGTCGACATCGTGTTCCTCGACGAGCGCGGCGCCGACCTCTCCCCGGCGGCGCAGCGCAAGCTGGAGCGGGTCTTCTCCCGGGCCGAGTACCGCCGGGCGTTCCCGGGCGAGATCGCCGAACTCTCCTTCCCCTCCCGCGGCGTCGAGAACTACAGCCAGGAGTTGCTGCGCCGCATCGACACCACCGGCATCTCCGAGGCCGGACTGAAGATCGTGGTCGACTGCGCCGGGGGAACCGGCTCGCTGGTGCTGCCGGCGCTGCTCGGCCGTCTCGGTGTCGACGTGCTCACGGTCAACAACCGGCTGGACGAGGCGTCCCCCACCGACACCCTCGCCAAGCAGATGCGCGACCTGCAGCGGCTCGGCGAGCTGGTGCGCTCCTCCGGCGCCGACTTCGGCGTCCGGTTCGACCCGGTGGCCGAACGGCTGTCGATCGTCGACGAGCACGGCGAACTCGTCGACAACGAGCGCGCGCTCCTGGTGGTGCTCGACCTGGTCGCGGCCGAGCGGCGCGGCGGGCGGGTGGCCCTGCCGGTCACCACCACCCGGGTGGCCGAGAAGGTCGCCCGATTCCACGGTGTCCAGGTGCAGTGGATCCCCACCGCCGTCGACGAGCTCACCAAGGCCGCCATGGCCGATGACATCATCTTCGCCGCCGACGGCCGGGGCGGATTCGTCCTTCCGGAGTTCTCCCGCACCGGCGACGGCATCGCCGCCTTCATCCGGTTGCTCGGGCTGGTGGCCCGCACCAAGCTCTCCCTCAGCCAGATCGACAAGCGCATCCCCGAGGCGCATCTGCTGCGCCGCTCGGTCCCCACCCCCTGGGCGGTCAAGGGCAGCGTCATGCGCGAGGTCGTGGAGGCCGCGGAAGGGCGCGACATCGACACCACCGACGGCGTGCGGGTCATGGAGCCCGACGGCAGCTGGGCGCTGGTGCTTCCCGACACGTCCGAAGCCGTCACGCACCTGTGGGCCGAGGGCCCCGACACCGATACCGCGCAGCGGCTGCTGGAGCAGTGGGCGGCGGTGGTCGAGCGCGCCGAGGGCTGACCGACCGGAGGCGCGGAGCGGCGAGCCGCCGAGCGTCCGGAGGCGTCGGCCTTCTTGTGCCGGAGGCCGGGTCGGGTCGGCGGTGGAGGGGAGTGAGGCGGCGAGCGCGACCAGGGCACCATTCCGTCGGCCGGTCCCACAGGGCCGGCCGGCGGATGCACGTCACCTCTCCGGCGGCGGACCGTCGACGGGCCCCGATCCGTGTCTGGCACTGGGGCGGGCGGGGCGCGGATATGGTTTAGAGTCGAGTGTTCCTGGAGTGCGCGCCGGGCCGTATCCGCCTGCCTCCCGACCCAGGGGGTGGCGAACGGAGCGGAACCAACCGATCATGGGAGGGACCTTGGCACGACCGACCGGGTGAGGCCGCCGGGCGGCCCCGCCGCGCTGGCCCGGGCCCCATGGGGGTGACCGGTTCGCCGGTCGCCCGACACGTCAACAACAGCCGATACAAGCACCGCCCCGTGCGGTAGGAGGCCGAGCCGACCTATGTCGAGCGTTTACTGCACGCAGTGCGGTCACGCCGTTGCGGATGATGCCCGTTTCTGCTCCAACTGTGGTTCCCCCATCCGCAAGGCCGGACAGGAGGCTCCGCAGCCCCGCGAGCGCCGCGACTCCGTCGGCGAGACCACGTCCACCATCTCCATCTCCGGAATCCAGGCGCTGGAGGCCGAGGCGGACGCCGGCGAGGACGTCGTCGCCGACCCCACCGCGCTGGACGCGCTGCCCTCCGGTACCGCTCTGCTCGTGGTCAAGCGCGGCCCCAACGCCGGCAGCCGGTTCCTGCTGGACAGCGATCTGACCACCGCCGGTCGCCACCCGAACAGCGACATCTTCCTCGACGACGTCACGGTGTCGCGGCGGCACGTGGAGTTCTTCCGGCGCGGCGACGCGTTCGGCGTGCGCGACGTCGGCAGCCTGAACGGCACCTACGTCAACCGCGAGCGCATCGACGAGACCCGGCTCAGCCCCGGTGACGAGGTGCAGATCGGCAAGTTCCGCCTGGTGCTCCTCACCAACGCGCAGCGCGGCTGATCCCCCGGGCGTGCTCGGCGGGAGCTCCCCGGGCACGGTCACCGGCACACCTCCGCGGCGCGGGAGGCATCGCGATGTGTCCCGCGCACCGGAGGTTTGCGCACCGGCCCTGGCGGACAGCCTTGTAGGGAGACCGGCAGCGAAAGGGGCGACCCGGGGTGTGTGATCAACACCTCGGTCAATGGGACCACCGCATGGTGCGGCCGTTCAGCGCCGCTGACCGCGGATAGCGGCCGGGGCCCAGCGGCTCGACACGTCCGAGCCTCGGCGGTGTACCGTGAGAGACGGAGCAGAGCACGGCCTGGCCGGTGCCCCTCCGGCACGACGAGTCGTGGGACGGAGCCGCAGTGAAGCACATGGAGGTTGTCGGCGTCCGGGTCGAGATGCCGTCGAACCAACCGATTGTCCTGTTGAAGGAGTCGGATGGGGAGCGATACCTGCCCATCTGGATCGGTGCGGTCGAAGCCACGGCCATCGCCCTGGCCCAGCAGGGCGTGACTCCCGCCCGGCCGCTGACCCACGATCTCTTCCGCAACGTACTCGACGCGCTCGACGCCACGCTCAGGACGGTCAACATCACCGCGCTGCGCGACGGCATCTTCTACGCCGAGCTGATTTTCTCCAACGGGGTGGAGGTGAGCGCCAGACCCTCCGACTCCATCGCCCTCGCGCTGCGCACCGGCGCACCCATCTACGCGGGGGAGGACGTCATCGAGGAGGCCGGAGTGCCCATCCCCGACGAGCAGGAGGACGAGGTCGAGAAGTTCCGGGAGTTCCTCGACAACATCACGCCAGAGGACTTCGGGCGCACCACCTGACGGGGACGGGACCGGGACGTCTCCCGGCTCCGCGCCATCCACTTTAGCGGTCCCGTGGCGCGGGCGCCGGGTGTTCGCGTATCCGGAGGCGGATTCGGGCGCCACGCAGCGTTAGGCTGAGCCGGTACGAGGGCCGGCCACGGCCCCCGATCGCGCCGTCCGGCCGTTCTCCGTCTCCATCCGGCGCGTCCGCGCCGCCGGCCCGGCGCCCGGCGCGACGGTGGCGGAGGGTGAGCGGTTCGCTCGGCGGAGGGCTCAGGGCGGTGGGCGGCGGTGTTCCGATGCCCCGGGGCAACACGCGACAGGACCAGCGGAGAGGTTCCGCGACGCGCCGATCACTGTCGTTGACGCTGTCCATGCGACCGGCTTACCTTCAGTGTCGAAGGTACCCGCGGCGCAATCCGCATCTCCCCTTGTCACACCGCCGCGGGTCGAGGAGCCGGAGGTTCGGCGTGGCGGTTACAAGCGGCAAGCAGCAAGCCTCCGACCACAGGCGATCAGCGATACGGCGCGCTGGCGAGCAGGGCCTGCTGTGTGAAGAGGACGTGGTGGCGCTGCCTATGGACGTCGGTTATCGGGGGCCAACGGCCTGCGCGGCCGCCGGAATCACCTACCGTCAGCTCGACTACTGGGCGAGAACCCGGCTGGTCGAGCCGAGTGTGCAGCCCGCACACGGCTCGGGCAGCCAGCGTCTGTACAGCTTCCGCGACATCCTGGTGCTGAAGGTCGTCAAGCGCCTGCTCGACACGGGCATCTCCCTCCAGCAGATCCGCACCGCCGTCCAGCATCTGCGTGAGCGCGGCACCGCCGACCTCGCCCAGATCACCCTCATGAGCGACGGCGTGAGCGTCTACGAGTGCACGTCGCCGGACGAGGTGGTCGATCTGCTGCAGGGCGGTCAGGGCGTGTTCGGGATCGCCCTGGGGCGGGTCTGGCGCGAGCTGGAGGGGTCGCTGCGCGAACTCCCCGGCGAACGGCTCGCCGAACCCCTCCCCGACCCCCACCCGACCGACGAGCTGGCGCGCCGCCGCCGCGAGCGCCGGACCGGATGACCTGACGCACGACCGCCGCCCACCCGCGCCCCGTCCAGCCCCTCCCGCCGAAACCCGCGGCCCTGTCCCCGCCGCCCCGGGCCGGCACGGTTGATCCGCCCGATGCCGGGAATGCCACAGAAGACGCACGTCAGTACCATGGCGCGTGACGCGTTGACATAATGCGAAACTGCCAACGCAATACCGCCGTTGATACCACACGGGAGAGACCCCTCAAGGGGCGCCGACGGGGCAACCCTCCCCACCCAACCTCTCAGGCAAAAGGACCGTGTGGAGAGGCACTCTGGAGCAGCGGGCGGCATCCGCCTGCGGCACCGCCGGCATGCGCGACAGAGGGGGAGACCAAGCAGGAGCAGCCGTTCCACGGCTCAGCGACCAGGAGGTCTCCATGCCGCACCAGCCCACCCACGAGCGTTCGCCCGCCCCCGAGGCGGCGCGCGAGTTCGCCGATCGGCACATCGGGCCCGGACCGGCCGAGCGCGCGAAGATGCTGGAGACCGTCGGATTCCCGTCCACGGGCGACCTCATGGCGGCGGCCGTGCCGCGGAGCATCCTGAACGGCCGGGGCGCCGCCGCGCCGCTGGCCCTGCCCGAGCCGGTCGGCGAGAGCGAGGCGCTGGCCGAACTCCGCGCCCTGGCCGACCGCAACCAGGTGCTGACCAGCATGATCGGCCTGGGCTACTACGACACCGTCACGCCCCCGGTGATCCAGCGCAACATCCTGGAGAACCCCGCGTGGTACACCGCCTACACCCCCTACCAGCCGGAGATCTCCCAGGGGCGGCTGGAGGCGCTGCTCAACTTCCAGACGGTCGTCTCCGACCTGACCGGGCTGCCGGTCGCGGGCGCCTCCCTGCTGGACGAGGCGACCGCCGCGGCCGAGGCCATGACGCTGGCCCGCCGGGCGGCCAAGGGCCGCGGCGCCACCTTCGTGGTCGACTCCGACGTCTTCCCGCAGACGCTCGCCGTGCTGCGCACCCGGGCCGAGCCGCTCGGTATCGACATCGTGGTGGCCGACCTGGCCGGCGGGCTGCCGGACGTGCCGGACGGCGAGACGTTCGGCGTGCTGCTGCAGTACCCGGCCGCCAGCGGCGCGGTGCGCGACCCTTCCGCCGTCATCGAGGCCGCCCACGCGCGCGGTGCCCTCGCCGTGGTCGCCGCCGACATCCTGGCCCTCACCGTGCTGCGCAGCCCCGGGGAGCTGGGTGCCGACATCGCGGTGGGGTCCACCCAGCGCTTCGGGGTGCCGATGGGGTTCGGCGGGCCGCACGCCGGTTACATGTCGGTGCGGACCGGACTCCAGCGCCAGCTCCCGGGCCGGCTGGTCGGGGTGTCGGTCGACGCGGCCGGCCGGCCCGCCTACCGGCTCGCGCTGCAGACGCGCGAGCAGCACATCCGGCGGGAGAAGGCCACCAGCAACATCTGCACGGCGCAGGTGCTGCTCGCCGTCATGGCCGGAATGTACGCCGTCCACCACGGGCCGCACGGCCTGCGCGCGATCGCCGAGCGGGTGCACGGGCACGCGGTTCGGCTGGCCGCGGGCCTGCGGGAGCTGGGGCTGGAGCTGCCGCACGACGCCTTCTTCGACACCCTGCGGGTCCGGGTTCCCGGCCGGGCCGGCGCGGTGGTCGAGCGCGCGCGGGAGCTCGGCGTGAACCTGCTGCGTGCGGACGACGACACGGTCGGGATCTCCTGCGACGAGGTCACCACCGAAGAGCACCTGGGCCTGGTGCTGCGCGCCTTCGGCGGCTCCGCCGCGCCGGGCGCCGCCGGCGGCCCGGCGCTGCCCGAGGCGCTGCGGCGCGGCGTCGACTACCTGGAGCACCCCGTCTTCCACACGCACCGCAGCGAGACCGCGCTGCTGCGCTACCTGCGGCGGCTCGCCGACAAGGACCTGGCGCTGGACCGGACCATGATCCCGCTGGGCTCCTGCACGATGAAGCTGAACGCCACGGCCGAGATGGCGGCGATCACCTGGCCGGAGTTCGCCCGGCTGCACCCCTTCGCGCCGCTGGACCAGGCCGAGGGCATGGTGCGGGTCGTGCGCGACCTGGAGGGCTGGCTGGCCGAGGTGACCGGCTATGACGCGGTGTCGCTGCAGCCCAACGCGGGATCGCAGGGCGAACTCGCCGGGCTGCTGGCCATCCGCGCCTACCACCGCAGCCGTGGCGACGCCGACCGCGACGTCTGCCTCATCCCCAGCTCGGCGCACGGCACCAACGCCGCCAGCGCGGTCATGGCCGGGCTGCGGGTACGGGTGGTGGCCTGCGACGACGATGGCAACATCGACCTCGCCGACCTGCGCAGGGTCATCGAGGCGCACCGGCACGAGCTGGCCGCGATCATGGTCACCTACCCCTCCACGCACGGCGTGTACGAGGACACCATCACCGAGGTGTGCGATCTGGTGCACGAGGCCGGGGGGCAGGTGTACGTCGACGGCGCCAACCTGAACGCGCTGCTCGGCTGGGCCAAGCCCGGCGAGTTCGGCGCCGACGTCAGCCACCTCAACCTGCACAAGACGTTCTGCATCCCGCACGGCGGCGGCGGCCCGGGGGTCGGCCCGGTCGCGGTGCGCGCCCACCTCGCCGGTTTCCTGCCCAACCACCCGGGCCAGCCGGACGCGGGCCCGCACACCGGCGTCGGCCCGGTCGCGGCGGCGCCCTTCGGCTCCGCCGGCATCCTGCCGATCTCGTGGGCCTACGTCCGGATGATGGGCGAGCGCGGCCTGCGCGCGGCAACCGAGACCGCGGTGCTGAACGCCAACTATGTGGCCCGGCGGCTCGCCCCGCACTACCCGGTGCTCTACACCGGGTCCGGCGGGCTCGTGGCGCACGAGTGCATCATCGACGTCCGGGCGCTGGCCAAGCGCACCGGGATCAGCAACGAGGACGTCGCCAAGCGGCTCATCGACTACGGCTTCCACGCGCCGACGATGTCGTTCCCGGTGGCCGGCACGCTGATGGTCGAGCCCACCGAGAGCGAGGACCTGGCGGAGCTGGACCGCTTCATCGACGCCATGGTCGCCATCAGAGCGGAGATCGACCGAGTCGCCGACGGCGGCTATGACCCGTCCGACAACCCGCTGAAGAACGCCCCGCACACCGCCGAGGCGCTGACGGCGGACGACTGGAAGCACCCCTACACCCGCACCGAGGCCGGTTACCCGGTGCCGGAACTGCGGCTGAACAAGTACTGGGTGCCGGTGGGCCGCATCGACCAGGCGTACGGCGACCGCAACCTGGTCTGCGCGTGCCCGCCGCCGGAGGCGTTCGCGGAGTGAGGCGCGCCGTCGGATGGCGCTGAGAGCGCGGTGGCGTCGGTATCCGGGGTGGGGACTGGCGCCACTGGTACTCAACGCGGTGAAATGGCAGAAGAGACCGTAAGTGTCGTTGCTATGTGACAGGGTGTGATCGTCCATGTCCAAGAACGAGGAGTCGGAGATGACGACGCTCGCCCCTGAGAAAACGACTTCAGACGTTTCACCGGCGCCTGCGGAGTCGCGTGCGCTCTTCGACCTGCTCGACAGCCTTGACCTTCCCAGGGGGCTTCGAGCCGAGATCATCGAAGGGAGCACGATCACCGTGTCGCCTGTCGCGTCTGGCAAGCACCAGCGCACCGTGAGGTCGCTGGACCTACAGCTCAGGCCGCACCTGCCCGCCGGGTATGACGCGGAACCACATCTGGAGATCCGCATGCCGGAACTGGGCAAGAGCGTGATCCCCGACCTCTTTGTCGCTCCCGCGGAGGTGCTGGATACAGCAGAATCGATCGTCCCGCCAGACGATGTACTCCTTGTGGCCGAAGTCGTCTCGCCCAGTAACGCCCGTAGTGACCGCGTGGTGAAGCTGAACATCTACGCAAAGGCCGCCATCGAGTACTACCTGCTGATCGATCCAATCGCGGCGCAGACCACGCTGTTCAGTAAGCCGAGCGGTGGACGTTATCTGGACCGCGTTACCCGGGACTTCGGGAAGAAGCTGGTCATCCCCGAGCCGTTCGAATTCGACCTCGACACCAGCCAATTCCGCGCCCTGTCGTGACAGAACTCCTCGCGCTGCTCGACGAAGTGCAGGTACCGCGAGACCTGGTTACGCTCTGGGCGATTCCGCCCAGAGCGTGGGTCCGTTCCGCTGGGAGGCGAGGTAACAGGAGACTACCGGCATGCGACTACTGATGCTGGGTGGCACGGAGTTCGTCGGGCGCGCCGTGGTGGACGACGCTCTGGGGCGCGGGTGGCAGGTCACGGTGTTCAACCGGGGACGGCACACGGAGCCGCCCGGGGTGGCGGCGCTGCGCGGCGACCGCACCGCCCCCGACGGCCTGGCAGAGCTGGGACAGGGCGAGTGGGACGTCGTCGTGGACACCTGGTCCGGTGCCCCGGCGGCGGTGCGGGACGCGGCACGGCTGCTCGCCGGACGGGCCGGCCACTACGTGTACGTCTCCAGCCGCTCGGTCCACCCGATCCCGGTCGCGGCCGGCACCGCCGAGGACGGGCCGCTGGTCGAGGGCTCGCCGGACGACGGCGACGTCGAGTACGCGCGGGCCAAGCGCGGCGGTGAGCTGGCGGCGGAGGCGGTCTTCGGGGACCGGGCGCTGCTGGCGCGGGCCGGGCTGATCCTCGGGCCGCGCGAGAACGTCGGGCGGCTGCCGTGGTGGCTGAACCGGATCGCGCGCGGTGGGCCGGTGCTCGCGCCGGGGCCGCGGGACCTGGGCCTGCAGTACGTCGACGCCCGTGACCTCGCCGCCTGGGTGCTGGACGCGGCGGAGCGGGGGCTCGGCGGCGCCTACAACGTGGTCAGCGCACCCGGCCACTCCACCATTGGTGAGCTGCTGGAGGCGTGCGTGCGGGCCACCGGGTCCGATGCCGAACTCCGCTGGACGGCCCCGGAGACCATCCTGTCGGCCGGTGTGCGGCCGTGGATGGAACTGCCGGTCTGGCTGCCGCCGGGGGAGCTGTACGACACCATGCACCAGGGCGACGTGTCCCGCGCGCTCGCCGCCGGGCTGCGCTGCCGGCCGGTGACCGAGACGGTGGCGGACACCTGGGCGTGGCTGCGGTCGCTCGACGGGCCGGCGCCGCTGCGCGGCGGCCTTCCGCCGGTCGGGCTGGACCCGGAGCGGGAACGCGTGGTGCTCGGCCGGGGGGCCTGAGGTCGTGGGGCGCCTTTCCTGGTGGTGGGCCGGTGTGGGAAGGTGTGGAGCGGCCCGGTGACCGGTCGAAGGTGCGGCGGCGGGAGCTGGAGCGGCCGGCGAGCGCGGCACGATCACCGTGGGCGGGTGGACGGCGGATTCGGCCGCGGCTACCGGCAACGCGGCGGCGTCTTTCGTTCGCGAGGAATAGCGGTCGGGAACGGCCGCGCGACGGTAGAGGACGGCGGGTCATGGACCGGAAGCAGATCGCGCAGGAGCTGGCCGACGCCCACGAGCTGTTGAGCCAGGCGTCGATGGCGCGGCTGGCCTACAACGGACTCGACGGGCTGCCCCGCGTGGTCCCGATCGGGATCTTCTGGACCGGCGAGGAGATCGTCATGTCCACCGCGGCCACGGCGCCCAAGGTGCGGGCGCTGTCGGCCCGCCCCGAGGTCGCCTTGACCATCGACACCGGTGACAGTCCCGGCTCTGCCAGGGCACTGTCGGTGCGCGGCGTCGCGCACCTCACCATCGTCGACGGGGTGGTTCCGGAGTATCTCGCGGCCGCGCGGAAGAATTTCGACGCCGAGTACGCGGCGGAGTTCGAGCGGAACTGCCGGGCGTTGTACGACCGGATGGCGCGGATCGCGGTCGAGCCGCGGTGGGCGCGGTTCTATGACTTCGGTGCCGGGCGGGTGCCGCGGTTCCTCGCCGAACTCGCTGAGAAGTCGGGCTGACCGCATCGCCACCCAGACCTTGCGCGCATGCGGGGACCGATCACTTGGTCTTGAGCGCGCGGGGCAGGTGGTCATGCAGGTGCTCGCCCTCGGCCTCGCGGCTGCGCTCGCGCAGTGCTCGGGCAGAGATTTCGGCGCGGCCACCGGCCCTGTGCGGGCCTCCGGTGCAGCCGTCCCCGCTCTCGGCACGGGTACAGGGGAGCGCTTCGGCGCGCGGCGGCATGGGGCCGCCGAGCGACGCGACTATTCGGACATGTCGTAATCTACGTCGTACATATGGTGGTCGGCGTCACCCGTCCGGAATCGCCGCGACCGCACCGTCTTCGCCTCCTCTGCACGCTGCGTAACGGCTAGGCTTCCAACGGAGTCCTCCGCCCCCGTGGAAAGTGGCTGTGCATGACCGCGACGCCCGGCGCCCCCGCACCCGACACCGCTTCTGACGATCCCGACTTCGCGATCCTGTGCGACCAGGCCCGGGATCTCGCCCGCACCGGGCACCTCGATCGTGCCGCCCGCGTCTTCGAGCAGGTCCTCGCCGGTGGGGAGCACGAACACCGGGCCGCGGCCGCGTTCGGGCTCGCCGTGGTCCGGCACGACCTCGGCGACGTCCGCGCCGCACGGGAGGCCGACCGGACGGCCATCGCCACGGGGCACTCGGAGTACGCGGCCCGTGCCGCCTACCACCTCGCGGTCTCCTACGAGGATGAGGGCGACGGGGAGCGGGCGCACGAGGCGTGGCGCGAGGTGCTGGCGACCGGGAACGAGCGGTACACGGCCGCCGCGCGGCATGGGCTGGCCCGGATCGCCGAGGATCGTGGCGACGCCGAATCGGCGCGGGAGCACTGGGACCACGCGCTGGCCGGAGACTCCCCGGCGGTGGCCGACGCCGCTCAGGACTACGCCGAACGGCTGCTCGCCCGCGGTGACACCGACACGGCCGACGCCGTGATCCGGCGCGGCCTGGAGGTGGCCGAACACGCGGGGCTGCGGCTGCTGCTCGGCGCCGTGCACGTCGAACGCGCCATCGCCGAGTTCGGCGCCGCGGCCGCCGCCGCGGCTCCCGTCCGGACACCCGACGGCGACCCGGGAGACTCCGCCGCGTCCCTGGACGCCGCGACCGCGGGCGCCGCGGTGGAACTCCTCGCCCGGCTGCTCGCGGTCCGCGGCGACGCCGACGGCGCCGCGGACGCCTGGGAGCAGGGGCTGCGGCACCCCGACCCCGAGGTGGCCACCGAGGTGCGCACCCGCCTCCGGCGCGGTTTCCTCACCCCCGACCCGGAGACCGCCGAGACCGAGTCCGCCGCCGGTCCGCCGTGGTGGGAGCCCTTCGTGGAGGCCGCGGTCGCCCAGGACAGCACGCCCATGCTGGCCGGCGAGCTGTTCGTCGCGCTGAACCAGATCTACACCCGCCTCGCCGTGGCGCACGCCGGAAACGAAACGCACGCCGCGACCCTGCGCGGCCTCGTCGAGTGGGCGGTGCGCACCCCGGGCGAGTACGTGTGGGGGCGCGCGCTGCACGACGACTTCCGCGAACGCCTGCGGATCGCCTCCGGCAGCGCCGCCGACGTCCTCCCGGAGGGCTGGCCGGACGAGTGACGCCGGGCACGGCGTAGGGCGCCGCGGTACGGGTTCTCCGGAGCATAGCCGGGCGGCGGTCCCCATGCCGCTGCGAGGGCCGCACGAATACCGTCACCGGCATGCCCGCATCCGGCATCCGCCATGTGCCGTCCCGGGCGGTCGCCGCAGGGCGCCTCCGGCGCGCCGTGCCGGCGGCCGTCGCCCTCTTCGTGGCCGCGTACCCGTCCCATGCCCGGGCCGCCGTCGACACCGTCGTGGCGGAGTACCGGGCTGCCCGGCGCCGCCGTGGCCGTCACCCACGGGGCCGACGTCGTGCACGCGGCGGGTACGGCGAGACGCCCTCCGGCACGGCCGTCTCGGCGCGGACGCCCATGGCCGTGGCCTCGGTGAGCGAGACCGCCCTCGCCGTGCCGCGGCTCGCGGACGAGGGCCGTGCCGAACCTCGCGGCCCCGGCACCGCCGTCCGGCGGACCGGGGTCCGGTGGCCCTAACCTCGATGGGGGACCGGCCCCGTGATCGCGCGGCCGGGGCGAGAGGGGGATCCTTGGAGATCGAGACGCCGCGCGGCCCGGCCCGCGTCGACCTCGACGTGCCGGGCGGTGCGCCGCACTACCTGCTCGTCATCACGCACGGTGCCGGTGGTGGCGTGGACGTCCCCGACATCGTCGCGGTGCGGGACGCCGTCCTCGCGGCCGGCGCGGCGGTGGCGCGGGTGACGCAGCCCTACCGGGTGGCGGGGCGGCGGATGCCGGGATCGGCGACGGCCGCGCAGGACGAGGCGTGGCGGGCGGTCGTCGCCGGGCTGCGGCGGGACGCGCGGTTCGCCGAGGTGCCGCTGGTCCTGGCCGGCCGCAGCAACGGTGCGCGCGTGGCGTGCCGGACGGCCGCCGACCTCGGCGCCGCGGCCGTCGTGGCGCTGGCCTTCCCGTTGCACCCGCCGGGGAAACCGGAGCGGTCGCGGGCCGCGGAACTGCGGGAGGCGGGTGCGCCGACGCTGGTGGTGAACGGCGACCGCGACCCGTTCGGGATTCCGGACGTCGCGGACGCCACCACGGTACTGGTGCGGCCGGGCGAGCGGCACGACCTGAACCGGGACCCGGAGGGGATCGCCGCGGCGGTGGCCGGCTGGCTCGCCGGGCGACTGCCCTCCGGGCGGCCGGGCGGAGCGTGACCGGCGGTTGTCCCCCCGTCCGGTCCGCGCCGTCGTCAGTGGTGAACCGTCATGCCGCCGCGCCGACGTAGGTCGGGCGGTGCGGGGCGATCACCCCGCCGTTGGGGAGCAGCTCTCCCGTGTCCTCGAACACCACGACGCCGTTGCAGAGCAGGCTCCACCCCTGCTCCGGGTGGCTCGCGACGACCCGGGCGGCATCGCGGTCAGGGGCACTGAAGGACGGACAGGTAGGCTCGTGCTGGCACATCGATGTGCCTCCGGTTCGGTCGCTCGGTAC
This sequence comes from Marinactinospora rubrisoli, assembly GCF_042664915.1. NCBI lineage: Bacteria > Bacillati > Actinomycetota > Actinomycetes > Streptosporangiales > Nocardiopsidaceae > Marinactinospora > Marinactinospora rubrisoli. The sequence goes on from NZ_JBHTBH010000005.1 coordinate 257,707, forward strand.
TTCCGGTGTGGTGCACCACTCGTACTCTAGTGTTCGCCGCCGTTCCGGACTGGGGATTTGTCGGGTTCGACCGCAGGCGCGCCGTGGCCGGTCGCGGCCAGTCCCGGACGTCCCCGGCTGAGCCGACGTCGGGAAACGCGCGGCAGGTCAGCCGCGCGCGGCGGCCAGTTCGGCGCGGGAGAGCCGGTCGGCGGCCCGGATCGGCTCGGGGATCCGGTACCGCGGCGAGACGCGCAGCACCAGATCGCACGCGCTGTCGAGGTCGACGCGGTGGCCGACCGACACGTAGACCGGCTTCACGCCGTCCTGGGTCCGCAGGCTGCGGCCGATCACCTCGTCGCCGTCGCGCAGGTCGCTGGCCGACCCGCGCTGGCGTGCGGGCGGCACCGCCTCGCCGACGAACGCCGACTTCGCCACCCCGAGCGCCGGCCGGTCCAGCAGCACGCCGAGGTGGCAGGCGAGCCCGAACCGGCGCGGGTGGGCGAGCCCGTAGCCGTCGCACACGTAGACGTCGGGCTCGGCGGACAGGCGGCGCAGCGCGCGCAGCAGCGGCGGCAGCTCACGGAAGGCGAACAGCCCCGGCACGTACGGGAACGCCGGCTCGGCGGAGACGGTGTGCGACTCCACGACGCGCAGGTCCGGTAGTTCGAGCAGCACCACGGCGGCGACCAGGCCGGTGTCGCCGGGGGCGTAGGTGACGTCCAGGCCGGCCACCAGCCGCACGCCGCCGGGATCCAGCGGCGCGACGCGCACGCGATCCGCGAGCCGCTCCTGCACCGCACGCGCCGCCTCGGGGTCGGCCGGCCACAGCAGGGGGTCGGCGAGGTGCCGGTCGATGGCGGGCATGGGTCGTCCTTAGTGTCGTCGGTGTTGGTACCGGGTTTCCGGCGTGCGTGGGGCAGGGTGGGGTCGCCCTGTCCCTGCCGGGGATGGGTACCCGGGTGGGTGCGGGTTCGCCATCGTGGCCGGGGATGTGGCCATCTACCGGGACGCGGGACGCCTGGCCTCCCGCGCCGGGCTCGCGGCGGTCCCGCGCGACTCGGGGCGTATCACCGGCGAGCCGCACCGGCCCGGGCGCCGCCACCGCGGCCTCGGGCGGGTTCGCCGCCTGTCCGCGCCGTCGTCCCTGACGGGAACGGGCCGAACCGGGAGTGGCACGCGCCCGAACGCTCCAGGGGAAGGAACTTTCGAGAAGCACTGATGGCCCTGGCCCGCAGACGCCGGGCGTCCGGGCGGCTCGACTCGGTCATTGAAAGTCCTGTCCGGGGCCGTGCGGGATCGGGACCGCTGCCGGGAGTCGGTTACCGGGGCAGCGTACCGCGCCGGACGGCCGCGGTCGCGCGCCATCGCGCCGCGCGGCCACCATCCCGGCCGGAAGAGCGTCGCCGCACTGCCCCGCGACGCGGACCGGAGGCCGGACAGGCGGCCCGCGATCCATGTCCGGTGGGTCCTGCCGGGGAAACCCGGAGCCGCCGTACCGTCCTTCCCCGATCCACGGCGGGTCGGCCGGGGCGCGGAGAGCCGACGGGGAGTGGAAGCAAGGACGGAAGGCACTGCGCCGGCGCGCTCCGGTCCCGGTTTCGCCGTCAGCTCGCCGCTTCCGCGCATCTCGTACCGGGAATGGGCGACGATCCGCAGCCCCGACGACCCCGCGACCCGGACCGAGCCGGTGGTCCGGCTGGGCGTCGCCACCCCGCCCGGCCGCGCCGCGGCCGAGCGCCGTCTCCCCGAGGGCCGCCACGACCGCCGGATACCGGCAGGCCACCTGGATCCGGGCGACGTCCCGCCCCCGGTAACCGAACCCGGCGATGACGTCCTGGGGCCGGCTACGGGGAGGTACGCCGCCTGATCGGTGGTGTGTGAGCGGGGGAGCGGCTCGTCATGTCGGCGCGGCAGCACCCCCGCGTGACGCGGCCCCTCGGGACGTCCCGGGATGCACCTGTTACGGCAGGAGCCCTGTCCCCTCGGCCGCACCGGCTCGGCGCCCCGGTCACCGGGACGCGTCGGGGGTCGGCTCCTCCGGCTGGGGGGGACGCGCCGGACGCAGGGCCTCCACGCTGCCCCACACCGCGATGACGGTGTTCCAGAACATGAAGATCGCGAGCGGCGGGTAGCTGGCGTTCAGCGCCGCGGTGCGGTCCGGGTCGCCGACCAGCAGGATCAGGCCGGTGAGGACGGCCGCGCCGATGAGGCAGGCGGCCAGACCGCGCAGCCACGCCGTCCACTCGTTGCGCAGCCGGGCCGGGCCGCGTGTGGGGCCCTTCTCCGGGGGCGGCCCGCCGGCGAACCGGTGGGCGAAGCGGGCGTCCGCCCACCGGATGATGCTGTGCCCGTAGCCCACCGTGAATCCCAGGTACAGCGCCCCCAGGCCGTGGCTGAAGTCGGCGGTGCCGCCCGCGCGCAGGTGCAGCACGATCACGGCGAGCAGCACGACGTCCAGCACCGGCACCAGCAGGAGCGCCACGGTGCTGAGCCGCCGCATCCGCAGCAGGTAGCGGGCGGCGAGGCCGCCCAGCAGCAGCACCCAGAACAGCGCCTCGGCGGCCAGGATGAAGGTCACGACCACGGTTCGTCCACATCCAGTCATCGGGTTCGGTGCCCGGGGACGGGCCCGCGGAGTGCGGGGCCGGTGCTCCCGAGCGTCGGCTCCAGGATCCATCGCGCGCCCGGCCCGCGCTTCGCCCGGGAAGACGAGATCGCGGTGCATCCTTCGATGTACGCGGCGCCGCATCCGACATGCTGAGATGGGGCTGTGCGGATGACACGGTTCCGTGAGTTCATCGACCGGCGGTTCTTCGGCGGCGCGATCTACGCGGGCAGCATGCTGTGGGCCGCCCAGCACCTGGTCGTGGGCGTCGTCTTCTTGCTGCTGGGCGCCTACGTGACGCGGCCCGGTGTGCCGTCGTGGACCCTGCTGCTCACGCTGGCCGGTGTGTGCGCGGCGCTGCTGTTCCGGCGTGGGCGGCCATGGCTGGCGCTGCTGCTCGGGACGCTGGCGCTGGTGGTGGACGGGGCGCTGCTCGGGCCGTCGACCTGGGTGTTCATCACCTACGGCGACGTTCTGTACGGCGTCGGCGCCTTCGGCCGCCGGCGGCTGGCACACGGGACGCTGTACGTCGTCATCGTCGGCCACGTTCTGGTGCTGGCGTTCCTGCTGTACGCGCTGGCGATCGGCGCACTCCCCGGCGGCCTGCTCGATGTACTGCAGCTTCTCGGCCTCGTGGTGCTGATGTTCCTGATGCCGCTGACCACCGGACTGACCATCCGCGAGCACCGGATGCGCGCCGAACTGGAGCGGGAGCGCGCCCGCCAGGTCGTGCGCATGGCCGAACTCGACCGGAACAACGCGGTCGCCGCGGAACGCGGCCGGATGGCACGTGAACTGCACGACGTGATCGCCAACCATCTCAGCGCGGTGGCGGTGCAGTCGACGGCCGCGCTGTCCATGCGCGAGTTCGACCCCGAACGCGTCCGGCGGATCCTGGCGGTGGTCCGGGACAACAGCGTGCAGGGGCTCGCCGAGATGCGGCAGATGATCGGCGTGCTGCGCGCCGGCGACGACGCGCCCGCGCTCGACCGGGTGATGCCGCGGCTCGCCGACGCCGAGCGTCTGGTCGGCACGGCGCGCGAGGCGGGGCTGGAGGTGGAGTACACCGAGTCCGGTCCCGCGCCGCGGCTGCCCACCCAGGTGGACGCGGCCGCCTACCGCATCGTGCAGGAGGCCCTCACCAACGCGCTGCGGCACGCCGAACCCCGGCGGGTGCGCATCACCGTCGAGCACCACGGCCCCGACCCGGGGCCGCGCCGCCTGGTCATCACCGCCGCGAACCGGGTGCCACGGCGCCCGGCGGAGGACTGGGTGGCCGCGCTGGGCGGGGGCACCGGGCTCACGGGGATGCGCGAGCGGGTGAGCCTGCTCGGCGGCACGTTCGTCGCGGGCCCGACGGACGACGGTCAATGGCGGTTGCGCGCCGAGCTTCCGGTCGGCGCACATACGGAAGCGGGAGCGGACGCGTGATTCGGGTGATCGTGGCGGAGGACCAGTGGGCGGTGCGTTCGGGGCTGGTCATGATCCTGGACGCCTCCCCGGACATCGAGGTCGTGGCCGAGGCCGCCGACGGTGACGAGGCGGTGGCGGCGGCCCGGCGGCTGCGGCCGGACGTCGTGCTGATGGACGTGCGGATGCCGCGCAAGGACGGGATCTCCGCGACGCGGGAGCTGACGGCGGACGGCGTCGACGTGCTCATCCTGACGACGTTCGACCTGGACGAGTACGTGTTCGGTGCGCTGCGGGCCGGCGCGGCGGGGTTCCTGCTCAAGAACATCGAGGCCGAGGACCTTATCGCCGCGGTGCGGGTGGTCGCCCGCGGCGAGGGCATGATCGCACCGGCGGTCACCCGGCGGCTGATCCGGGAGTTCGCCGGCGCGGGGCGCCCGCCCGGCCGCTCCGCCGCGGTGGGGGAGGCGTCGTGGACGGCGCCGGGCCCGGCCGCGATCGCCCAGTTGACCCCGCGCGAGCGCGAGGTCCTGGGCTGCGTCGGCGAGGGGCTGTCCAACCAGCAGATCGCCCGCCGCCTCGGGATCACGGAGACCACCGCCAAGACCCACGTCAGCCGGATCCTGGCCAAGCTCGACCTGCGGAGCCGGGTACAGGCGGCCATCGTCGCCCAGGAACTGGGTGACGCGGTCTGAGCGGGGCGCGCCCCGGTGCGGTGGGTCAGGTGGACCGGCCGGCCGGTGCGGCGACGCTGGCGAGGATCGCGTTCAGTCCCGCCTCGAAGCGGGCGTCGGCGTCCAGGACGGTGCCCTGGAGGGCGGCCACGTGCGGGTAGCGGCCGTCGACGACGGGCGCCTGCGGGCTGGGCACGCTCTCCAGGCGCACCTGCTGGATGACCGCGCCGGTGACGTAGGCGTCCAGCAGGGCGGCGGCCTGGACGATCTCCTCGCCGGAGAGGCCGGCCTCCTCGAAGGCGGCGTAATGGATCTCCTGCGAACGCAGCGCCGAGGCGGTGTCGGGGCGCCGGTTGATGATGAGGGAGAGCGCTCCGGCGTGCCGCAGCAGCGCGGCCCGGTAGTCGTGCGCCCAGGAGCGCAGCCGCTCGTCCCAGGGACGGTCGTCGACCGGCTGCCCGCCGGAGTCGTCCGGGGCGGGTTCGGTGTCGCCGTCCGCGTCGCCGGTGTCCGCGGACTCCTCGGCCGTCCGGCCGGGGGCGACGTCGGTGATGTGCTCGACGATGGCGTCGAACAGCTGCTCCTTGCCGAGCGGGAAGTGGTGGTAGATGGCCATGGCCTCCACCGACATGGAGTCACCTAGCCGGCGCATGGTGAGGCGGCTCAGCCCTTGGCCGTCGATGATGCGCAGGGCCTCGGTGACGATGCGTTCGGTGCTCAGGCCGGCGTTGTTGCGTACCCGTCCCGGGGTGGTGCTGTAGGTCACGCTCGCCATCCTAGACTTACCTCGTAAAGCCCGGAGATGCGCCGCGCCGCGCCCCTGTCGTGTGACGTCCGCCACCTCTACAGTGGTGTCGGCCGTGAAAACCCGGCGGGTGACCCGGATGGACAAGGAGCGACCATGGCACTGGGCAGGCACAGGATCGGACCCGAGGCCCGGCGGCGGCATGCCGAGGACAGCGAGGCCGGAGCGCGGCTGCCCGAGCTGGTGGCAGCGGCGGCCGAGGCCGAGCGACGGCTCCGCGAAGCCCACGAGCAGGGGGCCGACGTCGCCGAACTGCACCGGCGCGGCACGGACCTGGACGCGGCACTGACCGACGCCATGCGCGCCGCCTACGCCCGGCAGCGGGCGCTCATCGGCCCGCGCGGCTACGACGACCGGATCTACCGGCGCCGGCGCATGGCGCGCGCCGACGTCCGGGAGGCGACGGCGGCGGCCGAGCGGCTGCTCACCCTGCGGGAACGGCACCGCCTGCACGGCATCGCGCGGGTACCGCGCGAACCGGCCGCCTGAGCCGGACCGGCCGGCGCGGGCGCGGTCCGCGCCGGGACGCCGGTTCCGCCGCGCGGCGGGCCGGAGGCGGTGGCAGGATGCAGGGGCACGCCGAGGCCCCGGGGTGCGCCGCCGCGACCAGCGGCGGAAGTCGGAACGGCGCGACCGGCGCGGGCCACGCGCCGCGCGGGTGGACGGAGAGTGGGATGCCGGCTTTCATTCGCATCGACCCGGCGTCGAAGACGCCCCCCTACGAGCAGATCCGCCAGGCGGTCGCCAACGCCGCCGCGAGTGGGGACCTGGCGGTCGGCTACAAGCTGCCCACGGTGCGGGCGCTCGCCGAGGAACTGTCGGTCGCGGTGAACACCGCCGCCCGTGCCTACCGCGAGCTGGAGCAGGCCGGGGTGGTCGAGACGCGCGGCCGCTCCGGCACCTTCATCGCGGCGGGCGGCGACCGCCAGCGCGCGGAGGCCCTCGCGGCGGCCCGCGGCTACGCGGAGGTGATCTCGCGGCTGGGACTGGAGCCGTCGGAGGCGCTGGACATCGTGACCGCGGCGCTGCGGCAGAGTGCACGTTGAGGCGCACGACAACGAAGGTCCATGCGGCCCACTGTGAGCGCGATGGGCGTTACTGGTCGGTGGACGTCCATGAACTGAGGATCCACACCTACGGTCGCGACCTGGACGACGCCGAATACATGGCGCGAGACGCGATCGCCACCCTCCTTGACATCCCTATTGAGGATGTGGCGGTGGCCGTCGTCGTCGACTCCGTGGCCGAGCCGTTGGCCGAACTCCAGGCCGCCCGCCGGGCGAAGGCCGAGGCCGACGCCCGGGAGACGTCGGCGATGTCGCACGCGGTCACCGCGCTGCTGAGGCAGGGGATCAATCAACGCGACGCCGGGCGTCTTCTGGGCATCTCACATCAACGAGTCTCCCAGATCAAGACGCAACTCGATTCCGACCGCGCGGCCTGACCTCTCCCCCGCCCGGCCGTCCTGCCAGGCGGGGGACGTCTCTCAGCGGTCCGAGCCGACGACCACGAGAAGGTAGATCGCGACGACCCCCAGCATGCCGGACAGCATGCCGATGCCGCCCGCGGCGCCGGCGCCGATCGCGCTGATCGGGACGGCCAGGACCAGGGAGATGATGCCCATCACGAACCGGAGCGTGTTACGGCTCATTCCGCCGCGGCGCTCGGGCTGGGTGCCCTCGCGGACGCCGGCGGCGGCCAGGCGGGCCGCGATGCGGGCGTCGATGGTCTGGTCGAGGCGCTCGGCGAGCGACGAGGCGACGGCGTCGTCGTAGTCGGGACCGAGTTCGCGGCCGGCCTTCAGCGCGGCGGCCACCTCGTCCCGGGGCACGGGTTCGTGGGACATGGCACCCAGTATCTCCGGTGCGTCCGGCCGTGCGGCCGGACGGCCGGGAACCCCGGGGAAATGTCAGGGATCGCCCTGAGGCGCCGGGCGTGCGACGGCCCGATCGGCCGGCCGGTCCCGCATGGAGAGGCCCCGCGCCGGGTGGCGCGGGGCTCTCTCATTGCGCTGTGGCGGCTGCCGGAGCCGGGTGTCAGCTCGCGAAGTCGAGCAGCTGCTGGGCCCGGCTCGGGTGCCGCAGCTTGGACAGCGACTGCTTCTCCAGCTGACGGATCCGCTCGCGGGTCAGGCCGAGGTGCTTGCCGATCTCGTCCAGCGTGCGCGGCCGGCCGTCCATCAGACCGAACCGCAGCGACATGATGGTCGCCTCGCGCGGTTCCAGGTCGTCAAGGGCACGGCGGAGCTGGTCGGCCATGAGCTGGCGGTCGACCACCTCCGACGCCTCCGAGGCGTCGATGTCCTCGATGAGATCGCCGATCCGGGTCTCGCCGTCCTCGCCGATGGTGGAGTCGAGGCTGATGGGCTGGCGGGTGACCCGCAGCAGCTCCTCGATCTGCGCCGGCGTCTTGTCGAGCTCGTGCGCCAGCTCCTCCGGGGTCGGCTCGCGCCCCAGGGTCTGGTGCATGTCGCGCTCCAGCCGGCTCACCTTGCTGAGCAGCTCCAGCACGTGGACCGGGAGGCGGATGGTGCGGGCCGAGTCGGCGAACCCGCGCTGTATGGCCTGCCGGATCCACCACATGGCGTAGGTGGAGAACTTGTAGCCCTTGGCGTAGTCGAACTTCTCGACCGCCCGGATGAGGCCGAGGTTGCCCTCCTGCACGACGTCGAGCAGGGACATGCCGCGGTCGCTGTACTTCTTGGCGACGGACACCACCAGCCGGAGGTTGGCCTCCAGCATGTGGGACTTTGCCTGGCGGCCGTCCTCGGCGATCCACTCCAGCTCGTCGCGCTCGGCCGCGCTGAGCCCCTCGGGCTGCGGCGCCCCCTCAGTCAGCCCCAGCTTGTACTCGGCGTACAGTCCGGCCTCGATGCGCTTGGCGAGATCGACCTCCTGCTCGGCGGTGAGCAGTTGCCGGCGGCCGATAGCCTTGAGGTAGGTGTGCACCGAGTCGCCCATGGCGGGGGACTGATCGTCGAGGTCGGCCTCGGGAGTCTCGGCCTCGGCCACGGAGCCCGTGACCTTGCGGCCCTTCAGGTCGGTGGCCTCGGGCCGGGTGGTGTCGAGTGCCTCCTCCAGCTCCTCGTCGTCGGCGTCCACGGACTCCACCGCGGCGTCGCCCTCGCCTCCGTTGGCGAGGCGGACTCCGGCGTCGCCGAGATCGCGCAGGATGGAGCGGCCGTCGGCCGGGCTGATTCCGGCCGCGGAGAACGCGGCCCGCAGCTCGGCCAGGGACAGGTGTCCCTGCGAGCGCCCCCGCGTGATCAGTTCCTCCAGGGCCGCCGAGGCGGCGGACCCGGCGGCGGTCCCCGTCGCCGTGGGAGAAGTGGCTAGGGCAGTGCGCGGCATGAGGGCACCTCCCTCCCTTCCAAGACGTCAGGCGCGCGGCGGCTCGGAGACCGCCGGCTTGGCGCGCCATTATGTCCAACGTGTCAGAGAGTCAAATGTTCCCGATCTCGATTGGATATCGTTGGCAGTGTCCTAGGTCACGTCCGATGTGGTAGCAGGCACCGGCGAAAAGCGGGTAGGGCGCTCAGCTCCGGGTCAGGGGCATCGGCTGCGCCGCGCTCGTCCGCGCGTCGGTCCAGTAGGCGGCCACCTCGCCGGGGTCGGCGCCGGTGGAATGCACCTCGGGCCCGCCGGAGACGGCGGTGGTGGGCGGTCGATCGGGAACGGTGCCGTCACCGGCCTCGGCGTCGGCCGGTGCCCAGGGCAACAGTGCGGCGCCGAGCAGGGCCGGAGCCGCGGCGCCGATGACCCGGTCGCGCGGGACGATCCGCATGCGCGGCCTCCTTCCTCCGGGTGACGGCGGGTCGTCCAGATAGACGCACCCGGCCGTCAGGAAGTTCCCCGAATGGCCGTCTCCGCCCGGCGCGGTGCCCGGGCGGCGCCCTTCAGGTGTCCCCTGCCCGCAGGAGTGCCGGTCATGCGTTCGGGGGTTCCGGGGCGCCGGCCCGGCGCAGGGCCCGCAGGTCGGGCTTTCCGGAGGCGAGCAGGGGGAGCGCTGCGCGCAGCTCCAGCTCGTGCGGGGCGGCGTACCGGGGCAGGTGCGCGGCCACCCAGGACCGCAGCTCGGCCAGCGTCGGGGGAGCGGCCGGGTCGGCGGGCACCACGACGGCGGTGACGCGTTCGCCCCATTCCGGATCCGGGCGCCCCACCACGGCCGCCTCGGCGACGGTCTCCAGCCGGGCGAGCAGCGCGGCGACCTCACCGGCCACGACCTTATGGCCGCCGGTGTTGATGACGTCGTCCGCCCGGCCGCGTACGGTCAGCCGGCCGTCGGCGAGCCGGCCCAGGTCCCCGGTGCGGAACCAGGCCCGATCCGCCTCGCGCACCAGGTGCTCCGCGGTCAGCTCCGGGCGCAGCCGGTAGCCGGTGAACAGCACCGGACCGGACAGCAGCACCCGGCCGTCGCCGGCGATCCGCGCCGCCACCCCGTCCAGCGGAACGCCGTCGTAGACGCAGCCGCCGCAGGTCTCGCTCATGCCATAGGTGGTGATGACCCGGCCGCCGGCCGCCCGCGCCCGCGCGAGCAGCCGCTCGTCCGCGGCGGCGCCGCCGACCAGGATGCTGCGGAAGTGGGAGAGGTCGGCGCCGCCCGCGAGCAGCCGCCGCAACTGGGTGGGCACCAGCGAGACGTGCGGCCGGTGCCCGGCCGCCACCGCCATCACCTCGGCGACGTCGAACGGGCGGTGCAGCGGCTCGGTTCCCAGGGACAGCGCGCGCAGCACCACCTGCAGCCCGGCGATGTGGTCGGTGGGCAGCACGCACAGCCAGGCGTCGCCGCGGCCGGCGCCGATCCGGCGGGTCGAGGCCAGGGTGGAGTGCCGCAGGGCCGCGGCGGACAGCTCGACCCCCTTGGGCGCACCGGTGGAGCCGGAGGTGGCGATGACCAGGGCGGTGTCCTCGGCGACGCCGGCCGCGCCGTCCAGCCGGGTGACCCCCTCGGCGGTGCGCAGGGTGGCGGGGCGCAGGGCGGCCAGCAGCGCCCGCACGCGGGGCGGGGGAGTGCCGGCGGCGATCGGCAGCAGCGCCGGGCCATCGCCGGAGGTCGCGGCGGCGAGGAGGGCGGTGAGCCGGGCTGCGTCGAGTCCGTGCACCGCCTGGAGCGGTCGGTTGGGCACGGCCATCCAGCCTAACCGCGCGGTTAGGCTGGATGCCGGGCGGGACCGGCGGTCTATTAGGGTTGATGCCCGACCGGTGCGGCGATCCGGCCCGGCGCGTCCGGGGCCGGACGCACCGGCCGTCGTCCGGAACACCAACGTCGCTGAGGAGATGACGAGTGAGCAGCGTGGTCAATTGGCAGCGGTCCGGTGACTACACCGACATCATCTACGAGACCGCCGAGGGCATCGCCAAGATCACGATCAACCGCCCGGAGCGGCACAACGCCTTCCGGCCGCAGACGCTGTTCGAGCTGCAGCACGCCTTCAACGTGGCCCGCGACGACGACGAGGTCGGGGTCATCATCTTCACCGGCGCCGGTGACAAGGCGTTCTGCTCCGGAGGCGACCAGAAGATCCGCGGCGACGACGGCTACATGGGCGACGACGAGGTGGCGCGCAAGGGGATCGGCCGGCTCAACGTGCTGGACCTGCAGGTGCAGATCCGCCGGCTGCCCAAGCCGGTGATCGCCATGGTGGCCGGCTGGTCCATCGGCGGCGGCAACGTGCTGCAGGTGTGCTGCGACCTGACCATCGCCGCCGACAACGCGCGGTTCGGCCAGACCGGCCCGAAGGTCGGCTCGTTCGACGGCGGCTACGGCTCCTGGCTGCTCGCCGAGACCGTCGGGCTGAAGAAGGCCCGCGAGATCTGGTACCTCTGCCGGCAGTACACCGCCGAAGAGGCGCTGCAGATGGGCATGATCAACACGGTCGTGCCGCTGGAGCGGCTGGAGGAGGAGACCGTGGCGTGGGCGCGCGAGCTGCTGGAGAAGTCGCCGCTGGCGCTGCGGATGCTCAAGGGCGCCCTGAACGCCGTGAGCGACGGCGCGGCCGGCATGCAGCAGTTCGCCGGTGACGCCACGATGCTCTACTACATGAGCGAGGAGGCCCAGGAGGGCCGCGACGCGTTCAAGGAGAAGCGCCGCCCCGAGTTCGAGCGCTTCCCGCGCCGCCCCTGACGTACCGGCGGACGGCTGCGGACGGGCGAGAAGGAGGGGAGGGACGGCGTGCGGGAGCCGACGGCGGGGGAGGACGGCGCGGAGCCGGTGCTGCGGGTCTTCGCCATCCCGATGCGCACCCGCTTCCGTGGGGTGACCTCGCGGGAAGGCGTGCTGGTGCGCGGCGCGGCCGGGTGGGGAGAGTTCTCCCCGTTCGCCGAGTACGGGGCGCGGGAGTGCGCGCGGTGGTGGGCGGCCTGCCACGAGGCCGCCGAGCAGGGGTGGCCGGAGCCGGTGCGCGACCGGGTGCCGGTCAACGTGACCGTCCCCGCCGTGGGGCCGGAGCAGGCGGCCCGCATCGTCGCCGACGGCCGGGGCTGCCGCACCGCCAAGGTCAAGGTGGCCGAGCGGGGACAGTCCGGCGCCGACGACATCGAGCGCGTGGCCGCGGTCCGCGACGCGCTCGGCCCGGGCGGGCGGGTCCGGGTGGACGCCAATGGCGGCTGGGACGTGGACACCGCGGTGCGGATGATCCGCGAGCTGGACCGGTTCGGCCTGGAGTACGTGGAACAGCCGTGCGCCACCCTCGACGAACTGACGCGGGTGCGCCGCAGGGTGAACGTGCCGGTCGCCGCCGATGAGTCGATCCGCCGCGCCGAGGACCCGCTGCGGGTGCGCGCGGCCGAGGCCGCCGACATCGTCGTGCTCAAGGTGCAGCCGCTGGGCGGCGTGCGGGCGGCGCTGCGGGTCGCCGAGGCGTGCGGACTGCCGGTCGTGGTGTCCAGCGCGGTGGAGACGTCGGTCGGACTGGCCGCGGGGGTGGCGCTGGCGGCGGCGCTGCCGGAACTGCCCTACGCCTGTGGGCTGGCCACGATGCGGCTGCTCACGGCCGACGTGTGCGCCGACCCGCTGGAGCCGGTGGACGGCCACCTGCCGGTGCGCCGGCCCGACGTCGACACCGAGCGGCTGGCGGCGGTGGCGGCCGACCCCGCGGGCTGGCCGGCCCGGGTCGCGGCGGCCCGCGCCGTGTGGCGGGAGCAGCGGGCCGCGGCGGGCGGAGTGTGACGGCGAGCGGTCCGGCCGTGGCGGACCTCCTCACCTACGTCGAGTGGCCGCCGCGACCCGGCGGCGGCCCACCTCCCCGTGCCAGAGGCCCCCTGCCGCCGGATCACCGCACGGGTGCTCCTGGCCGCCGCGGTCAGCCCCCACAGGCGTCGTAGCAGGCCCGCACGGCCGAGCCGATCCAGTCGCCGTTGTCCCAGGTGCTCCAGCGCGCCCGGGCCGCCGTCTCGATCACGGCCGCCGCCTCGTCGGCGGAGGCACCGCCCGCCCGGAGGCGAGTGGCCTCGTCGCGCAGGTAGCCGAAGTAGTCGCGCACCTCGCGGATCGGTGAAGTGGCCGAGTCGCCGGTGATCTCACCGTGGCCAGGGACCACGACCTCGGCGTTCAGCGCGGCGAGCTCGTCAAGGACGGTGATCCACCGGGCGATGTCGACGTCGGTGTCGTGCGGCGGGAAGTAGGGCGCGATCGGGAACATCCGGGTCTCGAACAGGTCGCCGCCGAACAGCACCCGGTCGTCGATCAGCACGACCTGGTCGGACGCGGTGTGCGCCGGGCCGACGGCGCGCAGCGTCGCCACATGGCCGCCGAGGTCGATCTCGGCCTGGCCCTCGTAGGTGACATCGGGGTCGACGAGCTCGGCACCCTCCAGCTCCGCCGCGATGTGCGGGCCCATGCCGGAGAACATGTCGAGGAAGGCGCCGCCCTTGCGGTGCAACTCGTCGCGCTGGCCGCGGTTGTACACGATCGTCGCCGCGCCCTTGAACGCCTGCGCGCCGAAGCCGTGCTCGGGGTGGAAGTGCGTGGTGGTCAGGTACAGCGGCCGGTCGCCGGCCAGCCGGCGAGCCTGGTCGAGGACGCGGGCGCCGTTGCGAGGGCCGATGCCGGTGTCGATGACCAGCGCGGCGGTGTCGCCGACAACGATGCCGACATTCGGGACGATCGGGACGCGGTCGTCCGGGATCACGTAGACCGCATCGGACACCTGGACCGGCTCGCCGCGCACGATGGGCGGCTGGGCGTCGTGCCGGTCCGGCTGGGCGGCACCCGTTGGGGTCTCGGCGGCGCACATGGGAGGCTCCAATCTAAGCGGTGTTCAGATCGTGGGGCGAGCATAACACCGATCTGATCACTGTTAAGATCAGGTGCCATGGTCAAGGGGCGCTACCACCACGGAGAACTGCGCGGCGCGCTGCTCGACGCCGCCGAGGCCCTGGTCCGCGAACGCGGGGCCGACGGCTGGTCGTTGCGGGAGGCGTCGGCCCGGGTGGGCGTCAGCCCGAGCGCCGCCTACCACCACTTCGCCGCACGCGACGCACTGGTCCGCGCGCTGTCCGAGCGGGTGCTCGCGCGGCTCGGCGAGCGGATGAGCCGTGCCGCGGGGACATCGGGAACGGAGGGGGACCCCTATCGGCGCGTGGTCGCCGCCGGACGGGGCTACGTGACGTGGGCGCTGGAGGATCCGGCGGTCGCCCGCCTGGTCTTCGGCGCGGGGGCCACCGGCCCCGACAGCGTGATCTCCCCGCACCCGCACGATGTCGTCGCCGCGGAGCTGGACCGGCTCGTCGGCGCCGGGGCACTGGCCGCCGCGTCCCGTCCCGGCGCGGAGTTCGTCGTCTGGGCGGCCGTCCACGGTCTCGCCGCCCTGCTCGCCGACGGGCTGGTCCGCCTTGACGGCGTGCCGGCCGTCGAGAGGGAGGCCGAGCGCGTCATCCGGGCCGTCCTGACCGGCCTGGCCCACGAGCCCACTCCGTCCCAGGAGTGGCCGGACGCGCGCTCCAACCACACCGAGCGCCTGGTGCGGCGGCAGGAGGCGGCGGGCGAGCAGGGGGCGGGCCGGCGGGTTCGGCCTGGAGACCGGCCACGTTGACCCGGTGGCACCACCGAGCGCCACCGGCCGTCGCCGCGGAGGTCGCGTCCGAGCCCGCGGACCGGGGATACCTCACGAGATCCGGCCGAAGGGCGTTCGTGCCTGGCGCGTGACTCGGGTGCCGTCGCCCGGCGGTTCGGCGGATGGCCGGTCAAGCATGCCGGCCGGTCCGCCGACCGGAGACCGGAGCGTGGCGCTCTCACCCCTCGCCGCGCCACCGGTTCGCGGGCGGGCCGGAGGCGGGCCGCGCTGATCCGTCGCCGCGGATCGTCGTCGGTCGTCGGCGTTGTGGGGCGCTCACGGGCGGAGGCGTGGAACGCGCGCCGCTCACGAATTCCGGCGGAACGGTGGTTCGTGCCTGGCGCGTGACATGAGTGCCGCGGCCTGGCGGCTTGGCGGATCGCCGGTCGGGTGTTGCCGGTCGGCTCCGCCGACGGGAGACCGGACGGCGGTGCCCCTGCCGTACCGGCTCCCCGGGCCGGCCGTTCCCCGCCCTCGACCGCTGAGCGGCGACGGGGCCGCCCGGCGAGTGGCCGGCCGCCGAGACGGTGTGCCGCCCGGTTCCCACCGCCGAACACCGCCGGGCGCGGCCGGGCGTTCCGCGCCAGGATGATCAGGGCGTGCCCACGGCGGGCCTGGTGCGCATTCCGGCGGGACGTCCACGGCCGGCCACGCGCGCCGCGGGCGGGCGGTGTCGCGCTTCGCGGGCCGGCCGCACACCGGCCGATGTGCGGCCGGCCGGGCCGGAACGCGGGCGCCATCGTTCGCCGCCCGCGCGGCGGCGGGCCCGCCACGAGTCGCCCCGGCCGGGCTCAGACGCCGGCCAGCACCCGGCCGGCGTCGCGGGCCGCCTCCAGGGCCTGGGCGCGCTCCTGCGCGGCGAGGTCCCGCAGTCCCTCCATGCTCGGCGTGGTCGCGGCGAGGGTGAGCTCGCACTTGATGAGAGTGAGGTCGGCCTGCCAGACATCGCCGACGATACGCGTGAGGTAGGGAGTGGAGTGGTCCCAGCCCTCGCGCGGGGTGCCGGGTGCGTAGCCGCCGCCCAGGGCGGTGACCACGACGGTGGGGGTGCCCTTCAGCAGCGGGGTGGCGGGTTCCACGCCCGCGATCGCCAGGTCGGCCCAGGTCTTGAAGTGCTGGGAGACGCCCCAGTTGTACAGCGGTACGGCCAGGATCGCGGCGTCGGCGTCCTGGAGTTCGGCGGCCAGCTCCGCCGTCAGGGCGAGCGCCTCGCGCTGGGCCGGGGTGCGGTCGGCCTCGGGGGTGAAGCCCGCAATGACGGCGAGCGCCCAGGCGTCGGCGGGCAGCGGGGTGGTGCCCAGGTGACGGCGGGTCACGGTGCCGTCCGGGTGGGCGGCGGTCCATTCGGCCTCGGCGCGGTCGGCGATCTCGGCGCTGGTGGACATGTTCGGGAGGATGCTGGCGTCCAGCCGGAACAGGTGCATGAGAGCTCACTTCTCCAGAGGTGTTGAGGTCCGCGAGGCGGAGCGATCGCGGATGCGGCGGTCCAGGACCCGGTGCCGCGATCGCAAGCATAAGCGGACTTTACCCCGCTTTGTGGGTGAGGAGTAGATTTCCCCTGTGAACCCGCCCACCGTGCCCTTCGGAAAACCGCGCGCCGAGCGCGCCGACGCCGCGCGCAACCGCGAGCGCCTCCTGGAAACCGCCCGCGCGATGATCGCCGAGCACGGAGCGGACAAGGTCACCATGGACGCCCTCGCCGAGCGCGCCGGACTGGGCAAAGGCACCGTCTTCCGCCGGTTCGGGACTCGCGCCGGAATCTTCCGCGCCCTGCTCGACGACAACGAACGCCGATTCCAGGAAGAGGTCCTCTCCGGTCCGCCGCCCCTCGGCCCGGGCGCCGGCCCGCGCGAGCGCCTCATCGCCTACGGCCGCGCCCGCATCCCGTTCCTCCTGTCCCACCACGCCATCGCCCGCGCCGCCATGGACCCCACCGAACCCGTCGCGGCCGGCCCGGCCAGCATGACCAGTGCCCACATCCGCATGCTGCTCGCCCAGACCGACGTGCCCGCCGCCCAGCTGGACGGCCTCTCCGTCCAGCTCACCGCCGCGCTGGAAGGCCCCTTCCTGCTCTACCTGGCCACGGAACATCCGGAACCCGGCAGCGGCGCTCCCCTGGCCGACAGCTGGCAGACGCTCATCGAACACGTCACCCACCACTGCCCCCGGCAGGCCCGGCACACCGATCCGGCGTAGCCGACATGGGCTCGACCGCGCAGCGCCACGCCACCGCGCCCGCTGTACCGCCGTCCGGTTCCGTGGCACCAGGGAGCGGTGAGCCGCACGGTGTGCCGGAGAGGGAGGCGCGGGTCCGGCCGGTGGACCGGCCGCGCTGATCCGTCGTCGCGGATCGCCACCGGTCGTCGGCGTTGTGGGGTGCTGTTGCCGGGGTGCTCACGGGCGGAGGCGTGGAACGGGGGCCGCTCACGAGGTCCGGCGGAACGGCGGTTCGTGCCTGGCGCGTGACACGCGTGGCGTAGCCTGGCAGCTTGGCGGATCGCCGGTCGGTGTTGCCGGTCGGCTCCGCCGACGGGAGACCGGACGGCGGTGCCCCTGCCGCGTCGGCTCCCCGGGCCGGCCGTTCCCCGCCCTCGACCGCGAGCCGACGATGAAAGAAGCTGCTGTGAACCCCTCCACCGCCCTGGCGCGTGTCCTCGTCGATGAGCTGGCGCGGTGCGGGCTCGCCGAGGCCGTCATCGCCCCGGGGTCGCGGTCCACACCGCTGGCGCTCGCCCTGGTCGCCCACCCGGACATCCGCACGCACGTGCGGATCGACGAGCGGTCCGCCGCGTTCCTGGCGGTCGGGCTGGCCCGGACCGCGCGCCGGGCGGTCGCGCTGGTGTGCACCTCGGGGACCGCCGCCGCCAACTTCCACCCGGCGGTGCTGGAGGCGGACCAGAGCGGGGTGCCGCTCCTCGTGCTCACCGCGGACCGCCCGCCGGAGCTGCGGCGGACCGGCGCCAACCAGACCGTGGACCAGATCGCGCTGTACGGCTCCGCGGTGCGGATGTTCACGGAGGTCGGCGTTCCGGATCCGGTACCGGGCATGGTGGCCTACTGGCGTTCGCTCGCCGGGCGCGCCTGGGCGGCCGCGTCGGGACCGCTGCCGGGGCCGGTGCACCTCAACCTCGCCTTCCGGGACCCGCTGGTGCCCGACCCGGAGGGCACGGGGCGGCCGTGGCCGGAGCCCCTGGCCGGGCGGGAGGGCGGCCGTCCCTGGCTCGCCACCCCGCGGACCCCGCAGCCGGACCCGGCGCCGCTGGTGCTGCCGCCGGTGGAGCGCGGCGTCATCGTGTGCGGCGACGGCGACTATGACGCGGTCCCGTACCTGGCGCTCGCGGCCGAGACCGGCTGGCCGATTCTGGCCGAGCCCACCTCCAACGCCCGCCGCGCCGAGGCCATCTCGACCTACCGCCAGCTCCTGGCGGCACCGGACTTCGTGGCCGCGCACGAGCCGGACCTGATCGTCAGCGTCGGCCGCCCCGGACTGTCGCGCCAGCTGATGGGCTACCTGCGCCGCGCCCGGCGGCACGTCGTGGTGGGCGACCCGGCGGCGTTCGCCGACCCGATGCGCACCGCCACCGACGTCGTCCCGGCCGTGGTCGCGTCGGCCGCCGCCGACCCCGACACCTCATGGTCCCGGTCATGGCGGCAGGCCGAATCCGCGGCGCGCGCCGCGACCGACGCCCTGCTGGACGCCGACGACACACTCGGCGAACTCCGCCTGGCCCGCGACATGGCCGGCCACCTCCCCAACGGCTCCCTGCTGTTCGCCGGATCCAGCATGCCGATCCGCGACCTGGACGCCACGATGCGCGTCCGCTGCGGCGCCCGCATCATCGGCAACCGGGGGGTCAGCGGGATCGACGGCACGGTGTCGACCGCCGTGGGCGCCGCACTGGCCCACCAGCGCGACGACGGCGGCCCCGCGGCCGCCCTGATCGGCGATCTGGCCCTGCTGCACGACCAGAACGGCCTGATCACCGGCCCGGACGAACCCCGCCCCGACCTGGCGCTCGTGGTGGTGAACAACGACGGCGGCGGTATCTTCTCCGGCCTGGAACAGGCCGGCCACCCCGACTTCGAGCGGGTCTTCGGCACCCCGCACGGCGCGTCGATGGAACGCGTGGCGGCCGTCGCCAACCTCCCCTACACCCACCTGGAATGGGCGGGCGACCTGCCCAAGGCCCTGCTGGGCGAGGGGATCCGGCTGATCGAGGTCCGCACCGACCGAGCGGAGTCGGCGGCACAGCGGCGGCGGCTGCAGGAGGAAGTGACCGCGGCGCTGGGGTGAGCTGCGCCGCGGCCGGGTGCCGCGTCACGGCCTTGCGGACGACGGTCTCACGACCGTCTACAGTGCCAGCCAGACCGGCAGTCTGTTTCTTGACGACAGAGATGCCAACGACATGCACGCGGCCATCTTCAACAAGCTCCGCATCGCGGCTCTGAGCAGGAGCGCCACCCCCGACCTGCTCACCGAGTTCGGGCAGTGACGCCAGCAGCCGGGCGAACGAGGCGGCTAGCGCAAGCTGTCCCCGTACACGTGCTCGACCGACAGCACGATCAGCACTCTCCGCTCGGACACCATCACCGAGCGGTACTCCGCCCAGTCCGGATGCTCCCCCGCGGCGGCGCGATAGTAGTCCACCAGCGCCGCCACCTCCGGTCCGTGCGGGTCGGTGCCCGGGCCGATGAGGGTCGCCGTGCCCTCGGCGGTGGCCCATGCCGAGCCGTCCGGGGCGGTGACCTCCAGGGCCGCCCGCGGGTCGCGGCGCAGGTTGGTGATCTTGGCCGTCGCCGCGCTCGTTGAAACGTGGATGACCTCGGCCTCCCGATCGTAGAAGGGCTGGACGGGGGAGAGCTGCGGTCGGCCGTTCGACCTCAGCGTCGCGAGGACGCCGAGCCGGCTCTCCGCGAGGAGCGTGCGCGGGTCGTAGGCGGACGTGGTCATCACTTCTCCTCCGGCGTGCGGAACTGCTCGATCATCGCGACGTAGCCGTCGTCGCCGCGTCCGGCGTTCACGGCCCGATCGGCGAGGGACGTGAGGAATCGGGGAAGTTCGGTGCTGACCCCGATGGCGGCGCTCTCATCGATGAGGTGCCGCATCGCCACGGCGTGGGCGCCGAGCGTGATGTCATCGACCGGGTAGGCCCCGCTGTCGATCTGCCGGGCGTAGCCGGAGACCCAGCCGGCCACCGTCTCGATCCCGGCTTTCGCGACCGGGGCGAACGTCGTGGCGGCCACGCCCGCGCGGGTGAGGAGGGCGGCGCCGTGCAGGAAGCCGTTCATGGTGTTCCACATCAGGCTCAGCACCGCCATTTCGTGCAGCGCCGAGAGAGCGGGGTCCTCGGCCAGGTAGGCGGTGCCCGCGCCGAGGCTCCGCAGCGTCGCCTCGTGCTCGTCGAAGGCCGGACGCGACCCGTTGTACAGGACGAACGCGTCCGCGGTGCCGATGGCCGCCGGGGTGCCCATGATCGCGCCGTCGAGGTAGGCGGCGCCCCTGCCGGCCGCCCACTCGGCGGTCGCGCGGGCCGCCTGCGAGGTGCCCGTGGAGAGGTTCACCAGGACCCGGCCGTCGAGGAGCCCGCCCGCCGGGTCGAGGAGTTCGCGTACGGCATCGGAGTCGGTGATGCAGACGACGACGAGCGGGCCGGCCGCGACGGCGTCCGTCACGGAGGCGGCCAACGTCGCTCCGCCGACGACGAGCGGTTCGGCCTTCGCCGCCGTGCGGTTCCACACGGTCGTGGGGTGCCCGTCGCGCAGGAACGCTTCGGCGAGCGCCCGGCCCATCCGCCCCAGGCCGATGACCGTCACGGGTGTGCGGTCCGTGCCGTGATTCCGGGTCACGTGCTGTTCCAGAGGTGAGTCACTGCTCATGGCAGAATCCTCAACGTTCATACCGATATGAAGGTCAAGGGGCGGAAGCATGCTGATCGGTGAGCTGAGCCGTCGAACAGGCGTCCCCGCACATCAGCTCCGGTACTACGAATCCCAGGGGCTCCTGGAGCCCGGCCGGGCCGCCAACGGCTACCGCGAGTACTCCGAGGACGCCGTCACGACCGTCGCCCAGATCAGGAGGCTGCTCGACGCCGGCCTGTCGACCAAGGAGATCGAGTTCCTCCTGCCCTGCGCCACCGGGACGGGGCCCGACCTCGAACCGTGCCCCGAAACCCTGGTCATGCTGCGCGCGCGCATGCGGGGGCTGGACGAACGCATCGACACGCTCACCCGCTCGCGCCAGGCCCTGAACGACGTCATCGACACCACCGAGCGGCGACTGGCGGAGTACACGGCTCAGGGGCGCATCCCCGCGCCCACGTCGGCGCCGGCGTGAACGCCGGGCCGCCGCTACTCTTCGTCCGTCAGCGCGTCCCGCATCACCCGGAACTTGGAGTCCGCCTCCGCCAGCTCCGCGTCCGGGTCGGACCCCGCGACGATGCCGCAGCCCGCGAACAGCCGTGCCCGCGAGCCGGTGATCTCCGCGCATCGCAACGCGATGCCCCACTCGCCGTTGCCGCGGGCGTCCAGCCAGCCGACCGGGCCGGCGTAGCGGCCGCGGTCCGTGCCCTCCAGTTCGCGGATGACGCGGACGGCGGTCGAGGTCGGTGTGCCTCCCACGGCCGCGGTCGGATGCATGGCGGCGACGACGTCCAGCGTGGAGACGTCCGGGCGCAGGCGCCCGCGGACCGGGGAGGCGAGGTGCTGGACGTTGGCCAGCCGCAGCAGCTCGGGACGGTCGGGGACGTCGATGGCCGAGCACAGCGGGGTCAGGGTCGCGCGCAGGGAGTCCACGGCATAGCGGTGCTCCTCGACGTCCTTGGCCGACCGGGTCAGGTCGGCGGCCAGCCGGGCGTCCTCCTCGTCGGTGGCGCCCCGGGGGCGGGTACCGGCCAGGACCAGGGACGTCACGTCGTCGCCCTCGCGGCGGATCAGCAGCTCCGGGGTGGCGCCCACCATGCCCGCGACCGAGAACGTGTAGCAGCCGGGGTAGTCGCGCGACAGCCGGGCGAGCAGGGTGCGCACGTCGATGTCGGCGGGCGCGTCGGCGTGCACCTCCCGGGCCAGGACGACCTTGTCGAGGGCCCCGGAGCGGATCCGGGCGACCGCCTCCGCGACCGCGGCGCGCCACTGGGCGGCGTCGGGGCTGCCGTCGCGCCACGTCAGCGGGCCGACCGGGCGGTGCGGGCGGATCTCGTGCAGCACCTCCTCCGGACGGGCGTCGGGGCCGTCGCCGATGGTGGTCAGCCAGGTTCGGCCGGCCCGCCGCCCCACGACCACGCGCGGCAGCACCAGGGTGGAGCCCGCCGATCCGGGGGCGAAGGTGAAGCCGCCGAAGACGACCGGCCCGGTGCCCGGAAGGCCGAGGTCGTTCGTGACGCGCGACCGCGCCAGCACCTCCTCCAGCCAGCGCGCCGCCGAGGTGAACCGCCGCACGCCCGCGCCGTCGGCCTCGGCCGGCAGGGTGATCCGGGCGGCCTCGCCCCACCCGACCAGCCCCTCCCCGCCGCGTAGCCAGGCCAGCGGCGCCGCCTCGGGCAGGTGCGCCAGGAGGGGGCGGCCGTCGCGCAGCGGAACGGTCCGGATGGTCAACTGCTTCGGCGATTCGAGGGCGACACTCACGACATTCCAGTCTAGGACGCTGCCGGCCGACCGCCCGTCCAGCGGCGGTGGGTGGTTTCACATGGTCCGCGACCCGTTTTCCGGTGCGCGCGCCGGTTGGACTCTAGGCTGTCCTTTCGGATCGCCGGGAAACCGGGCAACGAAACGGAGGTCGGACTCGATGGGATGGCTGCGGAGGTCCGTTGCGGTGCTGGTGTCGCTGCCGGTCATGGCGGCGTGCGCGAACGTTCCGCCGGGCTTCGAGCCGCGCGTCGGCGAGCCGGGGGCGGACGGGGACCGGCCCGGGGGAACGGTGTCGCCGTCGCTCGCGCCGCTGGCCGCGCAGCTCCCCGACGACTGCGAGACCGACCCCCGCTACCCCAAGCACGAGATGCGCGGGGTGTGGATCGCCTCCGTGCGCAACATCGACTGGCCGAGCGAGCCCGGCCTCAGCGCGGAGCGGCAGCAGGAGGAACTGCGGGACCGGCTGGACCGGGCCGCCGCCCTCGGCCTCAACGCGGTGTTCCTGCACATCCGCCCCACCGCGGACGCCCTCTACCGTTCCGAACGCGAGCCGTGGGCCCGCTACCTCACCGGCGAGCAGGGCGGCGACCCCGGGTACGACCCGCTGGAGTTCGCGGTCGGCGAGGCGCACGCGCGCGGCCTGGAACTGCACGCCTGGTTCAACCCCTACCGGGTCGGCTGGCGCGACCCCGACCTGGAGAACCTCACCGCCGGCCACCCGGCCCGCCGCAACCCCGACTGGCTGATCGAGTACGACGACCAAGGGTGGCTCGACCCCGGCAACCCCGACGTCCGGCGGTGGGTGAGCGACACCGTCCTCGACGTCGTGGAACGCTACGACATCGACGGCGTGCACTTCGACGACTACTTCTACCCCTATCCCGCCGAAGGCGAGGAGTTCGACGACGACGCCAGCTGGTCCGCGCACGGCGGCGACCACGACGACCGCGACGACTGGCGCCGGGCCAACGTCACCACGCTGGTGGCCGACATCCACGACCGCATCCAGGAGACCAAACCGTGGGTACGGTTCGGCATCTCCCCGTTCGGCGTGTGGCAGAACTCGACCTCCGACGACTCGGGCTCGCGGACCCGGGCGCTGGAGTCCTACAGCGCCATCTACGCCGACACCCGCGCCTGGATCCAGGAGGGGGCGGTCGACTACGTGGTCCCGCAGCTTTACTGGTACCGGGGCTTCGAGGTGGCCGACTACGACGAGCTGGTCCCGTGGTGGTCCCGCGAGGTGGACGGCACCGGCGTCGACCTCTACATCGGCCAGGCCGCCTACAAGGTCGGCGACGAGGGGTGGGAGGGCGCCGGCGCACTCTCCCGGCAGCTCGACCTCAACACCGAGCACCCCCAGGTGACCGGCGACGTGTACTTCTCGATGACCGACCTGACCGGCCGCGCCGCCGACGCCATGGAGCGGGTGGCCGCCGACCACTACCCGCGCCCGGCGCTGCCGCCGGCCGTCCCCGGAGCCGACAGCGCCCCCGCCGCGGTCACCGGGCTGACCGCCGAGCGCTCGGCTGACGGCGTCGAGCTGACCTGGCAGGGCTCCGGCGACGCCCGGATGTTCGCCGTCTACCGGGTGCCCGGCGAGGGCGAGGACCCGTGCGCGCTGGCCGACGCCGCCAACCTGACGGCCGTGGTCGGCGCCGACGGCTCCGGCGAACAGCGCTACCGGGACGCCTCGCCGGGCGACGGACCGGTCCGCTACTTCGTGACCGCCGTGGACGCCTACCGGACCGAGAGCGCACTGGGCGCGGGCGCGGCCGTCGCGGCCGGCTGAGCCGGGCGGCCGGCCGCCTGAATGGTCCGGTGTGCGGGCACATGATTGCCTCGCTGGCACACGGATAGAAATGTGGTGTTGAGCGAAGATCCACGTCCGGGTCCCGGGGTGGGTCTCCGGCAGGCTGAGGAGGGGTGCCATGGCTCTGCGCGAGAACGAGCGGCGAATCCTTGCCGAGATCGAGCACCGCCTCGGCGAGGACGACCCTGAGCTGGCGGACCGGCTGGCCGCCTTCGGCGCCAGCGACGACCCGTTCCGGTACGACGACCTGGACGACGGCGCGAGCTGGAAACCCTGGGCCGTGTGCGGGGCGATCGCCGCGCTGCTGGTCGGGTTGCTCGTGATGGTGTTCGCGATGACACCGCCGCAGCACGCCGCGGCGGGCACGTCGCCCACGACGGGTCCATCCGAGGCGGCGGTGTCAGAGGTGCCGGCGAGCGCCGCGAACTCCTGACGAGATGATCTCGACGATCCGGGGCGCGGCATGGCCCGGCCGAAGCCGTGGGAACGTCGATGACGAGTCGTGGGCGGAGATCGCGCCGCTGTCGCCCAAGGCCGAACGCCGGCCCCGCCCACCCCGGAGGCGAGCGGCATCGCGATCGGCCGATGCGCCTTCCTCGTCCCCGGACGCGCCCTCATCCGCCGGTGGCGCGTGAAGCCGGTGCGGCAGCGGGCGTCATCGCGGGTGGGAGCATTCGGAGTCAGGGTCCCGCGCGATGGCGATCACGCCGTCGAGCCGGTCGCGCACGGCGAGCAGGTCGGTGATCCACTCCCGGTGGACCTGCCCGCGATTCCCGGGCGTGGTGCCGTCGGCGTGGTCGACGAGACCGGTGAGGGCGTGCGGGGGGTGCGCATCGGCGACCGTGTCTTCGGGCTGGGCGCGTCACCGGCGCGACAGCGGAGCTGGCCGTGCTCTCGGCCTGGGCACTCGCACCCACCACATGGACCGACGAGCAGGCCGCCGGCGCCGGCCTGGCATCCGTGACCGCGATGGGCGGGCTGAAGGCGCTCGGTCCCCTGCGGGGGCGCACCCTTCTCATCGAGGGCGCCGCCGGATGGGTGGGCAGCGCCGCCGTCGAGATCGCGACGGCTCAGGGCGCCACCGTGATCGGGACGGCCGGCGAGCGCAACCACGAGTTCCTCAGCTCCCTCGGAGCCGTCCCCACCACCTACGGCTACGGCCTCGCGCGGCGCCTCGCCACCCTGGCTCCGGACGGTGTCGACCTCGCGCTCGACACGGTGGCCTCCGGCTCCCTGGCTGACCTCCTCGCGATCGTGGGCGACCCCGGCCGCGTGTCGACGATCGCCGACCACACCAACGCGCGGCGCCTGGGGGTGCGTACGGCCAATGCGGAGAACGACCCCGCGCTCCTCGCCGAAGCGGGCGAACTCGGACGGCAGGGCCGCTCCACACCCCGCATCGAGCGGACCTACCCGCTCGAACGGATCGCGGAAGCACACGCATACGCCGAACGCGGACACACGCGGGGAAAGATCGTGGTCCGCATCTGACGGGGGACGCCCGCGGCAGCCGCCCGGGGCCGGTGCCGAGCCACGTGGCGGCCCTGGCACGAACAACGGGGCCGCTCCTTGCGGAGCGGCCCCGTTCCACCCGCGACGCGGGTGCTCGTGCCTACAGGTTGCCGAGGAAGTCCGCCGCCAGCGGCGCGGCGACCTTGGCGCCGCCTCCGCCGCCCTCGACGACCACCGCGAAGGCCAGGTCACCGGAGAAACCGACGAACCAGGCGTGCGAGGGCAGTTCCTCGTCCTCCTCGGCCGTGCCGAACTCCGCCGTGCCGGTCTTGCCGTGCACCTCGCCGGTGAACCCGGCGTCCTCGGCGGTACCGTCGGTGACCACCGCGCGCATCATGGTGCGCAGGGCCTCCGCGTTCTGGATCGGGCGCGGCTCGGGGCGGTCGGCGACCTCGGGCTCGGTGACGAGCACCGGCGAGCGCCAGCTTCCGTCGGCCACCGCGGCCGGGACGGTCGCCATGTGCAGCGGCGAGGTGAGGATCTGGCCCTGGCCGATGCTGGAGGCGGCCAGGATCGTGGTGCTGTCGGGCGCCGGGAAGGACGGCTCGGCCGACGGGATGCCGATCTCCAGCGGGGCGTTCATGCCGAACTCCTCCGCCGCGGCGGTCAGGCTCGCGGAGTCCAGCCGGTCGGCGACCTCCTGCACCAGCGCGGTGTTGCACGACGTCGCGAACGCTTCCAGCACCGACTGGTCGCCATGCTCGGCGTCCCCGGCGTTCTTGAACGGCCAGCCGCCCACCTCTGCGGTCTTCGGGCAGTCCATCCGGTCGCTGGTGGTCATCCCCGCGTTGAACAGCGCCTCATAGCTGATGATCTTGAACGCGGACCCGGGCGGGTACCGGCCGTCGATCGCGCGATTGAAGCCGCCGGGCACGTTGGCCGCGGCCAGGATCTCGCCGGTGGAGGGGCGCACCGCGACGAACGCGGTGGGCTTGTCCTCGTTCACGATCGCCTGCGCGGCCGCGGCCTGCACCGCCGGGTCGATGCTGGTGACGACGTCCTCGCCGGGGGTGCCCTCGATCGTGCCGACCTCGGTCGCCTCGGCGTCGTCACCGGCCGCGTCGTCCTGCGCGGCGTCGGCGACCCGGATGCTGGTCGCCGGTGTGCCGGCCAGCCGCTCGTCGTACGCCTGCTGGATGCCGCCCCGGCCCACGGGGTCGCCCACCTGGTAGGCGGGGCCGAGGTCGGCGAGGTCCTCCTCGGTCGCCGGGGAGACCCCACCGGTCAGCATGGCGATGGAGCCGGTGGCGTCGGGGGTGTCCAGACGGGTGCCGTCGGCCGCCAGGATGCTGCCGCGCTCGCCCCACTCGTTGGTGCGCACCAGCGTCTGGCCATCGCCGAGTTCGGGGTGGATGACGGCGGGGGAGAAGGCGACCTTCCACTCGCCGTCGACCCGCTCCAGCGGCAGCTCGCCCTCGTAGCTCCACTCCCCGGCGTTGCGCAGCCCGAGCGTGGCGTCGAACGGCGCGGTGGCCGTGTCACCGTCGGCGGTGACGGCGCCGAGGGTGATCTCGGCCGTCTCGACGCCCAGGTTCTCGGCGACCTGGGTGTAGGCGTCGGCCACGCCCTCGCCGGTGGCGAGGTCGGCCATGGCGGCGTAGTCGGCCTCGTTCCACGCGTCGGCGAACGCCGAAGCGGTCGCCTCGGGCTTGGGGCGGCTGATCACGTACCACGAGATTCCGCCGCCGACCAGCGCGAGGGCGACCACGGCGCTGGTGACCCCGATGACGAGGCCCTTGCGGGAGCGCCGGGGCGGCGCGTCCGGTGGCGGGGGCGGGGCCACGGCGGGCTGGGGGGCGGTGTGCTGCCGGTCACCGGCGGGCCCCGGCTGCGCGGACTGTGGCCGTGCGCCCTGGTGGGCCGCGTGGGCGGCCGGGCCGTCCGCCGGGGGCTCCGGCGGCCGAGCGGGCCCGGCACCGGGGTGCGGGCCGGTCCGCGGGGCGTCCGGGTACCCGCCGAGGCGCGGGTCCAATGGCGGCGCCACGTCCTGCGGGAGGGAGTACCGGTACCGGTGCGGTGCCGGGTCAGGGCCGCCGTCGCCGGAGCCCTGCCCACTGTTCCGCGCCGCGTGACCGGGGCCGTCCGGCGGCGCGGGCGGGGTCTCGCCAGGCTCCGGGGTCCATCGTTCGTCCACGCTCGCGCGTCCTTCCGCTCGCCTGAGGGTGAGAAGAGAAGGCCCCGCGGCTCGGCAGGGCGAGCGCGGGGCGGGGAAGTCCGTGGCCGGTGTGGCGGTCGCCTCTCGGCGCGGGGCACAACGCGGCTCCGAATAGACCGTCCGGCCGCCCACCTGGGCGGGCGCCGTCCGCGGTATTCCGCGAAGGCTAAAGGTGAGGCCCGGGGGACACTTGCTACCACACCGACCACCAGTGACTCTAACCCATGTGCGGGCCCGGATGTTCCGGAACCCCACAACCCGGCCGTCTCCCGGCAGATCGCCGCAGGTGAGCGTCCGCGGAGCGCGGCGGATCGCGCCGCGGCCGGGCCGGGCGGTGCCGCCAACACGCGGGGACCCCGTCGCCGACGGGGTCCCCGGACGTCGAAGACGTGGGCTCAGCCGTCCTCGCCCCGGCAGATGCGGGTCATGTCGGCGCGGGACCGCACCTTCACCCGCTTGCGGCCGTGCGGTCTGCCGAGTTCCTCCTCGTGGGCCTCCAGGCGCTGCCAGCCCTCCCAGGTGGTGAACGGAACGCCGCGCTCGTGCAGCAGCCGCAGGAACGCCTCGGGATCGGGCTCGGCGGCCGGGGGGAGGGTGTCGCGGTCGGCGACCAGGTTGCCGATGGTCTCCAGCGCGTCGCCCTTCGTGTGGCCGATCAGCCCGACCGGGCCGCGCTTGATCCAGCCCGTGGCGTACACGCCGGGCATCGGCCGCTCGTCGAGGTCGAGGACCCGGCCGCCGTCGTTCGGGATCACCCCGCGCTCCTCGTCGAAGGGCAGGTCGGCCGCCGGCGAGCCCAGGTAGCCGATGGCGCGGTATACGGCCTGGACCTCGTGGTCGACGAACTCCCCGGTGCCGCGCACTCCGCCGTCGCCGGTCAGCTCCATGCGCTCGGTGCGCAGGCCGGTGACGCGGTCGGTGCCCAGGATCTCCACCGGGCGGTGCAGGAAGTGCAGGTGCAGGCGGCGCGGCTCGCCCCGCGGGTCGCGGATGGCCCAGTTCTGCAGCACCTTCACGTTGGTCTTGATCTGGTTGGAGTCCTCGATGGCGGCCAGGCTGGCGTCGTCCAGGTCGAAGTCCTCGGGGTAGACGATGACCTCGACACCGGGCTGCTTGTCGAGCTCGCGCAGCTCCATGGGCGTGAATTTCGCCTGGGCGATGCCGCGCCGGGCGAACACGTGCACGTCGGTGATCCGCTTGGCGCGCAGCCCCTGGTGCACGTTGTCGGTGATGTCGGTCGTCAGCAGGTCGTCCGCGTCCTTGGCGAGGATCCGGGCGACGTCCACGGCGACGTTGCCGGCGCCCAGCACCGCGACGCTGGTGCCGTCCACCTGCCAGGTGGCGGACACGTCGGGGTGGCTGTCGTACCAGAACACGAAGTCGGCTGCGCCGTGGCTGCCGGGCAGGTCGGCGCCGGGGATGTTCAGGGGGCGGTCACGGTCGGAGCCGGTCGCGAAGATCACCGCGTCGTAGTGGCGGCGCAGGTCCTCCAGCTTCAGGTCGACGCCGTACTCGACGTTGCCCAGGAAGCGGATCTCGGGCTTGTCGAGCACCTTGTGCAGTGCGCCCTGGATCTGCTTGATGCGCGGGTGGTCGGGGGCCACGCCGTAGCGCACCAGGCCGTACGGCGACGGCAGCTTGTCCAGAATGTCGATGCTCAGCGGGATCCCGCTCGCCGACAGCGTGTCGTCCTTGGTCAACAGATCCGCCGCGTAGATACCCGCGGGGCCGGCCCCCACGATTCCGACTCGCAGTGGACGCGTCATCGACATCTCCATCCTTCGCGTCTGCTCGGGCGGCGCGGCCTCGCCGGGCCGCGCGACGCGCCACGTGTTTCGCGACGCGGTAAATCAGGCAAGGCTCACCTAAATCAAAGTTACCGAACCGAAGCTCGCCCTACTCAACCGACCTTAAAAATAGACAATCCTCCGCAGGCGGGCGGTCGAGGGGGCCCAGGCCAGGATCGATGTCATTTCCACCGGTCAGTCAGGGAATTCGGTTATTCAGCATGCCCAACGCACCGGCCGGCCGATCTCAGCCCCGCAACAACTGTGGGGTACCTCACGGGTCCGTCACCGCCGCACGGCCACTCAGGGGCGACGGCCGGGCGTGGCACCCGGCTCCGCGCGGCCGTCGACGGCCCGCCGGAACTCCGCCGGGCCGGGATCGCGGTGTGCGCCGGAACGAACGATCATAACGGGCCGCGCGACGTGCGGTCGGCGGGCGGCCGCACGCGGTGACCGCGAAGGGCCGATTCCGGGCGGCCGGCTCCGGCGCCCGGAGCCGGTCAGCCGGTGCGCGCCGTCAGCTCCGCCTTGACCGAGGAGGCGAACCGGTCCGCCTGCGGCTGGCCCGACAGCGCGTGGATGGCGTCCATGATGGCGTCGGTCGCCGCCCGGCGGGACCGCGCCCGCGCCGCCTCCCCATGCCACGGGGACAGGTCCACCGGCGGGCCGATCCGCACCCCGACGTGGCCGAACGACGGCACGAGGCGACCGTGCGGCAGGATGCGCGACGTCCCGCTCACCGCCATGGGCACGACCGGCGCCCCCGATGACAGCGCCAGCCAGGCGAGCCCGGTCTGGCCCCGGTAGAGCCGCCCGTCCGGCGAGCGCGATCCCTCGGGGAAGACACCGAGAACCCGGCCGTCGGCCAGCAGCCCCAGGCTGGTGTCCATGGCCTCGCGGGCGCCCGTGCCACGGTCCGTCGCCAACTGGCCGATCGCGCGCAGCGCGCGGGCGAACGTCCGCTGGGCGAGGTTGCCCTCGGCGAACAGTTCCCGCTTGGCCAGGAACAGCACCGGGCGGGGGACCACCACCCCGATGAACAGCGGGTCCAGGTTGGACAGGTGGTTCGACGCCAGGATCACCGGGCCATGCGCGGGGATGTGCCGCAGCCCCGACACCTTCGGCGGCCAGAGCGTTCGGGTGACCGGCGCGATGACCGTCTTGGCGGCCCCGTAGATCGACACGGCGGGTTGCTCCTCGAAGGGGGGAGGTCGGCGGACGGACCGACTCTAGCGAGGCCGGCCACCGGCCATCTCCCGGGGACGGCCGCCCGGCGGCGGCGCCGGCCCGGTAGCGAGGCGGAAGTGACGCGGGCCACTCCGCGCCGTTAGAGTTTGGTCTAGACCTCCGCGGGCCGGGGAGGACACCGGTCCGCGGCGCCCGATCCCGGGCGTACCGGCAGGCGTGGAGACGAGGCGGAGCAGTGACCCAGCTGGTTGACCTGAGCCACCAGATCGTAGCGGGGATGACGACGTACCCGGGCCTTCCCGGGCCGGTGGTCGAGGACCACCTCTCGTTCGACGAGTCCCGCCGGACCTACGCGCCCGGCACCGAGTTCCGGATCGGCCGGGTGTCGATGGTCGCCAACACCGGCACCTACCTCGACACCCCCGCGCACCGCTACCGCGACGGCTCCGACCTCGCCGACCTCGACCTGGCCAAGGTGGCCGACCTGGACGGCGTGGTGCTGGACGCCGCCGAGCGTGAGCTCGGCCCCGAGGCGCTGGACGGCGTGGACGTCACCGGACGCGCCGTGCTCATCCGCACCGGCTGGGACCGGCACTGGCGCACCGAACGGTACGGCAGCCCCGACCACCCGTACCTGTCCGAGGCCGGAGCCAAGGCGCTCGTCGCGGCCGGGGCGGCACTCGTCGGCATCGACTCCGTCAACCTCGACGACACCTCGCCGGCCGCGGGAGGCGCCCGGCCGGCGCACTCGGCGCTGCTCGCCGCCGGCATCCCGGTCGTCGAGCACCTGTGCCTGCTGGACCGGCTTCCCACGGCCGGGTTCCGGTTCTTCGCGGTCCCGGTGAAGGTCCGCGGACTGGGCACCTTCCCGGTGCGGGCGTTCGCCATCATCGGCGACTGAGCACGCGGGCACCGGGCGCACCGCCGGCGGCCGTACGGCGGCGGGTACGGGTGGTCCGCACGGGCGGACCCGAACCCGTCCCAGGGCTCAGAGGTCGGCGTCCACCTCCTCGCGGGCGCGGCGCTGCTCGCGGCGCGCCCGGCGTTCCTGCTCCAGCGCCGCCGCGCGTTCATCGTCGGCCACCGCCGTGCGCATCGCCGACGCCAGCGCCCGCAGTTCCAGGTTGATGCGCGGGTAGTCCACCAGCCGCGGCAGCGCGCCCAGCCGGGGAGCCCGGCGCTCGCGCATCGCCGCGCTCAGTTCCCCGAACGCCAGGTCGACGCGTTGCAGCGTGATGCCCGACACTCGCGGCGGGTTCTCCCGCGCCAGAGCCGCCAGCGCCAGGTAGCCGGTGCGCTGGGTCGCGATCACCACCGGCCACAGCGGCCGGGTGGTCTCGGCCGGAGGCACGTCCCCCACCGCGCTGTCGTAGACGCCGCGCAGGCTGATCAGGTCGGCCCGCAGGTCGCGGCGGAGCCGGTAGCGGCGCTCCGGGCTGATGGTGACGTCGGGGTCGAGCACCTCGTTGACGACGGTCCGGGCGTCCTCCAGGACGTTGATGATCGTTCTCGGCAGCCGGGACGCGGAGGCCTGCCGCCACAGCAGGAACGCGCCCAGCATGCCGACGACCGAGCCGAGGACCGTCTCCAGCACCCGGGCCTGGGCGAGTTCCGGCAGCGGGTAGGGCGCCGCGGTCTGGGCGATGAGCAGCGCCATGGGCGTGAGCATGATGCTGCCGTACAGGAAGGTACGGGTGATCATGAGCTGGGCCAGCCCCATGAAGAGGCCCGCCAGCACGATGACGGCCGGCAGCGGCGGATGCAGCAGCAGCACCCCCACCGCGAGCACCACGCCGATCAGTGTGCCCAGGGCGCGCTGTACCCCGCGGTTCACCGTCAGCACCACGTTGCCGCCCTGCAGCACCGCTGCCGTGGTGATCGACGCCCAGTAGAACCGTTCCAGGCCGAACGCCAGGGCCACCAGGCCGGCCACGGTGACGGTGAGCGCCATCCGCAGGGCGGTCGGCAGCACCAGCGAGTCGCGGCTCAGGCTGGACCGCAGCGAGTCGAGGACCGACGGGTACCGGGTGTCGTACAGGCCGAGGCCGGGGCCGGCGGCCTCGTGCTCGGGTTTGCGGGCGGTCTGCGCGGTGCGGGCCAGCCGGGTGTACAGCCGCGCCTCCAGCGAGCGTGGGCGCAGGCCGCGGCGGATCTCGTCCAGGTCCGCCGGGTCGGGGCACAGGCCGGGACGGCCGACCGCGTCGGCCAGCCCCATGGCGAATCGGGCCGCCTCCTCGGGCAGCGGGTCGGTGCGGGCCAGGGACACGTCGGTGGCGGCGAGGTGGATGTCGGAGACCCAGCGCAGCAGGGCGCGCAGCCGCGCGGCGGCCGGGGTGTCGCGATAGCCGCGGGTCTGGGCGAGCAGCAGCAGCCGCCACGCCTCGGCGACCGCGAGCGACGCCTCGTGCTGGACGTGGTCGAGCGCGGGCGTGCCGACGGCGCGCAGCAGCTTGGCGAGCTTGCGGAACGCCTCGGCGACGGCGCGGTTCTCCGGGGCGCGACCGCGGAACGGCGCGTCGGCCATCGCCACCAGCCAGCCGACGGCCGCGCCGAACGCCGCCAGCGCGGCGTGCATCGGAACGGCGGCCAGCCGGCCCGGGGCGATGGTGGAGATGCCGCCGACGAGCGTGACGAACAGCGGGCCGGGCCGGTCGACCCGCAGCGCCTGGCAGATCCAGGTGGCGACCCCCGCGATCAGGCCGATGCCGAGCGCGGCCGCCCACGGGGTGATCGAGGCCAGCGACCCGACGGCGACGCTGAGGACGAACCCGGCCCCGACCAGCGCCAGCGCCACCGCGCGGTGCGCATAGGGAGTGGTGCGCTCGTACAGGACGGTCATGGAGCCGAGCGCCGCGAGCGCCGCGGACCGGGGATCGAACAGGACCGCGGCGAGCGCGAACGACCCGGTCATCGCGATGGCGGCCTTGATCGCGATCGTCCAGGCCCACTTGCCGGAGGCGAGCCCGAACACCGCCTTCAGGTCGACGCGCGGCTTCGGCAGATCGGCCACCTTGGGGCGGATCCGCGCCGGTGGCCGCCACTCGGGAGTGGAGGGCTCGGAGCCGCCGCCGTCACCGGATGTCGCCTGTTCGTGCACGCCTTCAATGGTAGGCAGTTTCGTCACCAATGCGTGCGGTGTGACACGTGATGCGTGGTTCGTCCGAGCGGCCGGGGTGCCCCGACGGACCGCGGCCGCCACCGGCCGGCTGCCCCGCGGACCGGATCCCCTACCCTGCCCCCATGTCAGATGGTTCCAGTCGCTCCCCTGGCGGCGGTGCCGACCGCGCGCCGGGCCGGACTCTGCTCCGCCGCGCCGCGACCGGCCTGTGGGCGTGCCTTCCCGCACTGACGGCCGGGGTGGCCACCCCGTTCTTCTTCATCCACGCGGCCTTCCGCCGTCGCTCCGTGTGGACGCTGATCCCGGCGGTGGTGTTTCCGCTGCTCGTCGTGGGGATCTTCGTGCTCAACAGCGCGAGCACGTGGTGGGAGGTGTGCGTGGCGGTCAACTGGATCGCGGGCGGCGGACTCGCCCTCGGCATGCGCGGGTACGTCTTCGCCCCCGCCCCCGGTGCCGACGGGACCGGCCGGGCGCTGGAGGACCGGGAGACGAAGCCCCTGCCACCGCTGCTGGCGGAGGCGGAACGCCGCCGCGCGGCCCGCGCGCAGGCCAGGGGGCTGATGGAACGCGACCCCCTCATCGCCAGGGAACTCGGGGTGGGGCGGCCCGACCTGTCGCGCGAGTTCGACGACGGCGGACTGGTGGACGTCAACAACGCCCCCGACGAGGCGCTCGGCCGGATCACCGGGATCACCGCCGAACACGCCGCCGCACTGGCGCTCGCCCGCAGCCGCGGCGGGCCGTTCACCTCTGTGGAGGACGCGGTCATCCGGGCCGACCTGCCGCCGCACCTGCAGGAGGTGCTGGCGGAGTACGCGGTCTTCGGCTGACACGTCCACGGCCTGGGGGGCGACCGCGCGGCGCCCCACACGGTCGACGGCCGGCCGTTTCGGAGGTGCCGGCCGAGGACGGACCCTGACGCGACACGACGGTCGGCGGTGCGACCGCGTGCGGCGTGATGTTCGGTCCAGGCCGGGCGGCGGGGGCATGCGGCCGCCGCTGACCCGGGACGCGATGGATTCGAGTTCGGCGAGTTCGTCGTCGGTCAGGGCGATGTCGAGCGCGCCGACGTTCTCTGCCAGGCGCTCGGGATCGCACGTGCCGGGGATGGGTACGACGGCGATGCCGTGCGCGTCGGACCGTGTCAGCAGCCGGGCGAGGGCGCCCTGCGCCATTGTCGCGCCGTGGGCTTCGGCGACCCGCCGGATCGGCGCGAGCAGGGCGGCGCTGTGTTCCGCGTTCGTGGAGTCGAACCGGGGCAGGCCGCGCCGCATGTCGTTCTGGGACAGCCCCTGGGGGGAGGTGAACCGCCCGGTGAGAAAACCGCGGCTGAACGGCGAGTAGGCGACGAAGCCGATGCCGAGCTCGGCGCAGGCCGGCACCACCGAGTCCTTGTAGCCGCGGGTGAACAGCGACCACTCGTTCTGCACGGCGGTGATCGGGGGCACCGAATGCCCGGTCCGCAATTGCCCGGCGGACGGGTTGGACAAGCCGATGTGCCGCACCTTGCCGGCGGTCACCGGTTCCGCCATCGCGCCGACGGTGTCCTCGATCGGGGTGGTGCGGTCGGGGTGGTGCAGGTAGTAGAGGTCGATGTCGTCGACGCCCAGGCGGAGCAGGCTGCGCTTCGCAGGCGGTGCGCACGTATTCGGGGTCGCTGCGTTCGCCCACCGGTTCTCTGGTTCCGGGCCTGCGGATGGCGGCGAATTTCCCGCTTGTCCAAGACCTTTGCCATACACCCCGATGAGCAGGCCATTGGGCGCCGACGCCCAGCGCAATAGAGCGAAGGTCCTACCGGCCGCCGCGCGGCCCTTTGCCGCCGGCGGCTCAACCCGCCGGGTCCGCGCTCGGCCGTGCGTCGAGGGCGGCGCGCAGGCGTTTGAGCTCGGCCAGGGCGTCGTCCATCTGGGCCTCGGCGCGTTCCGCCCTGCGGATCGCCTGGGCGCGGGCGTCCTCCACGGCAGCCAGGCGCTGGGCGGCGTGCTCCCTGGCCTCGGCGAGGGTTTCGGCGGCGGTGCGGCGCTGTTCGGCGAGTTCCGTCTGCGCCCGGTTCCGTTCCTCCTCGGCGTGCACGCGTGTCTCGCGCAGTTCCGCGGCGAGGCGTTCGGCGTCGGCGGCGAGCCGGTCGCGGTGGGCGGTGACCTCTGCCGCCCGTGCCTCGGCGCGCTCGGTGGCGAACTCGGCGCGTTCGGCCCGGCGGGACTCTGCTTCGCGGGCGCGGGTCTCCTCGGCCAGCCGGGCGCGCAGCGCGTCGCGCTCGGCGGCGGCCCGGTCCCGCGTTTCGGCGAGCGCGCGCTCGGACTCCCGGCGCTGTTCCGCCAGCCGGGCGGCGGCGTTCTCCTCGGCGGCACGGATGCGCCGTTCGGCCTCGGCGAGCGCGCTGTCGTGTTCGGCCCGCGCGGTGTCCCGCTCCTCGGCCGCCGCGTCGCGCTCGGCGGCGAGCCGCCGGGTCTCGGCAAGAGCGGTGTCGCGCTCGGCCACCGCAGCCTCGCGGGCGGCGATCGCCGCGTCGGCCATGCGCGGCGCCGATCCGGCGGCGGCGATCGAGGAGGCGGCCGCCTCCTCCGCCCGGCGCCTGGCCGCCTCGGCCGCCCGCCGCTGGTTCTCCGCCTGCAGCCGGGCGGCGTCGGCGTCGGCGACCTGCCGGGCCGCCGCTACCCGGGCCGCCTCGACCTGGGACTCGGCGTTGGCGGGATCGGTCATGGCGGAGAACGCCTCGGTCGCGGCGGTCAGGGTGCCGGCCAGCTGCTCGGCCTGGATCGCGAACCGGGTGAGGAGTTCGTCGGCCCGCAGCCGGGCGCTCGTCACCGGTGCCGGATCGCGGCGCGTCGCCGATCCGGCCGACGGTGCGGCACCGGCCTCCGCCCCCGATTCCCTGGTGCCGTCCGCCACCGGGCGCGCGGCCTCCTCGGCCGCCTGCTGCCGCTCCTGTGCCTCCTGGGCGAGGCGCTGGCGTTCCCGCCACGCCCGCCATCGGGTGTGCTCGGGGAGGTCGCAGTACTCCGGCGGCCGGCCGGGCGACGAGCCGCGCGGGACCGGGCGGTTGCAGCCGGGGAAGTTGCAGGTGTTCGCGTCGGTGCCAGCCACGCGACGAGGGTAGCGCCTCACCGGCCGTCGGCCGGCGGGCCGCACCGCGGAACCAGGGCGGCACCGTCCGGCACGCGGGGTGCCGGACAGTGCCGGGCCGCTCACGGCGCGTCATGGGTCGTGGCGCGCTGAGGGACGGGTGGAACGGGTCCGCGCCGGGTCGGCGGCGGCATCCGGGGTCCACCGGCAGGTAAACCTACCGAGGTGCCCGGCCGCCCGCCGAATCGGGGTGCCCGAAACCCATCCCCCGGGGACGCCCACCGGCCCGGCCCGCCGTCAGGCCCGGTGGGACAGGTAGCCGGGGAGCGGAGTACCGGCCGCGAGCGCGCCATCGGGGACGGGCGCGCCGAGGGTGCGGCGCACCGGGATCACCCCCGCCCAGTGCGGCAGTTCCAGGTCCTCCGGCTCGTCCGCGACGGCTCCCGTGCGCACCTTGGCCGACACCTCGTCGAGGTCCAGGCGCAGCACCGCCGTCATCGCGTGCTCCTTGGCGTTGGCCGGGCGGCAGTCGGCGGAACGGCCGGGCGCCACCTGGTCGACGAGCGCGTCGAGGGCCACGGCGCGTTCCGCCGGATCGGTGACCCGGTGCGCGATGCCGTGCGCCACCACCGAGCGGTAGTTCACGGAGTGGTGCATGGCGGCCCGGGCCAGGACGATCCCGTCCGGGATGGTGACCGTGACGCACACCCGCTCCCCGTCGATGGTGCGCATGGGGCGGCTGCCGGTGGAGCCGTGCAGGTAGAGGCGGCGGTCCACCCGGGCGTACAGCGTGGGCAGGACCACGGGCGCGCCGTCGGCGACGAAGCCGAGGTGACAGACGAACTCGGCGTCGAGGATGGCGTGCACGGTCGCACTGTCGTACCTGGCGCGGTCCGCGCGCCGGGTGGGCGTGGTGCGGGTCGTCCGGGGGTAGTCGGGCGTGGGCTGGGCTGCTGCGTCCACGGCTGCCTGCTTTCGTACTGATACAAAGCTTTTTATGTATTAACGGTATCAGTGGGTCCTGTCGGCGTCCGGCGGGGCCGCACCAGCGAAGCGAGGGGAGGGCCGCCGGTGCTCGATTTCGGTCACCGCTGTGCCTGCCGACCGAAAGCGCCCGGTCACGGCCCTACGGTTCGGCGGCACCGCGGCCGTTCGCGTCCGTCCGGAAGGGCGGTGCCGCGGACGGTGGTTGTGGCAGCTCACCGAGGGCTCCGGCGGCCCACTGGTCCCGAAGGCCGCGGCCGGGGCGCGGCGGAGAAGCTCGAAGCGCCCGCGCCAGGGGCACTGAAAGGCATCGGCGGTGCCCACCTCGGAACCGGCCGCGGTCCCCCTGGTGCCCACCGGCGGCCGACCGGGCGCGCAGAGCCGGGCGGCTCGGCCCTGACCCGGCCGCCGTTCGGCCGTGGTGTTGTGGCGCGGCTGTCCTGCGGTCGCTCGCGCCGGTCGTCGCCCAGGCGAAGACGGGTGCGCGGCCACCCCGTCGGCCTTTGAATCCCAGACGCGGCCAGCCGGGGAACACGCCCGTCATGGGCTCGTCCTCGCGGTACGGGCGCATGGGCGCCAGGCCGAGCGCGGGCTTGTCGATCCCGGCGCCGGCGAAGCCCGTGTCGCACATGATCGGGTGCGGCCGTGGCACGGGGTTGCCGACGTGGCGGGTGCGGGCCTGCGGGCGCGCGTGAGGGTTCCGCGTCGGTGAGCGGCCACTTGGGGCCGGATTCGCGGTTCTGTGGAGCCGAAGGGGGACATCGTCGTCCAGATGGCGTGGAGAGCAGGTCGTTTCTCCCGTCCGATCCTCGGCGCTCTTCGCCGTTCGCAGATGGTCCGGCGAACCTCCATCAGCCATCTGGTCGTCGTCCGCCGCCGGGCATCAGGGGCGTCCATGGCGTGCCGCGGTCTCGATCCCGTGCGCTTGCCGACCGACCGGACGCGTGGGTGCGGGCGCGGCGTGGCCGACGCCGGTCGGCCCCCAGACTCTGGGGCCCGGCGGACGCCGCCGCGATCCGTGCCTCACACCGCGGGTGGCAGTTCGCCCTCCATCGCCGCGACGACGTCGGCGAGGACGCGTTCGGCGCCGAACAGGCTCGACGCGCCCCAGTAGTCGTAGTCCACCGAGTAGACCCGCCGCTCGCGGACGGCCGACAGGTTCGCCCACACGCCGCCGCCGAACGTCCGCGGAGCCTCGGTGTAGCCCTGGTTCGCGAACACGAAGATGACGTCGCCGTCGCCCTCGGCCAGCCGTTCGTAGCTCTCGGACACGAACGGCTCGTCCGGTTCGGTACCGCGCTGGCTCTCCGGCCGCGCGAAGCCGAGCTCGTCGAGGATCTGGCCGGGGAACGACGTCGTGGTCTCGAACCGCACCTCGCTGTCGCTCTGCAGCCGCAGCAGCGACACCTCGACGCCGGCGGTGTCGCCGAGCCGGTCCCGGGTGGCGGCGACCCGCTCGGCGTAGTCGTCCAGTGCCCGCTCCGCCTCCTGCTCCCGGCCGAGCACCGCACCGACGTCGCGCAGGTACTGCCGCCAGGCCGTCGGGCCCGGCCAGTTCAGGAGCACGGTGGGCGCGATCTCGGCCAGCCGGTCGCGTAGCCGGGCCTGCGTGGCGGCGGTGCTGTTCACCCCGATGATGAGGTCCGGCCGGGTGCCGGCCAGGCGCTCCAGATTGATGTCGTGCTCCTGCGGGGTGCTCGACACGACGGTCAGGCTCTCGGCGGGGATGTCCTCGGGCAGGTAGGGGGCCAGACCGTAGTCGCCGCGGGCGGGGTCGCCCAGCGTGGCGACCGGCACGATGCCCAGCTCCGTCACGGCCGCCAGGCCGGGCCGCCACAGCACCGCGATCCGCTCGGGGGCCGCCGGTACCTCCACCGTTGCGCCGGACACCCGTACCGTGCGCGTCGGGGGATCCGCGGCGCCCGTCTCATCCGGTCCGGCGCAGCCGGAGAGCGCGAGCATCAGGACGGTGAGGGCGGATAACCAGGTGACCGGGCGGAGGGCACTGCGCATGGGGCTCCCGGGACTCGCTGGGCCGGGCACCGCGCCGGGCCGCGGCGGGTGCGCTCGCCTCACCCTATCCGTGCGCGCCGGGGAGCGAGAGTGCCGGGGCGGCCGGTCAGTCGTGCGGTCCGGCCGCCCCGATGCGCGCCACGAGCGTGGTGACGAACGGGTGGAAACCCTGCTCCTGGTAGAACCGGATGGCGTCGGAGTTGGTGGCGACCGCGTCGAGTTCGAGTTCACGGATGCCCGCGGCGGCGAGCTGGTGGCGGACCTCCTCCAGCAGCGCCGGGCCGACGGCGGCGTCAGCGGGGTCGGCGGGCACCGACAGCGTCTGGACCACGGCGACGCGCTCGCCCCGCTCCCAGGACCCCTGGTGGGTGCGGCGCACGGTCACCATCGCGTAGCCGACGGCCGTCCCGCCGCGCTCGGCGAGCACCGCGATCGTGTCGGGATCGGCCAGCCAGTCGAGGTACTGCGCACGCCGCCGCCGCCAGGACTCCTCGACGTCGACGGAGGCGAGGACCTCCTCAAGGTGCGGGGCAAGGGCGGTGTGCCGAAGGTGCTGGGAGCGCCAGAGGTCCGCGACGTCCTCGATATCGTGGCGGCCGAGGTAACGGAAGCGCAGGACCTCACCGGCTCCGACGCGGGATTTGGTGGCAACCGAATTTTGCATCTTTTTTTCTCACCCGTTCCACCAGAATGCGGCGGCCCCTCGCCGGCGGCACAGACCGAGCCACCGGCTGAGCTGTGAGTCGAGACTACTCGGCAGGTAGGCGCCGGTACCGTCCGACACAGGAAAAAGGAGACGCTGACATGTCAGTCGGGAAACTTTCGCCGCATTTCACGGTCCTCGGCCCCGGTGGGGTCGGCGGGCTCCTCGCCGGGCTCCTGGCGCGCGCCGGTGAGCGGGTGACCGTGGTCGCCGGGGAGGCCACCGCCGAGCACATCGCGGCGAACGGAGTGCGGGTGGAGTCCGTCCGCTTCGGCGACTTCGCCGCCGAGGTTCCCGCCGTGGCGCGGCTGTCGGAGCCGGCCGGTGTGCTGATCGTCGCTCCCAAGGCGACCGCCCTGGACGCCGCGCTGGACCGGATCCCGCCCGAACTGGCGTCCGGGGCGCTGGTGGTGCCGCTGCTCAACGGGCTGGAGCACGTCGAGCACCTGCGGCGCCGGCTCCCCGGCGCGCACGTGGTGGCTGCCGCCATCCGGGTCGAGTCCACCCGGGTCGCCCCCGGGCACATCCGCCACACGAGCCCGTTCACCACCCTGGAGATCGCCACGCCCGGCGCCCCCGACGGGCTCGTGGCCGAGGCGGCCGACCGGCTGCGGCGCACCGGGTTCACGGTGACCGTCACCGCCGACGAGGCGCGGACGCTATGGGAGAAGCTGCACTTCCTGCTCCCCACGGCGCTGGTGTGCACGCACGCCGGACTGCCCCTCGGCCGCGCCCGGGCCGAGCGGCGCGCCGACCTCACGGCCGCGATGGCCGAGGTCGCCGAGGTGGCCGCCCACTATGGCGTGCGGCTGGACACCGCCACGGTGCTGCGGTTCGCCGACGCGGCGCCGCCCGCCACCAAGCCGTCGATGCTGCGCGACCGCGAGGCCGGCCGCCCCATGGAGGTGGACGCCCTCGGCGGCGCCCTACTGCGGGCGGCCGAGCGTGCCGGTGTCGGGACGCCGGTGATCGCCCGCCTGGTGGCGGACCTGGAGCGGGTCGACCTGCGGTGAGCGGGCGGCGGGGGCGTTCGTCGCATCACCTGGAACGACCAGTGATGGGACACGCCGGGTATCTAACGCCGATCAACCGCGCTGAGATCGGCGAGGTGCCGCCGCAGCACGGCGCGCATGGTTCGCGGCCGCACGAGTTCGGGGTGCAGGAGGGCGTCGATGCGAAGACCGCTCAGTAGCGCGGCGAGCCGTTCGCCCTCAACGGGGATGTCGAGATCGGGAGCGAACACGCCCGTACTCTTCCCCGACGTGAAGAGGTTGCGCAAACCCTCCCGTATGCTGCGCGAGAAGACGTGGCTCAGCGGCTCAAGATCCGGATGGTCGGCCGCGTGGACGGAAAGCGCGAGCCAGACTCGCGTCTCTTTTCGGCGTTCTTCGTCCATCGGAAGGAGCTGCGTCAAGGCGTCCTCGATCGCGGCGAGCCGCTCGGCCGCCGTCACGGAGGGGCCGGTGTCGCGAATCCTGGCGGCGGGCCGGTCCAGCCGCTGGGTTTGCCGACTGTAGATCACTTCGCGAACAAAGGTCAGCAGCTCAGCTGAATTGGTGAAATATGCCGCCACTGTTGCGGGGGGAAGGCCGGTTTCGTGAGCCACACGCGTGACCGTGGCCGCGCTGACCCCGTCGCCGTCAATGATCCGGAACACGGCCTCGGCTACGGCGCTTCGATGAGCGTCGGGACCGATATTCAAGGGCATTTTCATATGTTATAGAAGTGCGGCTGACGTCGGTCTCAGTCGAGTGTGCCGTCCGTCGCGCTCTTTTTCGCCTCGCGTTCTCCGGGGCGGGTTCGGGGAAGTGGAATGCTCGATTCGACCCCGCCTCCCGGGCCCCCTGATGCTTTCTCAGGTGTAGGAGATGCCGAGTACGCGGAGAGTCTCGTTGCTGAAGTTCGGTCTCTGTTCATCTTCCGTAATGCGGGGCCAGGGCTGTGCCGGCCAGGGGCGGTACGGGTACCGCCCCTGGGCTGTTCGAGAGCTCCAGGCGGCGGGTCGTGGGGTCTGGGCGATTCGGAAAATTGGGAGAAAAGTAGCGAATCGTCGAGTCCGGTGCGGGGGTGTGGGTGCAACCACCTGCGGTCGATCCGAATCCGCACCGGGGTCCGTGCCGAGTTCCCCACGGGCTCGCCTAGATTGGCAGACATGATCGACGTGCGCCGCTTGCACCTGCTCCAGGCACTCGACCAGCACCACACCGTGGCGGCCACGGCGGAGGCGCTGAACGTGACCCCGTCGGCCGTCTCGCAGCAGCTCGCCGCCCTGGCCAAGGAGACCGGAGTGACCCTGGTCGAGCGCCGCGGCCGGCGGTTCCTGCTCACCGGCGCCGCGCGGGTCCTGCTGGACCACGCGCGCGTCATCTTCGCCGAGATGGAACGCGCGCAAGCGGACCTCGCCGCGTACGCCGAGGGCACCATCGGGGTCGCCCGCGTCGGCTCCTTCGCCACCGGGATCTCCGACCTCGTCGCCCCCGCGGTCGCCGGCCTGCGCCAGACCCGGCCCGGCTGGCGGTTCCAGGTCGTGCAGTCCGAGCCCGAGGAGAGCACCGAGATGGTGCGCGTCGGCGCCCTCGACCTCGCCGTCACCATGTCCTCCGTGCACCTGCCGCCCGAGGGGACCCCGGACTTCCAGCTCGACCCCATCATGGTGGAGCCGTTCGACGCGGTGCTGCCGTACCACCACCCGCTGGCGGCCTCCACACAGCTCGACCTCGCCACCGATCTCGCCGACGCCGACTGGATCATGTCGGCGCCCGGCACCGCGTGGTACGACTGCGTCACCGCGGCCTGCAACCAGGCCGGGTTCCAGCCGCGGATCGCGCACACCGTCGGCGAGTTCAGCGCGGTCTTCGCGCTCGTGGCGGCCGGCCTCGGGATCGCGCTCATGCCCCGGCTGGCCTGGACCGGCCTGTCCACGTCGCAGGTGGTCGTGCGCTCGGTCCGCAACGGCCCGCGCCGGCACATCGTGGCCGTGAGCCGGGCGGGCGGCAACCCCGAGCCGCTGCTCGGCGCCATGCGCGAAGCGGCCAGCAAGGTGCCGGTGCCCTCGGCGAGCCCGCTCATCGTCACCGGGAGCGGGGCCGCCTGACCGGGCTCAGCCGGGAACCCCCTCCGTCCCCGGCAGCGGCCGCCCGGCGTCGCCGTCGGGGTCGGCGAGCACCTCGCGCGCGGCGTCGCGCACGTACCGCGCCACCGTCCGCACGGGCCGCCACGCCCAGCCGCCGCTGCGCGCGACCAGGTAGACGCGCCGCAGACCGCCCAGCTCGCCGAGCGGGGAGTGCACCACACCGCGGCGGCGCGTCCGCGCCGCCAGCCGGGGCAGCACGCCCACACCCCAGCCGGCCGCCACAACGTCGCCGACCACGTCGAGGTTGTCGATCCGGTGCCGGATCCGCGGCGCGAACCCGGCCGTCGCGCACATGCGCTGCACCAGCTGGTCCTCGTCGCTGCCCCGTGAGTTCGCGATCCACGCGGTGTCGGCGAGTTCGCGCAGCCGCTCCCGCGTCATGGGCCGGGATCGGGCGGTCGATCCGGCGGGCTGGGCCAGCAGCAGCGGCTCGGCCCCGATCCGGTGCAGCGTCAAGGTGTCGGGGAACCGCCGGAGCACCAGGCTGTACTCGTACACGAGCCCCAGGTCCGCGGCGCCGGTGTGCAGCAACTCCAGGGCCTGGTCGGGTTCGTGCTCGATCATCCGCACGTCGACGCCGGGGTGGTCGGCGG
This sequence comes from Marinactinospora rubrisoli, assembly GCF_042664915.1. Taxonomy (NCBI): domain Bacteria; kingdom Bacillati; phylum Actinomycetota; class Actinomycetes; order Streptosporangiales; family Nocardiopsidaceae; genus Marinactinospora; species Marinactinospora rubrisoli. Next base: position 301,923 of record NZ_JBHTBH010000005.1, read on the forward strand.
CCAGCCGCCCCAGTGCGGGGACCACGATCGGGGTGGCGACACTGACGAAGGTCACCAGGTTGACCCGGCCGACCGGCTCGGACTCCCCGGCGAGTTCGGCGCGGGCCGCCTCCACGCGGGACAGGATGCCGACGGCGTGCTCGACCAGCCGGTGCCCCGCCGGCGTCAGGCGGACCCGGCGGCCGTCCGGTGAGAGGAGCCGGACGCCGACCTCGCGCTCCAGCACCGCGAAGTGCTTGGAGATGGCCGACGTTCCCATGCCGGTCACCTCCGAGACCGCCGCCATGGTGCCGAGCCGGTCGAGTTCGACCAGCAGGCGCAACCGGGTGAGATCCACTCGTCCAGTATGCGTGGAGACGTGGCGTGCCCCCGCTGTGCCCGGCCACCTCTGGGCCCGGCCAGCTATTGACGGACGGTGCCGTTCCGGAAACAATCCGGGAGCGCTCCCGGTCTCGATGTGCAGGAGGCTCGATGAAGAACGTCGCCGCCATTGTCCTGGCCGGAGCGCTGACCGTCGGGTTCGCGGCGGTGCCGGTGCCATCACCGGCGTCCGCCGCGCCGGCCGGCGACGGCACCGGCACCGAGCCCCTCACCCAGGTGCACTCCGCGGGCCGGTTCCACGCCGACGGGGATCTGGTGCGGTACAGCTGGCCCGGCGTTTACTTCGAGGGCCGCTTCCGCGGCACCGGGGTCGGCATCGTCCTGGACGATCCCGCCGCCGACTATGACGTCCAGGTGGACGGCGAGGTCGTCACGACCCTGGTGACCCCCACCGGCGGGACCCACTGGGTCGACGGCCTCACCGACGGTGCGCACGCCGTCCGCTTGGTCAAGCGCAGTGAGAGCCCGTGGGCGGAGAGCACGTTCGGCGGTCTCGTCGCCGCGCCGGGCGGCGCGATCCTGGACCGGCCCGCCGCCCGCGGCCGGCAGATCGAGTTCATCGGCGACTCCTACACCGCCGGTTACGGCAACCTCTCCGGCACGCGGGTCTGCACCGGCGACGAGGTGAACCGCACCACCAACGCCGACCGGAGCTTCGGTGCCCTCACGGCGCAGCGGCTGGACGCCGACTACCAGATCAACGCCTATTCCGGTCTGGGCATGGTGCGCAACTACAACGGCCAGCGGCCCGAGGTCGACTACCGCTCCTTCTACGACCGCGCCCTGCTCGGCGTCGACGGCGACCGCTGGCAGCGCCCGGCGGGCTGGCGGCCGCAACTCGTCGTGGTCGGCCTGGGCATCAACGACTTCTCCACCGCCATCAATCCCGGGGAGCCGTGGACCCCCGACGGTCTCGTCACCGCCTACGAGGCGGCCTATCACGACTTCCTCGATGAGCTCCGCGCACGGTACGGCACCGGCACGGTCATCGTGGTCAGCGCCACCCACCTGTCCAACACGACCGTGTTCGCCGAGACCGCGCAGGAGATCGTCAGCGACCGCAACGACCAGGGCGACGACCGGGTCCGCTACTGGTACTACGACGGCTCGGGGCTGGACTACCTCGGCTGCGACTGGCACCCGTCCGCGCGGGATCACGAGCTCATCGCCGACCGTCTCGGGCGGCTCATCGCCACCCTTCCACTGGACTGGTGACCGTCACGCGGACCGCTCCGCCCGCTCCGGCGCCGACCCCGCCCACGGAACGGACGGCGGAACCGGAGACCATCCACCATAACGACGTGATCCGTACGCCAACGGTCCGTGGACAGCAACAAACGGGGACCGGTCCAATGGTCCGGTGATCCTCTTCTCTTCGGCCCTGCTTCGCCGTGCCCTGACTCGGGCCCCCGCCCCGCTGCTGGTGCTCGCGGGCATGTTCGTCCTGCACACCGGCAGCGCCTTCGCGGTGCGGCTGTTCGACACCGTCGGCGCGGGCGGCGTCACCTGGCTACGGCTGTGCTGGGCGGCGGCGTTGCTGCTCCTGCTGGGCGGCCGCCGGTTGTGGGCGGCGGTGGCCGCGGCGCCGCGGCGGGAGCTGGCCGCGGTGGTGATCCTGGGCACGGTCAGCGCCGGGATGATGGTCTGCTACTCCGAGGCGACGGCCCGCATCGACCTGGGCGTCGCGACCTCCCTGGAGTTCCTCGGCCCGCTGGCCGTGGCGGTGCTGGCGCTGCGCCGCCGCGCGGAGCTGGCGTGGATCCTCGCGGCTCTGGCGGGCGTCCTCTGCCTCACCCGGCCGTGGAGCGGCGACGCGGATCTCGCCGGGGTGGCGTTCGGGCTGGCCGGTGCGGTGTGCGTGGCGCTCTACATCGTGCTCGCGCAGCGCGTCGGGGGCAGCTTCGGCGCACTGCACGGCCTGGCGCTGTCCATGACCGTGGCGGCGGTGCTCACCACACCGCTCGGCGCTCCCGCGGTCGTCGCCGACCCGGAGCCGCGTGTCCTGCTCGGCGCGCTCGGGATCGCGGTGCTCTACCCGCTGGTGCCCTTCCTGGTGGAGATGGTCGCGCTGCAGCGGATGAGCCGCTCGGCTTTCAGCACCTTCGGCAGCCTGGAACCGGCGGTGAGCCTCGCGATGGGCATGCTGGTCATCGCGCAGACGCCGACCGTGCCGCAGATGTTCGGCATGGCCCTGGTGGTCGTCGCCGGGGTGGGAGCGGCGCGCTCGGACACGCGGTCCCGGCGCGACTCGCCGGCGGCCGGCACCTCCGGGGAGGCGGCCGGCGGCACGCCCACGGGCGGCGGCTGCCGGGTCTCGGCGCCGCGGCGCGCCGGGCGGCGGGCGTGGCACCGGGGCGCCCTCCGGTCGCCGCGCTACGGTCCGGCCGGGAACGCGCCGCGCGCCACCAGTTCCACGCACACCACGATGGCCAGCGACTCCACGGCCAGCAGGCCGATGAGCACGAAGAGCTGAACCGCGCCGGCCTCGACCGGGCTCGCCCCGCCCAGCAGCATCCCCACGAACGCGCCCGGCAGCGTCACCAGCCCCACGGTCCGCGTCTGGTCCAGCGCGGGCACCAGCGCACGTGCCGCGGCCGGCCGGCAGATCTCCAGCCGGGCGGCCCGGGAGGACAGCCCGAGCGCGAGGGCCGCCTCCACCTCGCCGCGCCGGGAGCGCAGCTCCTCGACGGCGCGCTGACCGGCCAGCGAGGTCGCCGTGAGCGCGCCGCCCACCAGGATCCCCGTGACCGGAATCACCGCCATCCCGGTGGGCGGGAGCAGCCCGGTCGCCAGCACGAGCCCGGCCACGGGGAAGGCGGCGGCGATCGGAAGCGCCGCCCACGCCGCCGGCCACCCCTTGCAGATCCGGCGCCCGGCCGTCCAGACGGCCACGGCGTACATCATCAGCACGAACGCGGCCGTCCACGGTCCCGACCGCACGACCGCCGCGATGACGAGCGCCACCCCGCCGAGCTGGACGGCCGCCCGCAGCCCGGCCGTGAGGACGGCCCGCGCGTGCCCGAGCCGCCCGAGGGCCGCGACGGCCATCGCGACGAGACCCAGACCGGCGATCACCGCGCCGAGGGCCGGGCCGACCGGCAGCAGGGTGGCGGAGGCGGCAGTGGACATCGGCATCGAAGCTCCTCCGTGGGCGCTCCGCCCGGAACAGGGGGAGCGGGACCGGACTCCGGCGGGCCGGGACGAAAAGGGGGTCTCCCCGTCATCTTCGCGCGGCGGCGGGCGGCCGGAAGCGCCGGCTCCGGAACACCGCCCGGGTGAGTGCGCGCCGCGACGGCCGGCCCCGACGGTGGAGGCAGCGGGCAGCGGACGCGCCGGATCCCTGGGCGGTCGGCCGAGGGCCCGGCCCGGCGGAGGAGCGAGACGTACTGGAATCGCGGCCCGTGACATCGCGGATGACGTGCCGCGCACCACGACGGGACGATGTGTCGCCGTCCGGGGCCGCCTCCTGGGCTCCCGGCGCGGCCCGGCGGCGGTGACTCGGCGTCGCGGCCGTCGCACTGGCAGCGCTGTACGCCCTGCTCCCCGCCGCCATGGGCTCCTGCTGGTCCTGACCACCGCGAGCGGCACGGCGTCCTGGGACGCCGGTCCGGTCTTCCAGGCGTCGGTCATCGCGTCGAACATGCTGCACGTGACGCTGGCGGCGCCGGTGTGGTGGCCGGCCGGCGGCGGCACGTGGGCCGCCGCGAGCCAGCGCCGGTGCCCTCTCCCGTGGCCCACCCCCGCCGGTGGGCGTGGCGGGGGACCGTGCGCGAGAGCGTGCGGCAGACCTCGGGGAGTCCCCGCGGCGGCGAGTGGCAGCGGGAGGCCATGGAGCGCCTTGCGGCGGACGAATGAGGTGTGGCCGGGATCGGAGCGAACCGGAAGACCGCGCCTCCGGCCGCGTTTCCGGTGCCGGACCCGGGGGTCCGGCGACGCGGATATTTCCGCATCTCGCGAGCGTCATCGCAGGTCGCGATGCGTGTCGCCGCCATGGTGGGGCGCGGGCCGGGGACGTATTGAAAAAGTGTCGCTCGCTGCGATCATTGCGCGGTGCTGTCATTGAAAGTTGTTGAATTAGGAGTTATTTGCTCCCAGAAGAACTCTGTGGCCGGGGTCTCCTTGTCGGCTAATTCCGGTCGCTGGCGCGAATAATCGTGGTCGGTGGAAGTGCGGCGGCCGCTCCTGTTCGTCCGCGCCGAGTCGACCGGACCTTGGGGGCGTCGAACCGTGGCGCGCCGACGCCGCACCGTGCGCGGACCGAACCGCCCTGCGGACGCCGGAAGCCGAGGGGTACGACGTCGCCGACCTGCCCAGCTTCGCCGACGGCAGCGGCTCCGCGTCCGGCTGGCCGCCGACATCGTCGCCGAGGCCGACCGGGTCGGTGGATCCATCCGGAGCGCCGAGGGCGGCCGACGCTACGTGACCGACGTCGACGGCCCTGACCGCCTGGCCGACGGGCGCGCCCGCGCCCCGCCCCGCCTCCACGGCGGGCGCCGGGCGTCCTTGACGCTTCCGGCGGTTTCTTTGACCACCATGGAGCCCGAGCGTGTTTGGCCTTGGGACGGGCGCCGCAAGCATGGGAATCGTGACTCCAGGGCCCACCGCCGTCGGCGAAGGGGCCGGCGGCCGGAGTCCTTCGAGCGGAGTCTTGATCTGGCAGATCGCCGGATCAGTTTTTGTGGGGGAGACGATTCGCATGAGCGTCAGCCTGCGCCGCATCCTGGTGGCCGGACTCGTGGCACCCGCCGTCGCGCTGGGAGCGCCCGCCATGGGCATGGTGAGCGCGAACGCCGCGACCACCGCCGATGAGCCGACGGTGCACCACCGCCACCACCACCGTCACCACCATCATCACCACTATGGCCACCACGGCCATCATGGCCACCACGGCCACTATGGGCACCACGGCATGCATCACGGCCACCACCGGTGAGCGTGATGCAGTAGGGCCACCCGCGCGGCGCGTCGCCTGGTCATCGACGGTGATCGGGCGACGCCTCGCCGGGTCCCGCACCGGCCGAGTGCCCGGGTGTGGCTCGCGACGCCGCCACCCGGCCCCGTGGCGGCGTCGCCGCGTCGAAGCGCGGTACGCGATTGTGACGAGAACGATACCGAGCGCGCGTTCGCGCTGTTCCGCCTCCCCCTCCCCGCCGGCCGCCGTCAGCGCTCCCGGCGGCCACCGCCGTACTTCTTGTGCACGGCCTGCTTGCTGACCCCCAGCATGGCGGCGATCTCCGCCCACGTGGCGCCCTGCGCCCGCGCCTTGCGCACGTTGACCGCCTCGCGTCGTTCCAGCTCCCGGCGCAGTTCCGCGATCGCCTGCAGCGCCGCCAGGGGCGCCTCGTCACGGACGGACGCCGAGAGCGTGCTGATCTGGTCGTGCTCCATACCCGGCAATCTACGCCGTGCCCGAATGCCGCGCAGCCGGGCGCTACGCCCGGTGTCATGGCGGAACGCGCCCCCGTGATCCATTAGGGTCGGGCGAAGTTATGGGCACGACAAAATCTGATCTGGAACTGCTCCGGGCCTACGAACCGGTGCTGGTCTACACCAGGGGCGAGCTCTTCTTCCCCACCGATATCGAGGACTACCTCGACTGCTGCAGCCTCTGGCTCGAACTGCCCGGTGGCCGGGAGCAGGAGGTGGTCCCGGCCGGCGAACTCACCGTCGAGCGTCTCGCGGGCGCCGAACGCGAGTGGCCCGGCCACCACAAGCACCTGCGGTTCGTGCAGGAGTCATCGCTGCGTGCCGAGGCGCGCCGCTATCGGCGGAGCGCGCGTCCGGTCATCCCGCGCAGCGGCCGGCTGGCCGCGGTCGGCGTGCTCGGTCGGGTCGTCGACGTGCTGATGAAGCTGTCGCTGCTGATCCGCGGCGCCGTGCCGGGCGGAGTCGCCGCCGCGGCCGCCACGCGCTACAAGGACCGCCTGGACACCGGAGGCGCGACCTACTACGGGCGGGTCATGCGGGAGGGCGGCTACGTCATCCTCCAGTACTGGTTCTTCTACGCCATGAACGACTGGCGGTCCACCTACGGCGGCGTCAACGACCACGAGGCCGACTGGGAGCGGGTCACCGTCTATCTGGTGGAGACCGCCGACGGCGGCACCCGGCCGGTGTGGGTGGGCGCCTCCTCCCACGAGTACACCGGCGACGACCTCCGGCGCAGATGGGACGACCCCGAGCTGCACCGCGACGGCGACCATCCGATGATCTTCGTCGGGGCGGGCTCGCACTCCCACCAGATGCTGCCCGGCGACTACCTGATCCAGGTGGACCCGGCCGTACTGCGCGGCCTGGTGCGCGTCTGGCGCGCCGTCACCCAGCGGATCTTCCCCAGCACGAGCGCGATCGTGCGGCACGGGATCGGCGTGCCGTTCGTCGACTACGCCCGTGGCGACGGCATCCGGGTCGGCCCGGGCGGCGAGCGCGACTGGACGCCCGTGGTCATCGACGACGACACCCCCTGGGTGCGCGGATTCCGCGGCCTGTGGGGCCGCGATACCCGCGACTGGTTCGACGGTGAACGCGCCCCCAGCGGCCCCCGCTACGAGCGGGACGGCACGGTCCGTGCGTCATGGGCCGACCCGCTGTCCTGGGTCGGGCTGCACAAGGTGTCCCCGAGCGCGACGGCGGCGCGGGCCGAACTCCTGGCGCACGTCCAGGAGCTGGACGCGCGCATCGACGAGGCCGACGCCGACATCGTCCGCCGGCGCGACGAGATCCGGCGGCTCGCGGCGGCCGACATCGTCCTGGGGCGCCGCGCACACGCCGCGGCCGAGGCCCGGCAGAAGCGGGAGCGGATCGCCGAGGCGGAACGCGAGCTCGCCGACCGGCACCGCGAACGCGCCCTGCTGGCGGACGAACGCGACACGCACCGCGAAGCCCTCGAAAGCGGCGAGTCCCTTGAACACGGACCGCAGGCGCACCTGAAGTCGCCGCACCTGCCGTACGCGTCCGGCAAACAGCGGCCCACCCGCTTCCTGCACATCTGGGCCGCGCTGAGCACTCCGCTGCTGATCATCTCGCTGGGCGCGCTGCTCCTGTTGCGCGGGCCCCTCGCGCCGCTCGCCGGGGTCGGCGTGGTCCTGCTCTTCGCGATGTTCGACGCGTTCGCGCGCCGCAAGCTGATGTCCTTCCTCACCGGGCTCGCGATCTTCCTCGTCGTCGTGGCCGCGGTGGCGGGTATCATCGCCGCCTTCATGGCCAACTGGCGGATCACCGTGCTGGTGCCCATCGTGCTCGTGGTGGTCATCCTGCTGGTCGTCAACGTTCGGGACCTGCTGCGCCGCTAGTCTCGCCTCTCCTGCGTCCCCCGCCGCCCCGGCACCGTGCACGGTGCCGGGGCGGCGCCGTCGCGCGGCCCCGGCACGCGGGCACGTCAGGCGGTGGGACGCGAGGGACGGGCGTGCCGCACGGGGTTTTCTCGCACTCGCGGTTGGACGATTCCGGCCGCCGGGCGACCGGGCGCCGTCGGGATTTAGGGGTATCTACTCCGATAAACCGTCAAGCTTGGGGGCCGGCATGGAAGAGTTCAGCCGCAGACGCCAGGACCAGCCGCGTCTCCCGTCTCCCGCCATGCCCGCCGGCGGGGGCGAACCGCAGCCCCACCACCCCGTGGTTCCGCTGGCGGCCCGATCGCCTGACGAACTCCCGCACGCCGCCGCGCCCACGTTCGGGGTCGAAGAGGAGTTCTTCGTCGTCGACGCCGACACCCGGCAGGCGACCGCCCAGGCGCCCGAAGTGCTGGCCGCCGCCCGGCCGACCGGCTCCGAACTCTGCGCGGAGATCACCCGGTTCCAGGTCGAGGCGGCCAGTCCCGTCTGCCAGACCGCCCCCGAGCTGTCGACGCACGTCGCCTCCGCCCGGCGCACGCTCACCGAGGCCGCCGCCGAGCGCGCCCTGGCCGTGGTCGCCACCGGCACCGCCGTGCTCGGCGACGTGGGGTCCGCACCGCTCAGCGAGGGACGCCGCTACCGCGCGATCGCCGAGCGGTTCGGCGCGCTGCGCGACGCCCATGTGGTGTGCGGGTGCCACGTGCACGTGGGGATCGCCGACCGGGAGGTGGCGCTCGCCGTCGCCAACCATCTGCGCCCCTGGCTGCCCACCCTGCTGGCCCTCACCGCCAACTCGCCGTTCCGGCGCGGGCGGGACACCGGGCACGCCAGCTGGCGGTCCATCATCTGGGCGCGGCTGCCCTCCGCCGGCCCGCCGCCCTGGCTCGGCTCGGTGGCCGAGCACGAACGCGCGGTCACCGAGATGCTGCGCACCGGGGCGATCCTGGACCGCCGCATGGTGTACTGGGACGTCCGCCTCTCCGAGCACCTGCCCACGCTGGAGATCCGGGTGGGCGACGTCGCGGGCACCGCCGAGGAGGCCGTGCTGTTCGCGGTGCTGGTCCGGGGCCTGGTCACCGTGGCGCTCGCCCAGGTCGCCGCGGGCGATCCCGCGCCGCCGCTCAGCGACCGCTCCCTGCGGCTGGCCATGTGGCGGGCCGCGCGCGATGGCCTGGAGGGGCACGCCCTCGATCCGTTCTCCGCCGACCTCGTGCCGGCACGCCGGCAGCTCGACCGGCTGGTCGAGGCGGCCATGCCCGGGCTCGGCGCCGACGGCGAGGGCGAACTCGTCGAGCGGCTGCTGCTGCGGCTGTTCTCCGTCGGGTCCGGTGCGCACCGTCAGCGCGCCGCCTACGCCCGGCGTGGACGGCTCACCGACGTCCTCGACCTGCTGGTCCGCCAGACGACGCACGGCCTGGACGCCGCCGACCTGTGAGGCGGCGGCCGGGGACGGCCGCCCGGGTGTTCGCGGCGGCTCAGGCCGGCAGCCCGGACGCCCGGATGGTGATGTTCAGCCGCCCGGACGTCAGCCCGCAGGCGGGGTCGCCCGTGCCGGGCAGCGTCCGCGGCACCCCGTGGTAGGCGAGCCGGGACGGCCCGCCGAAGACGAACAGGTCGCCGCCGCGCAGCTCGACGTCGGTGTACGGGCGCCCGCGGGTCTCGGGGTTGCCGAACCGGAAAACGCAGGAGTCGCCGAGGCTGAGCGAGACCACCGGCGCGTCCACCCGCTCCTCGCGGTCCTGGTGCAGGCCCATGCGGGCGTCGGCGTCGTAGAAGTTCACCAGCGCCACGTCGTAGGGCGGGGCGCCGGGCGGCGGGGGAGCGCCGTAGGCCGCGGCCACGGCGTCGCGAGCCAGCCGGCCGAGCAGCGGGGGGAACGGTTTGACCGGGGTGCCGTCCGGCAGCGTCCGCGTGTAGCGGTACGGCGCCCAGTGCCAGCCCAGTGACACGATCCGCACGCTCATCACGCCGCCGCGCGGCATGCGGTGCCGGTGCATGCCCGCGGGGCCACGCGCCCAGTCGCGGCAGCGGCCGACCAGGTCGCGCTGCTGTTCGGGGTCCAGCCAGCCCGGGACGTGCACGGCGCCGGGGGCGACGGTGACCGGCCCGGGCCGCCGCGGGTCGAACAGTTCGCCGGTCACGGTTCGGCGGTCCCCGGACGCAGGTAACGGACCTCACGGACCGGCGCCCCGGAGGCGTCGAAGTCGCGCTCGCGGCCGTCCAGGACGAATCCGAACGCCTCGTAGAACCGGCGGGCGCGGCGGTTGTCGCGGAACGTCCACACCGCGACGGGACGGGCGTCCCCGAGGTCGCGCAGCGCCACGGCCATCAGTGCGCTGCCCACCCCACGGCGCCAGTAGGCCGGCACCGCGTAGCACGCGTAGATCTCGCGCACCCCGGCGGCGAAGTGGTCGGCGTCGCGCGACGGGCCGGCCGCCAGCCAGCCCACCGCGTCACCGCCGGCCTCGGCGAGGTACTCCCGCACGCCCGGCCGCGGAGCGCGCAGCAGCGCCTCCCGCGCGAGAGGGTCGGGTGTCATCCGGTCCAGCACGTCGTCGGGGACGATGCCGCGGTAGGCGGCCTGCCATCCCGACACGCGCACGGCCGCGATCGCCGCGCCATCGCCGGTGGCCGCCCGGCGGACCCGCACGGCCGCGCCCCGCCGCACCTGATCGGTGCTCATGGCCCCATACGACCACGTCGCCGCCCGAACCGGCAACCGCCCCGCCGCCCGTCCGGGCCGGCGGGGCGGTCGCACCCGATACCGCCGCTACTGCTCCAGCGCGGCGTCCAGCGTGATGGTGGTGCCCGTGAGCGCCTGGCTCACCGGGCATCCGGTCTTCGCGGCCTCGGCGGCCTTCGCGAAGTCCTCGGCGCCCAGGCCGGGGACCACGGCGCGGACGGTCAGGTGGATGCCGGTGATGCCGGTTCCCGGCTGGAAGGTCACCTCGGCCTGGGTCCGCACGGACCGCGGCGGCGTCCCGGCCTGCGAGAGGCCGTGGCTCAGCGCCATGGAGAAGCAGGAGGAGTGCGCCGCGGCGATGAGCTCCTCAGGGCTGGTCAGGCCCTCGGAGGCGCCGGAGCGCGCCTTCCAGGTCACCTGCTGGTCCGGCAGCCCGGAGGAGTCGAACGAGACGGTGCCCTGGCCCTCGGCCAGAGTGCCCTCCCAGCGAGTGTGGGCGGTGCGAACGACAGGCATGGCGGCTCTCCTCTTCGAACAGGGTTGGATCGGATCTCCGCGCCGCGACGCGGAACGCCGACGATCATCCCACTGCGGCCTCGTCGACCCCACCGTATCGAGCCGCGTGGCCGGGGAATCCGGCGGCGGGGGCGGTTCCGAGGCGCCCGGCGCCTAGCCGCGGGATCTCCGGCGCGGCCTCGCCGGACGGCGGCCGCGGCCGTTGCCGTACAGCGACACCCGGTCGTCGACATCGACGGCGGCCGTGGCGCGGGCGAACGCGCCGGACGCCGCCGGACCGGCGATCCGGTAGCCGACGGTGAGGGTCCACTGCGCGTACCGCCACCCGGACATGTGCGAGAGGCTGACGAACCGGAAGTTCGCGCGGTACCGGGCGATCCGGCCCGGCTCCAGTACGCAGAGCGGCCGCGGCCATCGCTGGGGGAACGCGTCGCCGGCCGAGGTCCGGTGCACGTGGAGCCTGCCGCCCTCCTCGACCAGCCGCAGACCCCAGCTGGCCAGAACGCCCTGCCGCCACGGGCGGTCCGCGGCGCGGCCAGCCGTCACCGTCTCCTCGGGCCGGTACCCCCGGACGTCGCGCAGCCGGACGTCGTGCAGCAGGATCACGCCGCCGGACTCCTCCGCACCGGGAACCGCGGGCGTCGCCGGGACCGGGAACGCCTCCGGCAGGCGGGCACGCTCCGCCGCCGCCGCGGCGCCCCGGGCGTCCGGCGACCAGGAGACGGCGATCCGCTGCACGATGACGCGCGCCGCGCCCGCATCCGTACCTGCCATGCCGCCCATTGTCGCGGGCGGCGGCGAGTCCGCGCCAGGCGCGGTGACGGGGGAAGCAGGGAACGCGCGGCGGCCGGCGGCGGCCACGCCCGGATCGGCGGGCGGCGAATGCCGGAAAAAGAACTCGGGACGGGAATTCGCCGGCCGGGAGTCGGGTTCGGGCCGTTCCGTCGAATTGCGGCCGGCCGGTCCGTGAGAATGTGCATCTTCCGGCGCCGGATCGGGAATGCCGAATTGTGGCCGGGTGGCAAAAATTAAATTGTATAGTTGTCGCGCCGCGGGTTCGGGCGAATTGTTTTTGATTTCCGGTTGTCAATCCCTTCCGTCGCCATCTCGCGCCCCGCGCCGCGCCCGGTGCGCCGCGGACGGAACCAGGACCACCCGAGGGAGCACATGAACCAGTCAGCCACCTGCACCGTCGACACCGAGACCCACCACCAGCGGATCCGCGCCTTCATGGCCGGCCACCCCGGTCCGTCCCCCTACCTGGTCGTCGACCTGCCGACCGTGGCGCGGTGCTACCGCTCGCTCGCGGGCGCGTTCGGCTCCGCGCCGGTGTTCTACGCGGTCAAGGCCAACCCCGACCCCCGGGTGATCCGGCTGCTGGTGCGGCTCGGGGCGTCCTTCGACGTGGCGAGCCGGGCCGAGGTCGACCTCTGCCTGGCCGCGGGCGCGGACCCTGCGGCGCTGTCGTACGGAAACACGGTCAAGAAGTCCGCCGACATTCGGCACGCCTACGCCCGCGGCGTGCGGCTGTTCGTCTTCGACAGCGTCGAGGAGCTGCGCAAACTCGCCGAACACGCGCCCGGCTCCCGGGTCTTCTGCCGGCTGCCGGCCAGCGGCGAGGGCTCCCGGTGGCCGCTGAGCCGCAAGTTCGGCTGCGCGCCCGACATGGCCGTCGAGCTGCTGCGGGCCGCCCCCGGCCTCGGCCTGGATCCGGTCGGGGTCTCCTTCCACGTCGGCTCCCAGCAACTCGACCCGCAGCGCTGGGACCCCAGCATCGCCCAGGCGGCCCGGGTCTTCGCCGAGCTGCGCTCGGCCGGCGTCCACCTGCGGATGCTCAACGTCGGCGGGGGCTTCGCCGCCGGCTACCTGACCCCCGTGGCGCCCATCGACGCCTACGCGGCGGCCATCCACGCCTCCGTCCGGCGGCACTTCGCCGTGCCGCCGTCCCTGGCCGTGGAGCCGGGGCGCTATCTGGTCGCCGAGGCCGGCGTGCTCCGCTGCGAGGTCGTGCTGGTCGCCCGCAAGCACCACGACGACGAGAAGCGCTGGGTCTACCTCGACATCGGCCGCTACGGCGGACTGATCGACACCGAGGGCGAGGCCATCCACTACCGCCTGGTCACCGAGCACGACGACGGCCCCAGCGGGCCGGTCGTCATCGCCGGCCCCACCTGCGACAGCGTCGACATCCTGTACGAGCGCACCCCCTACCGGCTGCCGCTGGCGCTGCGCCCCGGCGACCACGTGGACATCCTCGGCGCCGGCGCCTACACGCTGTCCTCCGCCACCGTCGGCTTCAACGGCCTGCCGCCGCTGACCGCGTACTGCGTCGGATCGGAGTTCCCGGACACCGGCACGGCGGGGGAGTGACGCCGCGGCGGACCCCACTCCCGCGACCGCCGCCGCTCATTCCGGTATGACCGTTCGGACAGGTCGATCGGGTGGCCATGCGAGGCTTATGCACCCGGAGCCGGCGGGAGACGATCCCAGTGCGCTCACTCTTACGGCGGCGGGTTCCCGAGCCTGCCGTCACCCCACGCAGCAGAGAACGCGATGGTCCCCAGAATCGGCTCCGGGTAGGTAGACCTTGCACGCGATCGTCATGGCAGGCGGTAAGGGAAAACGACTACTCCCGCTCACCGAGGACCGCCCGAAAGGGCTGATCCCGGTCGGCGGATCACCGATCCTCGACATCATCATCCGGCAGTTGTCCGCCGCCGGATTCCGCAGAGTCACCCTGTGCGTCTCGCACTTCGGCGACATGATCCGCCGGCGGTTCGCCGCCGGCGAATATCCGGGCGTGGCGATCGACTTCAGCGTCGACCGCGTCGCCCTGGGCACCGCCGCGCCGCTGCGGTGGGTCGAGGGGTGGGATACCCCTGCCCTCGTCATGAACGGCGACGTCCTCACCACGCTGGACTTCGCCCACCTGTACCAGGAGCACGTGCGCAGCGGCGCGCTGCTGACCGTCGCCGCGCAGCGCCTTGAGGTCCCGGTCGACCTCGGCGTGCTGCAGATCGCCGACGGCAAGGTGCGCGGTCTCTGGGAGAAGCCGCGCCTCGGTCTCGACGTCAGCTCGGGAATCTACGTGGTCAGCCCGGGTGTCCGGGACCGGCTGGACGGCGGCGTGGCCGACATGACCGACCTCATCCTGCGCCTCGTCGAGCACGGGGACCCGGTCACCGCGTACGAGTTCGGGGGCGAATGGCACGACATCGGCACCCCCGACCGCTACGAGCGCGCGCAACAGGAGTTCGCCGACCACTCCGAGCGCTACGTGGGCCCCAAACGCGTCGCGGGGCAGGTGCGGCGGGACGCCCTCCCCATCGCCGCGCCGCGCGGCTGGCGGCAAAAGGAGGCCGAGACACGCTTCGACGTCGCGCTCATCGCGGGCGGCAGCCGATGAGCGAAGCCGGTACCGACCGAACAGGGGTAGTGATGACGGTTGAGCAGGACGACCTGGTCCGCCAGGTGGCGGCGGAGATGGGCGCGGTGCTGGGGCGCCCCGCGCTCGCCGCGGACGAGGACTTCTTCGACAACGGAGGCGACTCCTACCGGGCGATCGAGATCATCACCCGGCTGGTCGCCAGGTTCGGGCCCCAAGACGAGGCCGCGGCCGACGCCATGCAGGCCGAACTCCTGATGGCGATCTTCGACGACTCCACGCCCGCCGCCGTCGCCCCCCTGCTCCGCGGGGAGCGCCGGTGAGCGGCCCCGCATCGGGCTCTTCCGGCCCGGGAGCCGCCGGCGAGCTGCGGAGCACCCTGCACGGCCACGCGGCCGCCCACCCCGATCGCGTGGCGGTGCGCACCTCTCCCGTGGGCGGCGACACCCTGACGTGGCGGGAACTGTCCGGGCTGGTCGACCGGGTAGCGGCCGGCACCGGCCGGCTCACCGGCCGCCCAGGACCGGTGGTCATGCTGCTCGACAACACCCCCACCTCGGTCGCGGTGCTCCTCGGCCTCATGGCCGGCGGCGCCGACCTGCTGCTCGTCGAGGCCGACAACTCCCACCTGGCCGACGAGGGCTCGGCGGTGCACCGCGCCGCGCCCGCCGCGGTCGTGGCACCGCCCGGCCGGCGCTCCGCCGGGCCGCCCGGCGTCCCGGCGTACCACTACCACGACCTCACCGGTCCGGGCCCGCAGGCGCCCGCCCCCGTCCGCGCCGACCCCGCCATCCTCCAGCTCACCTCCGGCTCCACCGGCGAGCCCCGGATCACCCGCCAGACCCTGAGCGCCGCCCTGCGCGGAGCCCACGCCTACCGGCAGGTGTACCGGGTCGGCGCCGCCGACACGTCGCTGGTCACGGTGCCGGTGGCACACGCATTCGGCCTCATCTGCGGGGTCTGCACCGCGCTCACGGCCGGCGCCACCCTCGTCACCGTCCCCCGGTTCACGGTGCGGGCCGTCATCGACGCGCTCCGCTCGGGCGCCACCGTCCTCGTCGCCACGCCGCTCGGCTACGAACTCCTGGCCGCGGCGCTGCCGGCCGGCGCGGCTCCGCCGCAACTGCGCCTCGCGCTGTCATCCGGCAGTCCGCTCCCCGAGCGCGTCCGCGCCCGCGCCACGGCGGCCCTGGGCCGGCCGCCCCACCAGATCTACGGCAGCACCGAGGCCGGGCTGATCGCCTGCCAGTACGACCGGGCGCGGCCGTGGCCGCCGGAGAGCGTGGGAGTGGCCGGCCCCGGGGTGCGCTGGCGCATCCGTCCCCAGGAGCCCGGAGGGTCCGAGGGCAGCCTGCTGGTCAGCACGCCCGCCATGTTCCACGGCTACCTCGACGGCGCCCCGGCCGCCCTCGACGCCGACGGTTTCCTCGACACCGGCGACATCGCACGGGTGGACGAGGACGGGCACCTGTTCCTCATCGCCCGCAAGAGCACCTTCGTCAACGTCGGCGGGCGCAAGGTCAACCCGCGGCGGATCGAGCGCATCGCGGAGGAGCACCCCGGAGTGCGGGAGATCGCCGTCTACGGGGTGGGGGGCATCGACCGGGAGGAGCAGATCCACGCCGCCGTCGTGCTGGCGGACGGCACCGAGGCCGACGATCTCCTCGCCCACTTCCGGACACGGCTCATGCCCTACGAGGTGCCACGGCACGTGCACCGCCACGACCGGCTGCCGCGCACCGGGCTGGGCAAGGTCGACCGCCGCAAGCTCATCGAGTCCGACACCCACCAGGCAACCAGGGGGTAGCACCGTGTCCCAGACCAGCGCGGCAGCAGACCGCACCAGTCCCGCCTCGCCGGGCCGCGACCCAGTCGCGGTCGTCGGGCTCGGCTACGTCGGCCTCCCGCTGGCCCTCGCCCTCGCGGGCACCGGCACCCGCGTCGTGGGCGTCGACACCAGCGCCCGGGTGCGCGACGCCCTCGCCGAGGGCCGGCCGCTCTTCGTCGAACCCGGGGTCGAGGAGGCGCTCCGGGCGCGCACGCCCGAGGAGTTCGCCGTCACCGACCGGCTCCCCGACACCCCGCCGCGCGCCGTCATCATCTGCGTCGGCACCGCCGTGCACCCCGGCACACGCGAACCCGACCTGCGCCACCTGCGCGCGGCGGCCGAGCACGTGGCCGACCACATCGCCGACGACACGCTCGTCGTCGTCCGCAGCACCATCCCGGTCGGCACCTGCCGCGAGCTGGTGCTGCCGCTGCTGCGCCGGCGCGTGGCCAACCCACTGCTGGCGTTCTGCCCCGAACGCATCATCCAGGGGCAGGCCATGGCCGAGCTGGCGTCGCTGCCGCAGATCATCGGCGGACTCGACCACGCCTCGACGGCCCGCGCGGGCGAACTGCTCAAGAGCGTGGCGAGCGACCAGATCACCGTGTCCTCCCTGGAGGCCGCCGAGATGATCAAGCTCATCTGCAACGCGCACACCGACCTGCTGTACGGCTTCGGCAACGAGGTGGCGCTGCTCGCCGCGCCGCTCGGCCTGGACGCCGAGGAGCTGATCAGCACCGCCAACCTCCGCTACCCGCGTCCCGACCTCGCCCGCCCCGGGTACGTCGGCGGAAGCTGCCTCACCAAGGACCCCTACCTGCTTATGCACACCGCCGAACGGGCCGGACGGCGGCCCCCGCTGGTCGCGGCGGCCCGCGAGGTCAACGAGCAGGTGCCCGGGCACGTCGTGGAACGGGTGCTCGCCGCCCTCGAGCGCACCGGCCGCCCGGCCGCGAGCGCCAAGGTGCTGGTGTGCGGCATCGCCTACAAGGGCCGGCCGGTGACCGACGACGTGCGCGGCGCGGCCGCGGTGCAGGTCGCGGCCGAGCTACGGGACCGGGTCGGCGTGCTGGCCGGCCACGACTTCGTCGTGGAGCCGGACCGCATCGCCGAACTCGGCTACCGGCCCATGGAGCTCGGCGAGGGCCTCACCGACGCCGACGCCCTGGTGCTGCTGGTCGACCATCCCGGCTACGCCCGTCCCGAGAACACCGCGCACCTGCGCCGCATGCGCCGGCCGGCCGTGGTGTTCGACATGTGGGGCCTGCTGCGCGCGGAGTTCGGCGCGCCCGGCGGATCCGGCGGGCAGGGCGGCGTCGAGTACCTGAGGCTGGGCCGTGGCTGAGCGCGCACTCGTCACCGGCGGGGCCGGGTTCGTCGGGCTGCACCTGGTCCGCCGCCTGCTGGCGGACGGCGTCCGGGTGACCCTGCTGGACGACTTCTCCCGAGGCCGCCCCGACCGCGACTTCCAGGAACTGGCCGGGCACGTCGAGACGGTCGAACACGACCTCACCACCGCGATCCCGCCCGACCTCGCCCCCGGGCCCTTCGACGAGGTGTACCACCTCGCCGCCGTCGTCGGCGTGCACCAGAGCATCCACCGGCCCGCGCACGTGCTGTCCACCAACCTGCTCTCGGCCATCCACCTGGTCGACTGGTGCGCGCGGACCGAACCCGGGGCGCTCTTCCTCAGCTCCACCAGCGAGGTCGCCGACGGCGCCGCCGCCGCGGGGCTGACCGGGCACCCCACCCGCGAGGACGTCCCCTTCGTCGTGGCCGACCTCGGCGCCCCGCGCTCCTCCTACGCCCTGAGCAAGGCCGTGGCCGAATCCATGTTCCGCCGCCTGCACGGCAAGACGCAGGTGCGGATCGGGCGGTACCACAACGTGTACGGGCCGCGCATGGGCCGACGGCACGTCATCCCGCAGCTCATCGGCCGGATCCTGGACCGGCAGGACCCCTTCCCGCTGTACGGAGCGCACCAGACACGGGCGTTCTGCTACGTGACCGACGCCGTCGACGCCACCGTGCGGCTGACCCGGATCGGCCGGGACGAGCCGCTGGTGGCCAACATCGGCGACGACACCGAGGAGATCCGCATCGACGCGCTCGCCCGCCGGCTGTTCCGGCTCGCCGGTGTCGACCCGAGGCTGGACGTGCACGACCCGCCGGCCGGGTCCCCCGACCGCCGGCTGCCCGACCTCGCCACACTGCGCGCCCTGCTCGGCCCGCGGCCCGCCACCCCGCTCGACGAGGGCCTGCGCGCCACCCTCGCCTGGTACACGGAGCACGGGGCGGCCGGCCATGAGTGAGGTCGTGGTCGTCTTCGGTGGCTACGGTGCCGGGCTGGCCGGCGCCGAGCGCATGGCGTGGCGCACCGCGCAGCACCTCGCCCGGCGCGGGCACGCGGTGGCGGTGGCCACCGACTCCCGGCGGCCGCCCTTCCTGGACGACGCGCCGCCGCGCCTGCTGCGCACCGAGACGGAGCTGCGGCGGTACGCGGAGCACCACCGGCCCGACGTCGTGCACGCCTTCGACCTCGCCCGTCCCGCCCACGTCGCCGCCGCACTGCGCCTGGCCCGTGCCACCGGCGCCCGCCTGGCGCTCACTCCCGCCACCACCCCGGAGCTGTGGCCGGACCCCGGCGTCGGCCGGCGGGCGTGCGCGGCCGCCGACGTCGTCTTCGCGCTCACCCCCACCGAGGCGGCCGCGCTGCGGACGTACGGCGCCGCCGGCACCGCGCTGCGCACGCTCCCCCAGGCGCCCGACCTGGCCGGGCGGCCGGACCCCGCCGGTTTCCGCGCCCGGCATGGCATCACCGGCCCGACGGTGCTGTTCGTGGGCCGCCGCACCGTCGGCAAGGGCTACCCCCGCCTGGTCGCGGCGGCCCCGCAGGTATGGCGGCGGGTCCGCGACGCCGAGTTCGTGTTCGCGGGCCCGCCCGGCGACGGCGCCTCGGCGGGCCTGCCGGGTCCGCCCGGCGACCCGCGGGTCCACGACCTCGGCCTTGCCGACGACCGCACCAAGCACGACGCCGTCGCGGCCTGCGACGTGCTGTGCCTGCCCACCAGCGCCGACGTGTTCCCGCTGGTCTTCGCCGAGGCGTGGGCCAGCGGCCGGCCGGTGGTCAGCGGCGCGTTCCCCGGCGTGCACGATGTGGTGCGCGATGGGGTGGACGGCCTCGTCGTGCCGCCCCGGACCGGCGACGTGGCCGACGCGCTGGTGCGCCTGCTCACCGACCCCGGGCTGCGCCGCGCCCTGGGCGAGGCCGGCCGGCGGCGCGCGGCCCGCGAGTTCACCTGGGACCGGGTGGCCGCCGCCTGCGAGGCGGGCTACCGGACCGGCGCCGCCGCCCCACCGGCGACCGCCTCCGCCGGTGCCCCGAACCGGGCCGGGCAACCGATGTTGCGAGAGGGGAGCACGGGGCCCCATTGACTCGCTTCCCTCTCCCGGAGGAGGGGCGCCACGTCGGGCGTCGATCCGCTCGGCCCGCAGCGTCCACGCCCCGGTTCGGGCCGCCGGCCCCATCACCATGCCGTCGGCCTCGCGCACCCACCCGTACGCCCGTTCCCACCTGAGAGAAGTTCACGGCTCGCGAAGCATCGCGGGAGCCCGTGACCAGCCGCGGGCTCGCGCGGGTGGCCGCCGGTCCGCCCCGGCGGCGCACCGGCTTTCGCCGCCCCGCACCGCACCAGCCCGATTCCGCTCCCGCCCGCAGGCGGGGATGTCCTCGGAGGTATCTCAATGACGGCAGCCGACGAACCGGCGGGGGAGCCCGTCTGGAAGGTCACCCTGGCCGACAGCACCATCGACGTCGAGGAGATCGCGGCGGTCACCGAGGTGCTCCGGTCCCGGTGGCTCACCGCCGGGCGGGTCACCCGCGACTTCGAGCGGGAGTTCGCAGCGGCCCACGGCGCGCCCGACGCCGTGGCGGTCAGCAGCGGCACCGCGGCGCTGCACCTCGCGGCGCTCGCGCTCGGCATCGGCCCCGGGGACGAGGTCATCGTCCCATCGCTCAGTTTCGTCGCCTCGGCGGCGGTCACCGCGCTGAGCGGCGCCACCCCCGTGTTCGCCGACGTCGTGGCCCCGGACGACCTCACGATCGACCCGGCCGAGGTCCGCCGCCTGATCACGCCGCGTACCCGGGCGGTCGTCGCCATGCACTACGCCGGTCACCCCGCCCGCCTCGGCGAGCTCGCCGAGGCCGCCCGCGAGCACGGCGTCACGCTCATCGAGGACGCCGCGCACGCCCCTCTCGTGCGCTCCGGCGAGGACGGCGGCGGCATGCTCGGCACCGTCGGCGACATCGGCTGCTTCAGCTTCTACTCGTCGAAGAACATGACCACCGGCGAGGGCGGCATGCTCGTCGCCCGTGACCCCGCCCTCCTGGAGCGGATGCGCTCGCTGCGCTCGCACGCGCTGTCCACCTCGACCTGGGACCGTACCCGCGGCGGGGTCGCCGGTTACGACGTGGACGGCGCCGGACTCAACTACCGGCCCACCGAGATCTCCTCCGCGCTCGGCCGGGTGCAGCTCGGCCGGCTGCCCACGGACCGCGCCCGCCGCCGCCGACTCGTCGCGGACTACCGGGCGGCGCTCGCCGCCGAGCCCCGCATCGGCGTGCCCTTCGCCGAACGTACCGGCGACAGCGCCCACCACCTGATGGCGGTGCTGCTGCCGCCCGGCGTGCCCCGTGACGAGGTGCGCGCGCACCTGCGGTCCGCCGGTGTCCAGACCTCCGTGCACTACCCGCCCACTCACCGGTTCAGCCACTACCGGCGCGCCTTCGCCTCGGACCGGCGCCCGCTCCCGGTCACCGACGAGGTGACCCCGCGGCTGCTCTCCCTGCCGCTGCACAGCCGGATGACCGGCGCCGAGGCGGTACTGGCCGCGGACGCCCTCATCGCCGCCGTCCGCCGCAGCGGGGAGGGACGGCCGTGACCTTCCACGTGACCGGCGGCCGGCTGTGCCGCGACGGCCGCCCGTTCACCGTCCTCGGCGTCAACTACCACCCGGCCGGGGCCGGGTGCCGGATCTGGACCGACTGGGACCCCACCGCGATCAAGGCGGACTTCGGCGACATGGCCGCGGCCGGCCTGAACACGGTGCGGCTCTTCGTGTTCTGGCGCGACTTCCACCCCGAACCCGGCCACATCCGCCCCGAGATGCTGGCACGCCTGCGGACCGCCGTGCGCACGGCCGGCGACGCGGGGCTGGCCTGCGTGGTCTCGCTGTTCACCATCTGGATGAACGGCCAGCGGCTCGACCTGCCGTGGCGCGCCGGGCGCAGCCTGTGGCGGGATCCCGAGATGCTCGACCGCCAGGAGGCGTTCGCCCGCGCGGCGGCCCGGGAACTGGCCGACCTGGACGACCTGCTGGCGTTCGACCTCGGTGACGAGATCGGCAACGTCGACCCCGCCGAGGCCGCCCTCCTGGCGCCCGGCGACGTGGCCGCGTGGCAGCGGCGGATCGCCGCCACGCTGCGCGCCGAACGGCCCGGGACGCTCGTCACCCAGGCCAACGACGCCTCCGGCGTGCTCGGCCGCTCGGTGTTCGGTCCCGACAACGCCGACGGGCTCGACCTGGTCGCCACCCACGGCTTCCCCACCTGGGCGCCCGGCTCGATCGAGTCCACGCTCTCGGTCAAGGCGACGCACCTGGCGCCGTTCCTCGCCCGCGCCGCCGGCGCCTACGGGCCGGCCGTCGTCGACGAGCTCGGCAGCTACGGGGTCGACGAGGACACGGCGGCCCGCTACCTGCGGGCCGCCGCCGCGTCGGCCCTGGCCAACGGTGCCCAGGGCGTCATCCCGTGGTGCTGGCGCGACATCACCTCCACCGCCGAGCCGTACCGGGACCGTCCCATGGAACGCCTGGTCGGCCTGCACACCGCCGACGGCGGCGCCAAACCCGCCATGGCCGAGTACGCCCGTGTGCTCCGCGCCGCCCCCGCGCTCGCGCTCCGGCGGGACCGGGCTCCCGTGGCGCTGTACATCCCCGAACGCGCCCGGCCCCGTGGCGGCGGCTACCTCGACGCCGGCGTCGGCACCGTCGCCCTCCTCTACGGCTACCTGCTGCTGAAGCGCGCCCACCTGGACTTCGACGTGGTCGCGGGCGACGTGGGCGGCTACCGGTTGATCGTCTGCCCCTCCACCACCCACCTCACCCTCACCGACATCGAGCGGATCGACGCCGCGGCCACCGGAGGCGCCGCCGTCTACCTCTCCCTCGGCGACCACCTGCACGGTTTCCCGGGCGAGCCGCTGGCCGGGGCCCGGCTGGTGGACTTCTCGCTGAACGCCGACGGCAGGTCGGGCTTCTCGTGGGACGGGCGCCGGTGGGAGGTCGACTGGGCCGCCGCCGCGGCGCCGCCGGTGACGGTGCGCCCCACCACGGGCGAACCGGTCGCCGGCTACGACGACGGTTCGCCCGCCGTCCTGGCGCGCCGGCACGGCGCGGGACGGATCCTGTTCGCCACGATGCCGCTGGAGCGCCAGCTCGACCGCCCCGGCCGGCTCACCGCGGCCCCCTGGGAGGGCTGGTACCGGCGCGTCGCGGACTGGGCCGGCGTGCCGCCTGGGGCACGGTGCGACGTCCCGGACGTCGAGGTGGTCACGGGCCGCAGCCAGGACCGGCGGCGGGCGGTCGTGGTGAACCACCGGCCCGCCCCGGTCGAGACCGGGCTCACCCTGCCCGGCGGACGCCGCCTGCGGCTGAGACTCGACGCCAAGGACTGGCGGATCCTCGACCTCGACCCGGACCCCGGCCCGGCCGGCGACCCGGACGGCGCACCGTGAAGGGCGTCGTGTACCGCGGCCCCGGCCACGTCGAGGTCGCCACCGGGCTCGCCGAACCGCGCGTCGAGGGGCCGCGCGACGCGGTGGTACGGGTGACCCGCACCGCCGTCTGCGGCACCGACCTGCACCCCTACCGCGGCGAGATCCCCGGCTTCGCGCCCGGCACCGTTCTCGGGCACGAGTTCGCCGGCACGGTGGCCGCCGCCGGCCACGACGTGCCCTTCGCCGTCGGCGAGCGGGTGTTCGCCTCCGACGTCGTCGCGTGCGGGCGCTGCCGGCGCTGCGCCCGCGGCTGGCACTACCACTGCCCCGAGGTCACCCTGTTCGGCTACTCCACCGTCGTCGGCCGGTCCGTCGCGGGCGGGCAGGCCGAGTACGTGCGGGTCCCCTACGCCGACGTCGTCCTGGCGCGCACCCCCGACGGGGTGACCGACGAGCAGGCGCTGTTCGCCGGTGACGTGCTCACCACCGCCTACGCGGCGGTCGCCGACTCCGGGATCCGGCCCGGCGACGCGGCCGGCGTCGTGGGCGCCGGGCCGGTCGGGCTGCTCGCCGCGCAGTGCGCGGTCGTCGCCGGCGCCGCCACCGTGGTGGTCGCCGACCCCGACGAGCGGCGCCGGGACCGGGTGCGAGCGGCCGGTCTGCGCGCGGTACCGCCCGAGGAGTTCGGCGCCGCGCTCGCCGCCGCCGCGGAGTACGGCGGCGGGACGGTCGTCATCGAGGCGGTGGGCTCCGCCGCCGCGCTGCGCACCGCCCTGGACGGTGCCGGGCCGCGCGCCACCGTCGTGACGGTCGGCGCGCACCACTCCGACGCGATGCCCTTCCCCGCGGCCCGCGCGTTCGCCGGGGAACTCACCCTGCGCTTCACGGTCGGCGACCCGATCCGGCTCCGCGACCGGGTCCTCGCCCTGATGGCCGGTGGACGGATCGACCCCTCCCGGGTGGTCTCCCACCGGCTGCCGCTGGCCGACGCCGCGCACGGCTACCGGCTGTTCGACCGGCGGGAGGCGTTCAAGGTGGTGCTGGAGACGGGCCCGGCGCAGGGGTGACGGGGCGGCCGGCCGCGCCGCGGTCCGGCGGCGGTGTCAGTGCAGCAGCCGCTCGCGCAACGCCGCCACCAGGTCGTCGCCGACACCGAGCCGTTCCGTGGCGTAGCCGCGCACGGATCCGTACCGCGCGGCCAGCTCGGCCATGAACAGCCGCATGATCCCGGCCGGGGCGCGGCCGTACGCGGGCCAGGTGAGCGTCAGATGCGGGTAACCGGCGCGCCACTCGGCGACCAGGCGGTCGGTGGCCAGCCCGGTCAGCGCGAAGTCGGCGGCGATGTCGTCGTCATGCACCCCGACCAGCGCCAGCACCAGCATGGCCAGCACCCCGGTGCGGTCCTTGCCCGAGTGGCAGTGGAACACCAGTGGGGCGGTGTCGCCGGCGATGATCTCCAGCGCGCGCCGCAACTCCTGGGCTCCGTCGTGGGCGAGCTCGGCGTAGCGGTCGGCCAGGAACCGCACGGGCTCGACCTCGGGGGACAGGCTCGCCTGGTCGTACGGCCGGTGCTCGACGCTCAGGTTGTGGTAGGCGAGCCCGTCGTAGTGCGGCACGCGCCCGCTGCGCTCGACTTCGCTGGGACGCCGCAGGTCGATCACGGTGCGGATCGCCAGCGCCCGGAACCGCTCGCCGTCCCGGTCCCGCAGTTTGCCGAGCGAGTCGGACCGGTACAGCCGGCCCCAGCGGACCGTGCGGCCGTCGGCGGACCGGTATCCGCCCAGATCCCGGAAGTTGTGCAGACGCTCGAACGCGATGTGTCGACTCACGCGGGCCACCCTACGGCCGCCCGCCCCCGCCTGCGGAGGCGCGGGGCCATCGCCCGACCCGCGCGCACGCCCTCCTGGCCGCCCGCCCACGGCCGCCGCGCGCCAAGCGCCGCGCCGGCCACGATCCCACCGCCCCGGCCGTGTGGCCGTCCGCCCTCCCTCTTCGGGCAGGTCGTTCGTGCGGCCGTCCGAGCCTTCTGCCGGCGGCGCGGAACAGCGACGCTGGTGGATGCCGCAGCGGCCGGCGGCTCCGGCGCGCCGTCGCGACGATCCCACCACCCCCGCCCCCCGCGGGTCGACCACGATGCGGAGAGCAGATGACCTGTCTGGAAGCGGTCGCGGGCTACCTGCCACCGGAGAGCACCCCCGTCTCCGACATCCTCGGCGAACTGGGCGTCGAGGAGGCGCAGATCGCGCTGTACCGGCGCTTCTACGGCTTCTCCCAGGTGCGCCGCGCGCCGGACTCGGGACTGCGCGACCTCATGCTGGCCGCGGCCGGCAAGCTCGACGCCCTGCGTGGAGTGGAGGACCGCGTGCGGTACGTGCTCTACCCGCGGACGATCCAGCTCTGCGCGCCCTACCCGCTCAACCCCCTGCACGACGTGTGCGCGGAGCTCGGGTTACGCCGTGCCACGGCCTTCTCCGTGACCCAGCACGCCTGCGCGTCCGGGCTGCTCGCCGTGGACATCGCCGGGCGGCTGCTCGCCGCCGACGGCGATCCCGACGCGCTCGCGCTGATCTTCGCGGGAGAGAAGGCGTTCACCCCGTCGGCGCAGCTCATCCGCGACACCGCGATCATGGGCGAGGGCATGGCCGTCGTCCTGGTGCGGGCCGACGGCGGCCACGACCGGCTGCTCGGCTACGCCACCCGGACGCTGGGACAGTTCCACGCCGCGCCGTTCCTCCCGGTGAAGCTCGACGCGGAGTTCGAGGGGATCTACCCCGCCACCCTGGCCGAGGTGGTACTGGCCGCGGTGCGCCAGGCCGGCCTGGAACCCCGCGACATCGACCTCGTGCTGCCGCACAACGTCAACCTCATCTCCTGGCTGCGGGTCGCCAAGATGACCGGCCTGGGCCGGGACCGGATCTTCCTCGACAACCTGCCGGTCACCGGGCACTGCTTCTGCGCCGACTCCTTCATCAACCACCAGTCGGCGAGCGCACTCGGCCTGCTGCGGCCCGGCGACCACTATCTCATGACCGCGGTCGGCCTCGGGGCGACCTTCTCGGCCATGGTCTTCCGGCACTAGGAAGGTGGAGCAGGTGACCCTCCCCGCCACCTCCGGCCACGCCGCACGGACCGCCGAGGACGGCCCGGACCACCGCGGCCGGCCGGAGCCCCCGGCCCCCTTCACCCGCCGCCTGCGCACGGCCCTCACCGGCGGCGCCGACACGCCCCTCGTCCACCTGGGCAACTTCGAGGTCGAGGAACAGTGGGCCGTGGGCGAGCACGGCCTGCCCCGGCTCCGGTTCGCGGCCGGGCGGGCCATCGTGTACCGCCTGGACCAGTTCGCCCTCCTGCTCGCCGGGGGCGCCGACCACGTCGTCCTCAAGACCGCACCCGACCCCGACCACCTCGGCCACCTGTCCGGTCTCGGCCTCGACCTCCCGACCGTGCTGGCCCCCGCCCGGCAGCGTCCGGAGCGCACGGTCACCCTCGATGTCCTCGACGATCCCGCCCTGCTCGCCGAACTCGGCCGCCTCGCCGCCGCCGGACACCGGCTGCTGCCGCACGGCTTCTCCCGGCCCGAGGAGCGGCTCGCCGAGCGGACCTCCCTCCGGCCGCTGCCGCCCGCCGCCGCGGTGTGCAAGGCGGTCAACAGCAAGATCTACAGCCGCCGCGCCGCCGAGACGGCGGGGCTGCGCCAGCCCGCCGGGCGCGCGTGCGAGACGCTCGCCGAACTCGCCGACGCCGTCGCCTGGGCGCGCACGGTGCTCGCCTCCGGCGGACGGGTCGTGGTCAAGGACGCGTTCGGCGTCTCCGGCAGCGGACTCGCGGTGGTCGCCGAGGAGCGCCGGCTGGACCGGCTGCACCGCATGGTCGCCGACCGCGCCGCGGCGGCGGGCAGCGAGCGGGTGGCCGTCGTCGTGGAGGAGTGGGTCGCCAAGAGCACCGACCTCAACTACCACTTCACCGTCGCCCGCGACGGCACGGTGCGGTTCGACTTCGTCCGCGAGGCGCTGACCCGCGACGGCGTCCACCTGGGACACCGGACCCCGGCCCGGCTGACCGCCGCACAGCACACCGGCCTGGCCGAGGCCGCGCAGCGGCTCGGCGCCCTGCTGCACGCCGACGGCTACCACGGCGTGGTCGGCGTCGACGCCCTGGTGCAGCCCGACGGCAGCCTCCACCAGGTCATCGAGATCAACGCCCGCAACAACATGTCCACCTACCACGCACCCCTGCACGACCTGATCGTGGGACCGGACCGCACCACCCTCACCCGGCACTACCCGCTCCGGCTGCGCACACCGCTGCGGTTCGCCGAACTGCGCGACGCGCTCGGCGGGCTGCTGCTCACACCGGGCGCGCCCGCCGGGCTCCTGGTGACCAACCACGCGACGGTGAACGCGGCCGCCCCGCCCGAGGGCGGCCCGCCCGGTTCCTCCTTCGACGGCCGGCTCTACGGACTGGTCGTCGCCGACACGGCCGAACGGCTGGCCGCGATCGACACCGAGATCGCCGCCCGGCTGCACGCCCTCACCTCAGGAGACCGGCGTGACACCTGACCCGAGCATCCAGTCCATCCCGTTCACCGAACTGGCACGCCGGTTCGGCACCCCGCTGTTCGTCTACGACGGCGACGTCCTCGCCGAGCAGTACCGCGGCCTGCGCGACCGGCTGCACCCGGCGCTGGAGATCCGCTACTCGCTCAAGGCCAACCCCAACGTCTCCGTCTGCGCCCTGCTGCACGCGCTCGGCGCGGGCGCCGAGGTGTCCTCCCTCGCCGAACTTCTCACGGCGCGCCGGGCGGGCGTGCCCGCCGGGGAGATCATGGTCCCCGGCCCCGGGAAGAGCCGCGCCGAGCTGGCGGCGTGCGTCGACGAGGGCGTGCACGCCATCCTGTGCGAGTCCTTCGGCGAACTCCGCGACATCGACGAGCTGGGCCGCGACCGCGGGGTCCGCGTCCCCGTCGCGCTGCGCGTCAACCCCGCGTTCGAGACCCGCGGGGCCGGCCTGGCCATGGGCGGCCGGCCCCGCCAGTTCGGCATCGACGAGGCGCAGATCGCCGACGCCGTCGCGCTGGCCCGCGGCCTGGCCGGGGTCCGCCTCATCGGGATCCACGTCTACCTGGGCACCCGGATCCTCGACGAGGACGTCATCGTGGCGAACACCCGCAACATCCTGGAGCTGGCCGACCGGCAGGCCGAGCGGTTCGATCTCCCCCTGGAGCTCGTCGGGGTGGGCGGCGGACTGGGAGTCGCCTACTTCGACGGCGAACGCGACCTCGCCCCGGACCGGCTGGCCGACGGGCTCAACCCGCTCGTCACGGAATTCCGGGCCCGCCGGCCGCACACCCGGCTCGTGCTGGAGCTGGGGCGCTACCTCACCGCGTCCTGCGGGACGTATCTGGTGGGCGTCCGCTACACGAAGGAGTCCATGGGGGAGCGGTTCGCCATCACCGACGGCGGCACCCACCACCACATGGCCGCGGTCGGGATCGGCTCGTTCGTCCGCCGGAACTTCCCCCTGCGGCTGCTCGGCCGCGCGTCCGCGGAACCCGCCGAGCCCTGGCACGTGACCGGACCGCTGTGCACCCCCAACGACACCCTCGGCCGCAACGTCGCGTTGCCGCCGCTGCGTCCCGGCGACCTCTTGGGCGTGCAGCGCTCGGGCGCCTACGGGCTCACCGCCTCGCCCACGCTGTTCCTCGGCCACGGCCGCCCCGCCGAGGTCCTCGTGCACCGCGGCGAGGCGTACCTGGTGCGGGAGCGCGACCGGCCCGAGGAACTGCTGCGCGGCCAGCGCCTGCACGTCCTCACACCGGCTCCCGGCCCTGGCGAACGGCGGCCGGAGCGCGTCACGTGAGCCGGCCGGCCGCACGCCGTCACCCCACCCACCCCCCACAGGAAGGCGAGGACCCGACGATGCCACCAGCTTCCGAAGACGTGCGAGCGGCCTCCGAACGGCTCGCGACCGGCATCACCGCGGCGCTGGCCGCCATGCTGCGGCGCGAGCCCGCGTCGATGTCGCTGCAGACCCGCCTCTTCGAGGACCTCGGCTTCGACTCCACCACCGCGCTCGAACTGCTCATGCGGCTGGAGGACGAGTTCGGCTTCCACGCCGACCCCGAGACGCTCGCGCTGCACCACTTCGCCACCGTCGGCTCCCTCATCGAGTATGTGGCCGAACAGGCGGGGGCGTGAGACCGATGTTCCTCGCCGCGCCGCCCACCACCACCGGGCGAACCGCCGCCACGTTGCCGTTCTCCCAGGTCAATCACCATATTTTTGGCCCCGGGCGCACCTACACTCTTGAGGGAACCCACATCTACTTCGCCGACCTCGCCCGCCTGTATGGACTGACCCACGGCGACGACTACTTCGACGGACTCACCCGCAACTCCTTCACCGAGATGGCCGGAGAGGCCGTGGCCCCGTTCACCGCCGGAGACCCTTTCGACCTCGTGATCATGGCGCACAGCACTCCCGACCCGGAGCCCGGCTGGCCGGGCCCGTCACTCACCCAGGCCCTGCCGGGCGGCCCGCTCGCCTTCGGCATCGCCGAACAGGGCACCGCCGCCACGGCCACGGCGCTGCGCGTCGCCGCGGAGTACGCGGCGTCGGCGGGCACCGGCCGCTCGCTCGTCCTCGCCCTCGAACAGAGCGTCCTGCTGCACGACCTGCCGCTACCGGACGGCGTCGTGCCCCCGGCACGCGACGCCGTCGCCGCGCTCGTGCTGGACCCGGCCGATCCGGCCGGCACCGTCACCCCCCGCCAGTACGCCGACGTGGCACTGCGCGACGTCCCCGCACTGCTCGGCGAGGCCCACGGCGCTGGGCGGAACGCGATCACCGGCCAGGGGCTGGATCCCGAACGCGACGTGCCGGCCGACTGGCAGGCCGGTGCCGCGCCGTCCGGGCTGCCCGCCACGGGCATCTGGGCGGCCCTCGCCCGGGAGCTGCCCGCGCTGCGAGCGGGCGAGGGAGGTCTGGTCCTGGCCGACTACGACCGCGAGTTGCGCTACCTCCACACCTACGAGATCACGTTCGGCGCGGAGCGGCCGGCATGACCCCCGCACGGGCGTGCCGCGCCCGGGAGCCCACCCGGCCCGCGCCGCGGCCCGGCGCGGCGCACCGCCCAGACCCGCCGAAACCACGAACCGTTGCAGGAACGACCGTCCAGGGAAGGCTCGACCGTGAGTGATCACAGCGATGGCACGCGCGAACCGGTGCGCGAGGTCGACACCGGGAATGCGCCGGGGGAGGGGAGGCCCGGCCCGCCCGGCGACACTCCCGAGATGGGGCCGCCACCCGGTGCGGCGCCCCCGCCGTCCCGCCGTTCCGTTCTGGCGCTCGCCGGCCCCATGACCCTCGCCGAGGTCGTCGACCTGCTCGTGGTCGTCGGCGTGGTGGCGCTCATGGGCCGCATGGGCGACGAGGCGCTGTACGTGCGCTCGCTGTACATGCCCATCGGGTTCCTCTTCATCGCCGTGTTCACGGCCTTCGAGATCGCCAACCAGGTGTCGGCCGCCGTCAGCAGGGGCCGCGGCCGCCCGCAGGACGTGCTCGCCATGGCGTCCAGCCTGCTGCGCATCTGGGCGGTCGTCGCCGTGGTGCTCTTCGCCTCGCTGATCCTGGCCGGGCCGTTCTTCGCCGACGTCCTGGACGTGGCGCCCGAGTCGCGGCCGGACTTCCAGTCCTTCCTGTTCTGGATGTCGCTCGCCGAACTGTCGCACATCGCGCCCGTCCTGTGCTCGTCGAGCCTGCGCGGCTACGGACGCGCCCGCGCCGCGGCCGTCGTGACGCTCACCGACGCCGCCGTGCACTTCGGCATCGTCGCCGTGCTCGGCCTGGGCGCCGGCATGGGCGTGCTCAGCGTGCCCCTCGCCGGCGTGCTCTCCAGCGCGGTGGGCCTGGCCCTCGGGCTGTTCTTCCTGCGCCGCACCGGCCTGTGGGTGCCGCGCACCCCCCGGCCATGGCAGCCCTCGGCGTTCTCCCAGCTCGGCCGGGTGGGCGTGCCGGTGGCCGGCACCCACGTGGTGCTGTTCGGCGCCAACATGGGCCTGCTGTGGGTGCTGTCCCCCTTCGGCCCCGAGGTGGTCTCCGGATACTCCACCGCCGCCACCCTGCAGGGCCTGATCATCATGCCGGGGATCATGTTCGGGTCGGCCACCGCCATCGTCATGAACCAGCAGATGGGATCCGGCAGATTCGACGTGCTCGGCCGGACGCTGCGCAGCGGCCTGGAACTCGTCCTGGGCATCTACCTGGCGGTGGCGCTGGCGGTGTGGCTCGGCGGCGACCTGCTGGCCCAGCTCATGACGCCCAGCCCCGAGATCGCGGCGCAGACCGCCCACTACCTGCACATCGTCGGCCTCACCTACCTGCTGCAGGGCCTGGTGCTGGCCTCGCTGACCATCCTGGAGCAGACCGGCGCCGGACCGCTGGCCGTCACGCTGAACGTCATCTACTACGCGGCCATCATCGCGGTGGGCGCCCTGGTCACCGCGGCCGTCCAGGAACCGACCGCCCTCTACCGCGTGGTCGCGTTCAGCAACCTGCTCGGGGTCTCCGTGCTGGCCCTGGCCATCTTCTACGTGCGCCGGCTGCAGCGGTCCGGCAGCCCGCTCATGGCGTCCGGGTCCCCGAGCTAGCGAGGAGACGCAGGCATGGTGCGGATCGTACGGCGCCGGATACCGTTCTCCGGACGCGCGGGGGAAGGGCCGGCCACCTGGGCACAGCGGCAGATGTGGCGGCTCATCCAGCAGCGCATGCCCGACAGCGCGTTCTACGACCACTCCCTCGGGTGCGAGCTGCCCGGCGGGCTGACGCTGGAGGACGTCCTGTCCCAGATCGCCCGGCTGGTCGAGCGGCACGATTCGCTGCGCACGCTCTTCCGGTACGAGGACGGCGTGCTCACCCAGCGGGTCGTCGGCTCCGGGCTGCTCGACGTCGCGGTGCTGCTGGCCGACGGCGCCGAGGAGCCGCACTCCCGCGACCTCTTCCTCGCGCACCAGGCCGAGATGTGCGGCACCGGGTTCGACCTCGCGGCCGAACCGCCGTTCCGGCCGCTCGTCGGGCTCGTCGACGGCACACCTCGGGGGCTGGGATTCTGCGTGCCGCACGTGGCCGCCGACCTGCCGGCCAGCCGGATCGTCATCGAGGAGCTGCGCACCGCGCTCACGGCCGTCGCGGCGGGCGAGCCGCCGCCGGTCCTGCCGGCCGCGCGCCGGCCGCTCGACGAGGCCGCCTTCGAGCGTTCGGAGCGGGGGCGGGCGCTGAACGAGGCCGCGCTACGGCACTGGCGCGCCCAGCTCGCGCGGCTTCCGCCGACGATGTTCCCGGGGCCCGGTGTCGCCGCCGCCGATCCGCGCTTCCAGAGCGGCGCGCTGGAGTCGCGGGCGATGCGGCTGGCGCTGGACACGCTCGCCGCCCGGTACCGGGTGTCGGTCTCCGCGGTGGCGCTGACCGCCATCGCCGCCGTGCTCGGTGCCTACTCGGGGCTGCCGCGGTGCGGGCTGCAGCTCATCGTCGGCAACCGGTTCGTCCCGGAGCTGAGACGGGCCGTGCTGAACGCCATCCAGGAGGTGCCGGTGGCGGTCGATCTGAGGGCCGGTACCTTCCAAGAGGTGGCCCGGGCCACCTTCCGCACCGCCCTGGCGGCGTACCGGAACGCGCGCTACGACCCTGACGACGCCGACTCGCTCGTGGCCGAGGCGGGCCGCGCGCGCGGCGCCGCCATCGAGCTGGGCTGCTACTTCAACGACATCCGCCGCCCCGCCGAACCGGGAGCCGTCGCCGCCGCTGCCACCGCCGAGGAGGTCAGGGCGGCGGTGCCGGCGAGCCGGTTCGCCGCCACCGATCCGCAGGAACGGGAGGCCGCGTACTTCGTGCTCATGGACACCCCCGACGTGCTGAGCGGCCGTTCCGCCTCGGTGGTGCTGGAGCTGTGCGCCGACACCCGGCACATTCCGCCGCCGGTGATCGAGGAGGTGCTGCGGGGCGTGGAGCGGCTGCTGGTGGCGGCCGTCGAGCGCGAGATCGGGCCGGAGGAACTGCCCGCCGCCACCGGTGTCACACCGGCGGGCGGCGGAGGGCCCGCGCAACCGGCCCGGGCCGGGCGGCTTCCCGTCGCCGAAGGGGGAGCGGCCTAGCGCGAGCCCGACAAGGATCGACCGGCGCGGCCTTCATCGCGCCGTGCACGAGCGGCAGGGCCGCATCCTGGGGTACCAGTGGAGCCGGTACCCCAGGATGCGGCCCTGCACGCCGTGGTCGGTGACCACCGTGGCGAGGCCGCGGTGCAGCGATCCGCTCCACCCGATACGGGCGGTCATTACGGCGTTGTTTCGGGCGTGTCCGCCTCGCCCTATCAACGCGAGCCGCGACCGGTACCGGCCGCGGCTCCACCCGCCCACACCCGACCACCGGCTCGACCGCCGAGTGTCCCGGTGGTTTTGCGGGGATCGGTGCGAATTGTCGCCCTAATCGCGCCGTCGGAAGAGATTCCTCCGTCGGGCTTTGCGTTGTTTTAATGGAACCTGCCGTTGGTATAAAGTCTTCGCTGTTGAAAAAAACAATAATGAGGAGAGTCTTGTCATGGCGGACACTTACGTCCGGTATGTCAATTCCCCGGGGGTGGCGACGCTGGACGTCGCCCTCTTCATGGAAAATGAGGTGCTGCGTCGCGGACTGGAGGACATGCTCCGAAGTTCGTCGCCTGTGGGAATTGTCCGAAACTGTGAAAACTTTGCGGAGGTGGAGACCTGCGTCCGATCCGCTGACTGCGACGTGCTCATCGTCAGCGGCTCCGCGCGCGCCCGCGTCGGCGCCATCGCCGCCGGAGGTGAGCGCCGTCGGCCGAAGATCCTGCTCTTCGTCGACGAGTCCGACGTGCGAGCGCCCGAGGTCCTCGCCGATCTCCCGGTCGACGGGTACCTGGATCAGCGGGAACTGTCCGCGGAGTCGCTGTCGGAGACGCTGCGCCGGATCACCGTCGGCGACATCCCGATGCCGGTCGCGCTCGCCAAGTCGCTGCTGGCGCACGTGGGCGGGCAGTCCGCCCCCGCGTCGCGCTGCGCGGTGTCGCTGACGAGCCGCGAGCGCCAGACCCTGGAACTGCTGGCCGAGGGCCTGAGCAACAAACAGATCGGCACCCGGCTCGGAATCTCGCAGCACGGCGCGAAGCGTCTGGTCACCAGCGTATTGCTGAAACTGGGATCACCGAACCGCACCGCGGCCGTGATGACCGCCCTGAAAACCGGAATCATAGATTTCTCCCGGTCTGGATAGTCCCCGATCCCCGAATGGCCGAAGCGCCCTCGACTCACGACGCGGTCGTTCCCCATGACACCCGCCGTGAATTTTTTTGGCCATGACACCGGCCGGTCCGTTACCGCGCCGAACCGAGGCGTCCGCAACGAAAGGCGGGCAATGGCACTCGACCGCACCACCGCACTCGTCCTCAAACTGATGACGGCGGCCTACCCCGACCTCGGCGGAACAGTCACCCGGGCGAGCGAGGCCCGCCGCGTGCACTCCGCCGCCCGCTTCCCTGAGGGACCGCCGATGGCCCGGGTTCGCGACCAGGCCGTCCCCGGGCACCCCGAGATCCCCGTCCGCGTCTACCATCCGCACACCGGGCGCTCCCCCCGGCCGGTGATCGTCTACTTCCACGGCGGCGGATTCGTGCTGTGCGGGCTCGACTCCCACGACGGCGTCTGCCGGCTGCTCGCCGACGGAGCGGGCGCCGTGGTGGTGTCCGTCGACTACCGGCGCGCCCCCGAGCACCGGTTCCCCGCCGCGGTGCGCGACGCCCACGCCGCCGTCCGGTGGGTGCACCGGACGGCGGACGCCCTGGACGCCGACCCCGCCCGCCTCGCGGTCGCCGGTGACAGCGCGGGCGGCAACCTCGCGGCCGTCAGCACGCTGCTGGCACGGGAGCAGGGCGGCCCGCCCATCGCCTTCCAGCTGCTCATCTACCCGCAGACCGACTTCCTCTCCACCCTGCCGTCCCGCCGGGAGAACGCCGAGGGCTACTTCCTCACCGCCCGGCACCTGGCGTGGTTCCGGGAGCAGTACCTCGCCTCGCCCGGGGAGGCCGCGCACCCGCACGCCTCGCCGTTGCGCGCTGCCAGCCTCGCCGGGCTGCCGCCGGCGCTCGTCGTCACCGCCGAGTACGACCCGCTGCGCGACGAGGGGGAGGCGTACGCGGACCGGTTGACCGCCTCGGGCGTACCCGCCACCACCCTGCGCGCCGACGGCCTGTTCCACGGCTTCTTCGGCATGTCCGCGGCGCTGCCCGCCGCGCGCGCGGTCGAACGTTCCGTCTGCGGCGCCCTGCGCGAGGCGCTGTCCGCCCCGGCGTCCGCCGGACGCCGGCCGGCGGCCAGAGCGGACGACGCCGAGACGCAGGTGCCCAGCGCCCCCGGGAGGACCTGAGTGCAGACCCACGATCTCGGTCCGCCACCGCTGCCCTACCGCGGCCGCCGCGGCCACTGCTACGCCGACGGCGTCGGCATGCTGCTGGCGGGGCACGGCCACGCCGTTCCCACCGAGCACGTCGAGATCCTGACCGGCATCGGCGTGGGCGCGACGCTGCACCCGGATGGCGCCCTGACCCTCAGCCAGGTCTCCCCTGATACCGGCATCGACCGGGCGCTGAACCGGCTGGGGTTCGTGGTCCAGGTGGAGCGGGACGGCAGCGGAGCCGACTCCTGGCGGCGGCTCGCCGAACTGCTGCCGCACGGTCCGGTGCTGCTCGGCCCGCTGACCCTGGCCGCGCTGCCCTATCACACCGGCCGCGTGCCGGCCGACACGCAACGCTACGTGGTGGGCTACGCCGTCGAGGGCGATCACCTGCTGCTGCACGACCCCGGCGGCTACCCGCACGCCTCCGTTCACCGGGATCCGCTGCTGACGGCCTGGCGCGCCGAACGGATCCGGTTCCGCCGTGGCCGCAACCAGATGTGGCACAGCCCGCAGCGCCTCGGCGCCGGGCCGCCGCTCGCCGAGGCCGCCATGGCGGGGTTCCGGGCCGACCACGCCTGCGCCGCGCGGGCGCCGTGGCCGGTGGGGGCCGCGGCGATCCGCGCGGGAGCCGACATCCTCTCCGATCAGAACGCCACCAGGCTCGCCCGGTTCGAGCTGCCGCTGGCGGCGGCCCGGGCGGAGCTGCTGGCGGAGTTCTTCCACGGTCACGGCCGCCAGGGGACCGCCCAGGTGTGCGAACGAAAGGCGCGCGTGTGCGGCCAGGCGTACTGGGCGTGGGCGCGGGGCGACCGTCCCGAGTTCACCTCCCTGCTGCGGCTGCTCGCCCGCCTCGAAGACGAACTGACCACCGACCTGCTCGACTGAGCCGCCGCGCGGCGTCCCGCCGTTCCCGGTCCGATGTCCACCGAAAGCCGAGGCCAGCACGATGACCCTCCCGCCCGACCCGAACCGCCCGCCTCCCGCCGGCCGGCCCGGTGCGCATCCGCCGCCCTACCGCGGCCGGCGCGAGTACTGCTACGCCGACGGGGTGAGCATGCTGCTCGCCGCGCACGGCCACGACGTGTCGAGTGACCTCGTGGAGGCGCTCAGCGGTGTCGGCCTGGGCGCCATCCTGCTCCCGGGCGACATCCTGGTGCTCGGCCAGGTCCCGCCCGACGTCGGAGTCGACCATGCGCTGCAGCGGCTCGGCTTCGACGTCCGGGTCGAGCGGGACGGCACCGGCGACGCCGCGTGGCGGCGGCTCGCCGAACTGCTGCCGCGCGGTCCGGTGCTGCTCGGCCCGGTGGATTACTCCGCGCTGCACTACCACCTGTTCCGTCCGCCCGCCGGAGTGGACCACTACGTGGTCGGTTACGCCATCGAGGACGATCACCTGCTGCTGCACGACCCCGGCGGTTACCCGCACGTCCGGCTGGACCGCGACACCCTGCTGGCGGCCTGGCGCGCGGAGGAGATCGACTACCGGCGCGGCAGCTACCAGCTGTGGCACTCACCGGAGCGCGTCCGCACCCCGGAGGTCGGGGCGACCGCCCTGGCCGCGTTCCGCGCCGACTACGAGCACACGTCCGGCGCCCCATGGCCGACCGGTGCCGCGGCCCTGCGAGCGGGGGCCGACCACCTGACCAAAACGACCGTCGAGCGGCTCGTCGGCTTCGAACTCCCGCTGGCGGCGGCCCGGGCCGGGAACTACGCCGAGTTCTTCCGCTCCCACGATCGCCCCGAAGCCGCCGGCATGTGCGATCGTCAGGCGCAGCAGTTCGGACGGGCGTACTGCGCCGCGAGCGCCGGCGACCTCACCGAACTCGCCCGGCTGCTGCACCGGCTCGCCGACCTGGAAGAAGAGCTGACCGCGCACCTGCTGGCGTGAGCCGCGCCCCGGTGCGGCATCGAGCCGTCGCCCCTCACGACCGAAAGCCGAGGCGAACCATGGCCGTCCCCCCGCCCCGACCCCCCTGCCCCGACGCCTCCCTGACCGTCACCCCGACCGTCACCCTGACCATCGACGGAGAACCGGCCGCCGGCGCCGGCCGGACGCCCGTGGAGGATCCCGCGAGCGCCCGGATCTTCGCCCATGCGCCGGCCTGCTCGCACCGGCAGCTCGACGCCGCGGTCGGCGCCGCCGCCGTGGCCGGCGTGGCGTGGGCCGCGCTGCCGCTCGCCCGCCGCCGCGAATACCTGCTGCGCTGCGGCACGGCGCTGGCCGCGCGAGCCGAGCAGGTCGCCGAGATCCTCACCCGCGAGCAGGGCAAGCCGTTGCGCGCGGCGGCGGCCGAGACGCGCTCGGCCGCCGACTGGTTCGCGCGGACGGCCGATCTCGCCCTCGCCGCGGAGGAACTGGCCGACCACGGCGCGCGGGTCGCCGTGGAGCGGGTGCCGTACGGCGTCGTCGCGGCCATCGCGCCGTCCAACTTCCCCGTCCTCCTGGCCGTGTGCAAGGTGGCTCCCGCGCTGCTGGCCGGCAACACGGTGGTGCTCACCCCCTCTCCGGTCACCCCGCTCGCCACCCTGCGGATGGGCGAGATTCTGCGGGACGTCCTGCCGCCCGGGGTGCTCAACGTCATCTCGGGCGATACCGCGATCAGCCGCGCGCTCACCGAGCACCCGGCGGTCCGGCTGATCTCCTTCACCGGGTCGGTGGAGACGGGCCGTGCCATCGCGCGGCAGGCCGCGCCGCGGTTCGTCCGCACCGTGCTGGAGCTCGGCGGCAACGATCCCGCGATCGTGCTGGGCGACGCCGATCTCGGCCGGGTCGCCGGTGAGCTGTTCGACCGCGCCATGCGCAACAGCGGCCAGTTCTGCGCCGCCGTGAAGCGGGTCTACGTCCCCGAACGGCGGCGCGCGGAGCTCGTGGACCGGCTCCGGGAGCGGGCCGGGAACACCCGCGTCGGCGACGGAATGGATCCGGCCACCGACCTCGGCCCCCTGGTGAGCGGTCGCCAGCTGGAGCGGGTGGCCGCGCTGGTGGCCGACGCGGTCGCGGCCGGGGCCCGGGTGGTGTGCGGCGGCGCGCCCCTGGACCTGCCGGGGCACTTCTACCCGCCGACCGTCGTCACGGATCTGCCGGCCGGTACGGCATTGGAAGAGGAGGAACAGTTCGGGCCGGTGATCCCGGTCATCGGATACACCACCGTCGACGAGGCCGTCGACCGGGCCAACGCCACCCGCTTCGCCCTCGGTGCCTCGGTGTGGGGGCCGCCTGAGAAGGCGCGCGGGATCGCCGCACGGCTGGACTGCGGGACCGCGTGGATCAACACCCACGGCGACCTGCGGCACGACGTGCCGTTCGGCGGCGCACGCGACTCCGGGCTGGGGGTGGAGTACGGGCACTGGGGACTGCTGGAGTACACCCGGATCCGGGTGCGGCACGTGGCGGTGCCGGCCTGACGGTGGCACGCACTCCAAAATGGCGGTGATTTTGGGTGAAGCGTGGAATGTTCGTACGAAAAGGCGTAAGGTTGGCGCGTTGCGTGGATGCGTAACCCGGATCCCGCCACCCACGAGGACAGGAGCACCCCCGTGGCAGCCACGGTCGGACCCGAGCGAGTCCGACTCCGGCGCCGCCCCCTGCTGCGCGGGCGGGATCGGCGCTGCGCTGAGCGTCGCCACCGCGACCGCCGCCACGAGCGGCCGCGAACAAGCCGACAGCCCCGGCACGCCGAACCCCCCCGGTCCGCCCGCGAGTCCAGGGCGCCCCTGCCCCCACCGATGCGGCGCGGCACCGCGCCAGGCCCGCAGGGACGCGCTCGGCACGCTCGGCATGACGACGGCCGGCCCGAACGGGCCACCGCGGCAGCAGCGTTGGCGGCCGCCCCACCCGAACGGAGAGCAGATGACCGAAACCACCGAACCGGACGCGTCGAGAGTGCGCCGCCGGACCCTCATGCTCGGCGCCATTGGCGCGGCCACCGGTGTCGCCGTCGGTGTGAGCGGCTGCGCGAAGAAGTGCGACGACGACCGGACCGGCGAGGAGGAGTGCACGGACCAGGACAACGGCTGGTTCCCCATCCGCGTCCCCGGGCTCGGCGGCGGATCGCGGAACCCGGCGCCGCAGCGCCCCCGCCCCCGCGTCCGCTGACCCGCCGCGGCCGGACCGGGCACCACGCCGGCCCGCTCGCGGGCATGAAACCGGCGCGCGTGGGCAGCGTCGGAGCGCGGTACTCCTGCGATCCGATCGGAGGGCGGTCATGGCCGAAGACGCGCTCGCCCTCGTCCGCGACGAGAACCGCGAGATCATCGCGGCGCTCTCCCGGCTCGGCCGGGACCGCGCCGACCGGCCCGCGCTGCTCGACGACCTAGCGGCTCGCGTGGTCGCGCACGCCTGCGCCGCCGAGTCCGAGTTCGACCACGCGCTGGCCGAGCAGGCCGGCGAGCCCGGCATCGCGCACCGCCGTAACGGCGAGCGGCGCCGCATCGAGCGGCTGCTCTCCCGCCTCAAGGCCGTCGAGACCACCGGCCGCCACTTCGACGTCCTGCTGCACCGGCTCACCGCCGAACTGCGCGCCCACCTCGCCGAAGAGGAGGACATCGTGCTGCCCGACCTCCGGTCCACGGCCGGTCCGGCCGGGCTCGCCGACCTGGCGGCGGCCTTCGAGCGGCGCCGTCGCGCCGAGTACGAACGCCTGCGCCCGCGCTGACCCGGGAGGGCCGGCGCCCGGTGCCACGGCTGCCGCCCAGGCCGCACCGGACGACCGGGAATTCCGCCGCTCCCGCCACGGGCCGGGCTCGCCATGATGATGTATCGGCCGAGGATCGGGGGCGGGGGCGGACCGGCGGGCCCGGTGGGTCGCGATCCGCCCGTCCCTCCGGGAAGGGCCGGTGCTGTTCCGGCACCGCACGGGAGCGTCCGGAACCGGGTCCCCGCCCCCGGGCATCAGCGCGCCCCGTCGCACGCTCCGGCCTGCAACGGGCTCCCGGCAGGGGCGGCACGGCCGATCCGTCCTCGGCGCCGGCCATGTGAACACGACAGCGACAGCCCGTGCGCCGCACCGCCGGGCACGTTCCGGCGAGGAAGCCCCATCCGCTCTCCTCCCGCCAGGCCGCCCGTGCGCGTGGCCACGACGCCGCCGGTGCACGCGCCGACGCGGTGACGTCGCCGCCGTCCGCTCCCAGGGGCGCGGACGCGGAAACCGTCCAGCGGCGGGGCGAGCCGTTCGGCGGAGAGGCCGCGCGGCGCGATGACGATGCCGAGGGGCGGGGTCGGCGACGGAGCGGCCTCCGCGCAGCAGCCCTCGGGTGCCGATCCCGCGATCGCCGCCCTCGCGGGCGCGGGTGCCGCCGACGGTGCCGGTTCGCGTGCGGTCCAGGCCGCCCCGCCCCTCGCCGTCCGCCGGCCGGGTGCGGGCCCGGCTCGGCGGACCGTTTCCGCCCCCCGTTTCACGCTCCCCGACCACCCGGCCCGCGAACGGCCGGAGCCCACCGGTCACCGATCCCCCCGCGGCGGGTACCGTGCCATCCGTCCTCGGCGGGAGGCGGCGCCCTTGCGGCGCCGCCCGCTCACCCGTCCTGCGCGGGCCGTGGAACGTCCCGTCCCGCCCCGCCCGCCAGAGGGCTCCCGCGCTCGGCCGCGTGCCGGGCGGCCGAGCGGGGCTCCGTCTTCTCGGGCAGGTAGGTGCGGAACCAGGCCAGCGCCGCCCCCGTAGCGTGCTCCAGCA
This sequence comes from Marinactinospora rubrisoli, assembly GCF_042664915.1. NCBI lineage: Bacteria > Bacillati > Actinomycetota > Actinomycetes > Streptosporangiales > Nocardiopsidaceae > Marinactinospora > Marinactinospora rubrisoli. The sequence continues at coordinate 342,959 of NZ_JBHTBH010000005.1, forward strand.
TTCCCGGCTCGGTGAAGTCGTGCGATGCCCCGCGCACCACCTGGACCCGGTGCGGGCTGTGCAGCGACTCCACCGCGGCGTGACTGGTCCGCACCAGGTGCTCGTCACCGCCGCCCACGATCAGCAGCACCGGCGCGCGCACACCGGGCAGCCGCTCCATCGCCAGGTCCGGGCGGCCGTTGCGGCAGACCACGGCGCTGACCCGGGCCGGCCGCGCCGCCGCCGCGCCGAGCGCCCCGGCCGCCGCCGTCCCGGTGCCGAACAGCCCCACCCGCAGCCGGGCGGTGTGCTCGGTGGCGGCGAGTTCGTCCACGACCGCGATCACCCGGCGGGTGAGCAGCGGAACGTCGAACCGCGGCGCGATCGCCGACTCGCCGCCCCGGTCCCGGGTCTCCTCCTCCCGCGTCAGCAGGTCGACGAGCAGCGTTCCCAGCCCCGCGTTCACCATGGCCGCGGCGACCGAGCGCTCCCGCCGGCTGCGCCGCGGGCTGTCGTCGCTCTCCGCGAACACCACGATCCCGCGCGCCTGCGGCGGTAACGCCAGGTCGCTGGCCAACGCCACGTCGCCGACGCGCACCTCCATCGGCATCACATCCATACGCCGCTCCCTCCCGCCGGCCACGGCCGGCCCTGTCACAGGTGGCCCGATGGCGTCCACGCGAGGAACGCCCCGGTACGCGCGGGGCCCGGTCCGCCGGTCCACACCGGTCGGCACCGCACACCCCGCCGGATCGGCGCCCGGGCGGTACGCCCGGGCGGCAGCACGCCCCAGCCGCTCCCGTGACCGGGGCGGCCTCCCGCGCCCATCTCCTCTACCCGGTACGCCGCGGAACCGACGCTTCCGGCCACGCGTATTCCGGCGCGCGCGCCGAGCGGCAGGACGCCGCAACGGCCGGTCAACGCGTTTGAACAGCGGGTGCGGCGGTAGCGGGACGGTGTCCAATCCCGTCCGGCGGCCGGCAGGAGCGGCGCGTCGGCGGTTACGCGAGGTGATCGGATGAGGGAGGGGCCGGAGACCGAGGCCCTGCTGACGACGCTGAAGCGGGTGGCGATCACCCTCAAGGCCGCGGACGTGCCGTTCGCCCTCAGCGGCAGTTTCGCCGCGTACGCCCGCGGGGCGACCGCCCCGGACCACGACGTCGATTTCGTGCTGCTGCCCGAGGACGTCGACCGTGCCGCCGCCGCGCTGGCCGGCGCCGGGCTGCGGCGCGTCATGGTCGCCGAGGACTGGCTGGTCAAGGTGTTCGATGGAACGAGCCAGGTGGACCTGATCTACCGGCCCAGCGAACACGCGATCACCGCGCCGCTGCTCCGCCGCGCCACGCCGATGAAGGTCCACTCGATCCACGTCCCCGTGATGGACGCGACCGATCTGCTCGTCATGATGCTGCGCGCGTTCACCGAGCACCACTGCGACTACTCCACCCCGCTTGAGGTCTCTCGGGCGCTGCGCGAGCAGGTCGACTGGGACCGGGTACGCGGCGAGACCGCCGACTCCCCGTACGCGCACGCCTTCCTGGTGCTGCTGCGCCACCTCACGGTGATCGGCCCGAAGGAGGAGAACCTCATGGCAGGAGAAGAACCGCAGTACCTCGCCGGTCACCTCCAGCAGGCGCTGGCCGAGGATCCGCGCACCGGAGCCCTGGGCATCCGGGTCCGGGTGCACGGCACCGACGTGCACCTGTCCGGCGAACTGCCCAGCACCGAACGACGCCGCGCGGTGCTCGCGGTGGCCCGGGAACTGGTCCCGGACTACGCCGTCCACGACGACCTGGCCGTATCCGGCATGGAGGGCGAAACCAAGGAGGAACGGCTCGCATGATCAGAATCGCCGCGGTCGGCGACGTCCACCTCGACGAAGAGATGCGCGGCCACTACCGCAGCCACCTCGACGGCGTCGCCGAGCACGCCGACGTGCTGCTGCTCGCCGGGGATCTCACCAAGCACGGCACCCTGGAGGAGGGGAAGGCCGTCGCGGATGAGTTCCGCGGGCTCGGCCTGCCGGTCGTCGCCGTGCTCGGCAACCACGACTACCACTGCGACGCCCAGGACGCCATCGCCGAGATCATGCGCGCCGCGGGCGTCACCGTGCTTGAGGGCGACGGCGTGACGCTGGACTGCCCGGGCGGCCGGCTCGGAATCGCCGGGACGAAGGGGTTCGGCGGCGGGTTCGCCGGGAAGTGCGCGTCGGAGTTCGGCGAACCCGAGATCAAGGAGTTCGTCCGGCACGGCCGCGACGTCGCGGGCAGGTTCGCCGCGGCGCTGCGCGACCTCGACGCCGACCTGCGCGTGGGGCTCACCCACTACGCCCCGGTCAAGGACACCCTCACCGGGGAGCCGCCGGAGATCTATCCGTTTCTCGGCAGCTACCTGCTGGCCGAGGCGGTGGACGGCGCCAAGGCCGGGCTGGCCGTGCACGGCCACGCGCACGCGGGCGTCGAGTGCGGCCTGACACCGGGCGGGGTGCGGGTCCGCAACGTCGCGCTGCCGGTGCTGCGCCGGCCGTACGCCGTGTATCGGCTGGAGGCCGTGCCCGACCCGGTGACGGTCTGAGCGGCCGGTACCGGCCCGGCGGCACGGCCGGCCGCGTCCCTCACCCCTTCCCGGGCGCATCGCACTCCGAAGGCCGGACCGCCAGCAGCACCACGTCGTCGCCGGGCGCGCCGGCGGGTACCCCGTTCAGCAGTTCGTCGCAGAACCGGGCGAGCGGCTCGCGCGCCAGCAGCGCGGCCTGCTGCCGCAGCCGGAGCATGCCGCGGTCCAGCGCCTCGCCGCGCCGTTCCACCAGACCGTCGCTGTACAGCAGCAAGGTCGAGTTCTCGGGGAGCTCCGTCCAGGCGTCCGGCCGGCTGTCGAGTTCCGTCATCCCGAGCAGCAGGTCGTGGCCGGCCACCAGGAACCGCGTCTCGCTGTCGGCCGCGGTGAGCAGCGGCGGCGGGTGCCCGGCGTTCGTCCAGCACAGGCCCCAGCGCCCGGAGGGGGCGCAGTCCAGCCTGCCGAAGATCGCCGTGGCCGTCTGCGCCTTGCTGAGGTAGTGCAGCATGGTGTCCAGCCGCCGCATGATCTCGCTGGGCGGCTCCCGGCGGTCCCACGCGAGGGCGCGGAGCATGCTGCTCAGGTGCCCCATCTGCATGGCCGCCGTCCGGTCGTGCCCGGCAACGTCACCGACCACCACGGCGGTGGCGCCGTCCGGCAGCAGGAACGCGTCGTACCAGTCGCCGCCCACCTCAGCCGCGGCCTCCGCCGCCCGGTAGCGGGCCTGCATCTCCAGGCCGGCGACGTCGGGGAGTTCGGGCAGCAGCGAGAGCTGGAAGTCCTTGGCCGTGTCGCGCTGCGCCGCGTACAGCCGCGCGTTGTCCACCGCCAGCGCGGCCCGCCAGGCGAGGTCCTCGACCAGGTCGAGGTCTTCGGCGGTGAGCGGATGCTCGGGGTCGGCCCGCACCAGGCTGAGCACCCCGAGCACCCGGTGCCGGGCGAGCAGCGGGGCGACGATCGCGGTGTCCGCGCCGAACCGCCGCTGCGCGTCCCGCTGCATGCGGCCCAGCGGAGTGTCCGCCTGCCCCTGCGGGAACGACTCGATCAGCAGCGGACCGGCGCCGGCCAGCGCGCGCTCCAGCGGCGTGTCGGAGAACGGGTCCGGCGGCGGGATGAGCCCCTCCGAACCCGTCGGCATGGTCGCCTTGGGATCGCGGTGCGCGAACGCCGCGTGCCACACCTCGTCCTCGACCAGGTCCACCACGCACCAGTCGGCGAGCCGGGGCACCAGCAGCCGGGCGAGCCGCTGCAGGACCTCCTCGGTGTGCAGGCTGCTGCTCAGTGTCGTGCTCACCTCCGCAAGCAGCGACAATCGCGTCATCGCGCGCTGCAGCGTCGGATCGAACGTGCCGCTCTGCTCCCCGTGCGACATGACCGCCCCTCCCGCCGGGTGCGCGCCCGGCCTGCGTCACCCCGGAGGCTCGTCCGGCAGGGGCGCGTGCGGCAGCTGCGGGTCGTGTCCCAGCCGCAGCAACGCACGGCGCCACTCCGCGTCGCCCGGCCGTGGCCGGGCCAGCAGCTCCCGCATCGCCGCCACGACCCGGCGCATGTCCCGCACGTCGCGCTGGGTGAGGTCCGCACGCCGCCGGGTCAGCAGCCGCACCACGCTCCGGCCGTGCCAGGCGAGGTCCTGGTCCGGGTCGGGGCCGAGCACGTCCTGGCCGGACGCGTCGGTCACCAGCCAGGTGCGCAATCCCTCGCCCCGCACGTTCACCAGCCGGTGGAACTCCTGCCACAACTCCTCGGTGGCCGGATCCAGCTGACCGTTTCGCGGCACACGGCCTCCCCGTCACACGAGTCCCCGTAATCCGCTACCGAACCGCGAGCCCCCCAAACCCGTCATGTTTACCGCACGGGGGCCGAGGTAGCGGCGTGAATGTGGGAGCGGACGGCAGCCACGCCGAGACGACACGGAGGCAGTCATGGCCACCCAGACCGAGATCTTCCTGCGCACCCACCCCCGGAGCGTGGAGGGCGACGTGGAGCTGATCACCCGCTGCGTCGAACGGCTGGCCGCGTGCGCCCAGTCGTGTACCGCCTGCGCCGATGCCTGCCTGGGCGAGGTCGACGCCGCCGACCTCGTCGACTGCATCCGGCGCAACATGGACTGCGCCGACGTCTGCGTCGCCGCCGAGCAGGTCCTCACCCGCCGCACCGCCGCCAACCCGGAACTCGACCGCTCCCTGCTGGAGACCTGCGTGCGCTTCTGCGGCATCTGCGCGGCCGAGTGCGAGCGGCACGCCGACTCCCACGAACACTGCCGGCTGTGCGCCGACACCTGCCGGCTCTGTGAGGACGCCTGCCGTCAGCTCCTGGCGTCCATCCCGAAGGCGCCGGCAGCACGCCGGCCGGACGTGTGACCGCGTCCGGCCGAGTCCACAGGAAGGAGGGCGAACGATGCCAGCGCGTGAGAAGATGCCCAGCACCCTGCGGCGGTCGCCGAAGAAGGCCCAGGACACCTGGGTCAAGGCGCACGACTCCGCCGTCGACACCTACGGGGAGGGCGAGCGGGCGCACCGCGTCGCCTACGCGGCGCTGAAGCACGAGTTCGAGAAGGTCGGCGACCACTGGGCGCCGAAGGGACGGAAGGGGCCGTCGGACAAGCAGGCCAGCAACCCCCGGGCACCCAAGCAACGCGGCGGCGACGAACCGACCGCGGGCGGGGTGGACGCCAACGCCAGCAAGCAGCACCTTTATGAGCGGGCGCGCCAGCTCGGCGTGCGGGGGCGCTCCTCCATGTCCAAGCAGCAGCTCGTCGACGCGCTCCGCAAGGAGAGCCGCAGCCGGACCCGGCAGGCACGGAAATCCTGAGCCGTGCCGGCCCCGCGCTGAGCACCGGACAGCCCGAGAACAGCCGAGAGTCGAGGAGTGCCCCGTGCAGCACGACGAATTCATCGGACGGGTCCAGGACCGCGCACGGCTCGCCGGCCGGGGCGAGGCCGAGCGCGCCACCCGGGCGACGCTGCAGACGCTCGCCGAACGCCTGCCCTCCGGCCTCGCGCACAATCTCGCCGGGCAGCTGCCCATCGAGATCCGCGACCATCTGGAGTCGGCGGTGGCATCGGACGAGCCGACCGAGGCCGAGCGCCTGGAACCACGGGAGTTCTTCGAGCGCGTCGCCGAACGCGCCGGAACGGACCGGGCCAAGGGCAGCCGCCTGGCGCACGCGGTGTGCGCCGTCACCAGCCAGGCCGTGAACCGGCCGCTGCGGGAGAAGACCCACGACGTCCTGCCCGAGAACCTGCGCGACCTGTTCCCGGTGGAGGCCGGGTAGCGGGACGCGTCGCCACCGCACCGGAGAGAACAGGCGCCGGCCGGCGCCCCTCGGGGCCGTCGCCCGCCCGGTCCACGGCCGCCGAACGCTGCGAGGCACGACGGCGAACCAGCGGCCGACCCGGCCGGCAGAGCCGTCCCGGTCGAACCGCCTGCCCCGGCCGCCCGCGTCCGCTCCCCGCAGCGGCTGGGCCGGAGTCAGGGGCCAGGTTCCGACCACCGGCCGCGCCGTGCGCGCCGCTCGGGTCCGCGTGGTGGTCCGACGCGGGCCGCGTTTTCGTGTGCGGGCGTCCCAGTGCCGGGACCGTCGCGGATCGGCGAAGTCCTCGTCGCTGTCGTGTCCGGCTTGCGGCGGAATCCGGCAGGGGTGGAGCGGCCTTCGGCCAGGTGGGGTGGCGACCGCCATTCGCCTCCGGACGTTCCGCCACCGCGAGGCGGCCGGGCGGTCCGGTGTCACCCCGTCGACGGTCGCTGGGGGCTGCGAGCGGACCGGGACCACGTTCGCGTTACCCATCGTCGCCATGCGGACGAGGGGAGTCCCGGGATGCCGGGGTTCGGGCCGAACGCCCGGCCGGTCTCCGCGCGAGACACCGGCCAAGCGCGCCACCGTGCCGTTCGCGGCATCTCGGACGGCGAAGTCCTGGTCGTTATCGTGTCCGGACGCGATCGCCCCGGTGGCGGCCGGTGCCGGAGCGGCCTCCGGCCAGGTGAGCCGGGTGGTGAGCGCACTTCTCTTCCGGATGTTCTCCTGACACAAGGCGGCCGGGCGGTCCGGTGTCACCCCGTCGACGGTCCTTCGGGACGGTGAGCGGACCGGGATCACGCTCGGATCCGTGGTTGTTGCCGTGCGCGCGATGGGAGTCCAGAGATGTCTGGGGTCGGGCGGAGCAGTCCTTCGCGCGAGGCGACCGTTCGGCGGGCCGGCATCGGGTGGTGTTCCGATGCCGGCCGCGTTTTCGTGTGCGGGCGCCCCTGTGTCGTTGGGGCCGTCGCGGACGGAGAAACCCTGGTCGTTTTGGTGTCCGGCCCGCGACGGAATCCGTCAAGGGCAGTGACAGAGCGGCCTTCGGCCAGGTGAAGACGGGGTGGCGATCGCCATTCTTCTCGGGTGTTCCGGTGCGAGACGGCGGGACGGTCTGCCGTGACCCTAATGGCGGTGGCTCGGGCTGTGAGCAGAGCGGGACCACGTTCGCATTACCGGTTTTGCCGTGCGGGCGACGGGAGTCCGGGGACGTCCGGTCAGCGGCCGGACATCTGGCCGCTCTCCGCGCGACGCGGGCCGCGTTTTCGTGGGCGGCGCCGATGCGTCGTTGGAGCCGCTGCGGACTGAGAAGACCTGGTCGTTGTCGTGCCCGGCTTTCGGGGAATCCGTCAGGGGCGGTGCCGGAGTGGCCTCCGGCCAGGTGGGCCGGGTGGTGAGCGCGCTTCCCCGCTGGGTGTTCTCCAGTGCGAGGCGGCCGGACGGTCCGGCGTCACCCTCACGACGACGGACCGGGTGATGTTCGCCTGGTCAGCGCCGTCCGCGGCGACGCAGGTCCGAGGACGCGCGGAGCGTGGCCGGGCGTTCGGCCACGGTCGAGGCGAGGCGCCTTGCAGGAGGGCGGCCGGTGCTGGAACGGCTTTCGGCGCGGCGAACCGGGCGAACACCGCTCATCCTCAGCACGCGGCCGTCCGGTGGCCGGACGTCGACCCACTTCCCGGAGCGTCGCTGCCGGCGCGACCGCCGCGGTAAATCGCTTGCCAGCGGTCGGATCGCCCGCTGTACTCGATCGACGGACCGGTTGACCCGAGGAGGACCGATGCGGCGCACGTTCATGTCCGGCCACCTGACTCCGACCCACCGCGTGAAGGACATGCGACGTGCCCGTTCCCTCCATCGTTCGCTCCCGGAGCGCCGACTCCGGTAGCCGCCTGGTCCGCTCCCTCCTGCCCGGCCCCGGCCTCACCGCCCTGCTGGCCGTGGCCATCACCGCCGCCACCCTGCTGCCGCTCGCGGCGCCCCAGCTCACCCGCCGGTTCGTCGACGGCGCGCTGGCCGGCGCCGGGACCGGATCTCTCACGCTGATCGCTCTCGGCTACCTCGCCCTCGCCGTCGCCGGGCAGGCGGCCCGGCTGGCGACCGCCGGGCTCGCGTCCCGCGCCGCCTGGGACGGGGCCAACCGGCTGCGGCATGGCCTGGCCGAACACGTTCTCGGCCTGGACCCGGCCTTCCACGCGCGGCACACCCCCGGCGAGCTGATCGAGCGCGCCGACGGCGACGTGACCGCCATCGCCGACTTCGTCGTGGCGTTCCTGCTGGACGTCGTGGCGGGACTGCTGCTGCTGTGCGGCGTGATCGTCGTCGTGTCCGCCGTCGACCCGCGCGTGGGCGCGGTGCTGCTGGTCTACTGCGCGCTCGTCGGCGCCGGCATGGTCGTCGCGCAGCGGCTCGCCGTCCCGTCGGCCGCGCGCAGCCGGGCGGCCCATGCCGCGTTGTCCGGTTTCGTCGAGGAACGGCTGGCAGGGGCCGAGGACCTGCGCGCCAACGGTGCCGGCGAGCACACCCTCCGCCGCTTCCACCAGGTCAGCGCCGCTGAGTGGCGCACCGGGCGGCACGCCAGCGCCGTTGGCAGCTCCGTCCTGGCCGGCACCGGTGTGGCGTTCGCGGCCGGTACCGCACTGATGACGGCCCTGTCGGGCACGCTGAGCGTCGGCACCGCGGTCCTGCTGTTCCAGTACACGCTCATGGTCCGCACCCCGTTCGAACGGCTCATCGACCAGCTGCGCCACTACCAGGCCGCCCTCGCCGGAGTGGCCCGCGTCCGCGGGCTGCTGGCCGAACGCCGCACGCTCACCGTCCCCGCCGCCGCCCGCGAACTGCCCGCGGCCGGGCCGCTCGGCCTGGAACTCGCCGACGTCGACTTCGGCTATGACGACCGGCCCGTGCTGCACGGCATCACCTTCTCCCTCGCGCCGGGCGAGACGCTCGGCCTGGTCGGCCGCACCGGCAGCGGCAAGACCACCATCGCCCGCCTGATAGCGCGGCTGTACGATCCGGCGTCGGGCACGGTCCGCGTCGGCGGGCAGGACCTGCGTCAGGTCGCCTCCGCGTCGCTGCGCGGCCGGGTCGCCGTGGTCGGCCAGGACGTGCGGCTGTTCGACGCGAGCCTCCGCGACAACCTCACCCTGTTCCGCGCGGCTCCCGGCGACGACCGGCTGCGGGAGGTGCTGGTCGAGGTCGGGCTCGACCGACGGGACCTGGACGCCCCGCTCGGTCCGGTCTCCGCCGGTGAGGCGCAGCTCCTGGCGTTCGCCCGCGCGCTGCTCGCCGACCCCGGGCTGGTGGTGCTCGACGAGATCTCCAGCCGGCTCGATCCGGCCACCGAGCGCCGCGTCCGCCGCAGTACGGCCCGGTTGCTGGCCGGCCGGACCGGCGTGATCGTCGCGCACCGGCTGGCGACGCTGGAGCGGGTGGACAGGATCGCGGTCGTCGCTGACGGCCGGATCGTCGAGTACGGCCGGCGGCGGGACCTCCTCGCCGACCCCGGCAGCCGCTTCGCGCGGATGTCCGCGGCGGTGCGCCGGTGAGCCGCCTGGCGGCGGTGACCGCCACCCTGGTCCGCTTCGACCTGCGCCGCTACCTCGTCGGCGGGCTGCTGTGGATGCCGTACAGCGCCCTGCCGCTGGCAGGCGGACTGCTCCTGCAGCGGATGTTCGACGACCTCTCCGCCGGCCACGTCCCGCTGGCGCTGTGCCTGGCGTTCGTAGGTGTCGAAGTCGTCCGTGGCGCGACCACCGTGATCGCCTGGGTCTACGGCGATTACTGGTGGAGCGCGGCGGCGGCCCTGCTGCGGGCCAACGTGCTCCGGTCGGTCCTGACCGGCCGGGGACGGGTACCGCACTCACCCGGCGAAGGGCTGGCCCGGCTGCGCGACGACGCCGCCGGCCTCGTGGAGTTCGTCGACGAGTCCGTCCCGCTGGCCGGCGCCGTGCTGTTCAGCGCCGCCGCGCTCGCGGTGATGGCGTCCATCCACCCGGCCGCGACGCTGGCCCTCCTGATCCCCGTCATCGCCGCCGGAGCGATCAGCCGGCTGCTGCACCGGCTGATCGCCCGGCTGCACCGGCAGGCGGCCCGGCTGGGCGCGGCCGTGACCGGCCACCTCGGTGAGATCCTCACCGGCGTGGTCGCGATCCGCACCGCCGGAGCCGAGGGCGCGGCCCTGGACCGGCTGCGCGGACTCAACCGGCGGCGCCGCGACGCGGCCGTGCGGGACCGGCTCGCGACCGGCCTCCTGGACACCGCCACCGGCGCCAGCGTGGACGTCGGCATCGGCCTGGTCCTGCTGGTCGCCGCACCGGCCATGCGCGAGGGGACGTTCACCGTCGGCGACCTCGCGCTGTTCACCGTCTACCTGGGCTGGCTCACCGCGCTGCCCCGCACCGTCGGGAGCGTCCTCGCCCGCCTGCCGCAGGCCGAGGTCTCCGCCGGGCGGCTCGCCCGGATGATGGGCCCGGACGAGGGCGACCTGGCCCGCGACTCCGGCGTCTGGTTCCACCGGGACCGTCCCGTGCCGCTTCCGGCCGCCCATTCCGACCCCCTGCGGGAACTGCGGGCACGCGGGCTCGCCACCCGGCACGGCCTGCACGGGGTCGACCTGGAGATCCGGCGCGGGACGCTCACCGTGGTGACCGGCGCCGTGGGCTCGGGCAAGACGACGCTGCTGCGCGCCCTGCTCGGACTGGAGCCGCTGACGGCCGGCGCCATCCATTGGAACGGCGCGCCGGTCGCCGACCCCGGCGGGACCCTGGTGCCCCGGCGGGCCGCCTACGTCGGGCAGGTGCCCCGGCTGTTCTCGGCGACCCTGCGCGAGAACCTGCTGCTCGGCTGGCCCGCCGCCGGGATCGGGCGTGCGGTGGAACTGGCGGCGTTCGAGCGCGATCTGGCCGCACTGCCCGACGGGCTCGACACCCCCGTCGGCCCCGGGGGTGTGCGGCTGTCCGGCGGCCAGATCCAGCGGGTGACCGTCGCCCGGGCCCTGCTCCGCTCGCCCGATCTGCTCGTCGTGGACGACCTGTCCTCGGCGCTGGACGCGGAGACCGAGCAGCGGCTGTGGGACCGGGTGATCGGCACGGCCACCCTGCTGGTCGCCTCCCACCGCCCGGCCGTCTTGGCGCGGGCGGACCAGGTCGTCGTTCTGGACCGTGGCCGGGTGGCCGGCCGTGGATCGCTTGCGGAGCTGCTGGAGACCTGTCCGGAGATGCGGCGGCTGTGGTCGGCCGCGTCCTTGCAATCGAGCCGGCCGCCAAAGGCCGATGGCCGTGGCGGCCCCGGCGAGATCACCGCCAGGTGACGCCCGGTGGCGGTGGCGGCGCGTCCTGGCGTGACGTCCCCGAACGGCACGGCCCCTGGCAGACCTGTTACGAGCGGTACGGACGCTGGGACGAGAACGGCATCTGGACCGATCCGCTGGCAGCGATCCAGGTCAGGGAGGACGCGATCGGCAACGTCGAGTGGATACTCGGCTGATTCCTCGATCGCCCGCGCTCACCGGCACGCGGCCGGCGCGCGCGGAAGGAGCGGGAACTCGGCGGGACGAGGGCACGGAGCGACCACCGAGTCCGGCTAATTGCGGGCGGGTCCGGTGCCGCCCTCCCGGTTGGGGTGGCGGGGGCGGCCGGGCCGGTGCGGTTCAGTCGATCCGGTGCGCCGCCGTGGGCGTGGCGGGCCGGTGCGGGGCGATCGCTCCCGGACGTGGCGGCGGGACGAGCGACCGCCTGGAGAGCAGATCCTCCAGGGCGAGCAGGACGTCGCGGGTGGTGATCCGCAGCAGCCCCGGATCCGGCCGCGAGCCCCACGGGTCGCCTCGGCTCTCCGCCCACAGGCAGACATGGCGCAGCCCGTCGACGCGCGGCCCCCAGCGCGCGGGAGAGACCGGGCCGAACAACCGCACCGACGGCGTCGCGTAGGCGGTCGCCAGGTGACCCACGCCGGTGTCGCCGCACACGACGACGGACGCCTCCGCCACCAGGGCGGCGAGGCGGGTCAGCGTGGTGTGGCCGGCCGCCACCGCGTCCCGGGGCAGGCCGGCGACCCTCGCCACCCGGGTGGCCAGCGCGCGCTCCGCCGGGGAACCGGTCACCACCACCTGGTAGCCGCGCCCGGCGAGCCACCGGGCGACCTCGGCGAAGCGCAGTTCGGGCCAGCGGCGGGCCGGGAACGCGGCACCCGGGTGGACCACCGCCGCGCCGGGGCGGCGGCTGGGTTCGGGCGGTGCGGCCAGCCGCAGGTCGGCCGGGTCGGGCTGCAGGCCGTACTCGCGAACGAGGCGGCACCACACGTCGACCTCGTGCTCGCCCGGGATCCACCGCGGCCCGGTAACGTCGGGGACGTCGGGGTGAGCGTAGGTCCACAGCTCGCGTGGCCGCAGAGCGCGCAGCGCGAGGACGCTCTGCGGGCCGCGGCCGTGCAGATTGACGGCGAGCTCCGGCGGCGGCCCCGGCCACTCGGGCGTGCGCGGCCCCTCGGTCGGTGCCACGTGCGGCGGCAGACCCGCCAGGGCCAGAAGTTCGGCGTGCCGGGCGGGCGCCGCGAGCCGGAAACCGTTCCCCGGGCGCGCCCGGTGCAGTGCGCGCAGCGCCGGCACGGCCGTCAGGAAGTCGCCCAGCCCCAGGGCGCGCAGCACCAGCACCGTGGGAGCCTCGCGGTCGGCCGGCGAGCCGTCCGTTCGCGGGGCCGGCGGCCGGGCCGCCTTGCCCGTCGTCGATCGTCGCATGGCGCTTCCGCTACCTTGCCGGGCCGGTTTCAAACCGCGTTCCGGCGCAGGTCACACGGGTGTGCCGGTGCCGCGCGCCGCCGGACGGCCCTGCTACGGGCTCCGGCACGCCGCGGATGCCACCGCGGCGGACACGTCGCGACCGGGGCGGACGGCCGCCCGTCCGCCCCGGTTCGCCTGTCCGGTGTGCCGTGCCGCCCGGGACGGCTCAGCCTCGGGATTCCCCGGTGGCCTTGGCCACCGCCTTGCTGACCTCGTCCGGGCCGCCGTAGCGCTGGTCCGGAATGCGGTTGAGCGCGTCGAGGATCTCCTTGTCGGCTTTATTGGACTCCGCGCGCTCCGCCAGCTGCTCTCTCGTCGCCGGATAGTTGACCCCGGACAACGCCTTCTGCACCCGGATGAACTCCGCCTGGGCCATCGCCGTCACCTTCGCTTCCTGTGTCCTGGGACGCGGTCACGCGTCCGTCCACCGCGACGCCTCACTTGTTGGGGCGCGCACCGCTGATGTCGGCGAGGGCGGAGTGCGGGTCCCGCTGGCGCGCGAGGTCGCCGATCGAGACGATGCCCACCACACGGTCGTTCTCCACGACGGGAAGCCGGCGCACGTGCTTGTCGCGCATCAGCCGGACCGCCTCCTCCTGCTCGGCGTCCGGGCCGATGGTGGCGAGTTCCGAACTGCACGCGTCGGCGACCCGCTCGTGCGCCAGATCCTTGCCGGCTGCCACGCAGCGGACCACGATGTCGCGGTCGGTCACCATTCCCTTGATCCGGTCGCCGTCCGTGATGATCACGTCGCCGATGTCGCGGTCCCGCATGACCTTCGCCGCGTCGCTCAGCGACGCCTGCGGCGGGATCGTCGCCAGGTCAGAGCTCATGATGTCGCGGACCTTGTTCGCCATGTCGGCTTCTCCCTCCACGCTCCGCCAATGGGCCCGCCGGCGCCGTTGCCGGCGGCCCGGCCGGTGATCCTCGCGGCCCTCTACCGCGTGCACCGGCCGCGAAACCCGGCGAGTCCCGCGAAACGCTGAATGTCCGGCACTCCGGAAATGCGGGCGCGGAACGTTAGCGCGGTCCCCGCCCGGGTAGCGGGGCGCCCGGTGCGCGCACAGCCGTGGAGCGGGCACCCGCACGACAGGAGAGGGGGTGGCCGGCCATGCCGCTGTCGCGTTACGACCACGACCGGCTCCGGGAGATCGAGGCCAGGCTCACGGCCGAGGACCCCGAGCTGGCCGACCGGCTGGCCCGGGGCGGGGCCGACCTGTGGGAGCCGGAGACCGAGCCCGTCTCCCGCTGGCCGCTCGTGCTGGTGTGCGCGGCCATCGCCCTGGCCAGCGTCCTGCTCGTGCTGGCCACCTCGCTCGGCGCGCGACCGGCCGAAACACCGGGCACCGCACCGGATCCCGCGCCGCACACCACGACCGCGCCGGAACGGTCCCCCATCCCGGAACCCAAGACGGTGCGCACCGTTCCGCCGCTCGGCAAACCCGTGCCCCGTGAGAGCACGGGCCCGCGCGACCCCGGCGCTCAAGAGAGTGGGGCGGCATGACGGAGGCGGGCCGAACGGCCGGCGGCACCGAGACGAGCGCCCGCCCCGAGACCGGCCTCGGCCGGATCATCGTCTCGTGGATCACCAGCACCGACCACAAGGTGATCGGCTACCTGTACATCATCACGGCGTTCGGCTTCTTCCTGTTCGCCGGCGTCCTGGCGATGCTCATCCGCGCCGAACTGCTCTACCCCGGCCTGCAGGTGCTGAACAACGAGCAGTACAACCAGATGTTCACGCTGCACGGCACCATCATGCTGCTGCTGTTCGCCACCCCGCTGTTCGTGGGGTTCGCCAACGTCATCGTGCCGCTGCAGATCGGCGCGCCCGACGTCGCGTTCCCCCGGCTGAACATGTTCGGCTACTGGCTGTTCCTGTTCGGCGGGCTGATGGTCGCCGGCAGCTTCCTGACCGCCGGCGGAGCCGCCAGCTTCGGCTGGTTCGCCTACGCGCCGCTCAACGACGCCGTCCGCTCGCCCGGCGCCGGTGGCAACCTCTGGGTACTCGGCCTCATGGTGTCCGGCCTGGGCACCATCCTCGCCAACGTCAACTTCGCCACTACGGTGTTCGCCATGCGCGCACCCGGCATGACGCCGTTCCGCATGCCGATCTTCACCTGGAACGTGGTGTTCACCACCGTCCTGGTGCTGCTCGCCTTCCCGGTGCTCACCGGCGCCCTGGCCGCCCTCGGCGCGGACCGCCTCCTCGGCGCGCACGTCTACGACGCCGAGCACGGCGGCGCCATCCTCTGGCAGCACCTCTTCTGGTTCTTCGGCCACCCCGAGGTCTACATCATCGCGCTGCCGTTCTTCGGCATCATCACCGAGGTCATCCCGGTGTTCAGCCGCAAGCCGCTCTTCGGCTACAAGGGCATGGTGGCGGCCACGATCGCCATCACGGGGCTGTCGATGACGGTCTGGGCGCACCACATGTTCGCGACGAACGCCGTGCTGCTGCCGTTCTTCTCGTTCATGTCCTTCCTCATCGCGGTGCCCACCGGCATCAAGTTCTTCAACTGGGTCGGCACCATGTGGCGGGGGCAGCTGACCTTCCCCAGCCCCATGCTGTTCGCGATCGGATTCCTGGTCACCTTCCTGCTCGGCGGCCTGACCGGGGTGCTGCTGGCCTCCCCGCCGATCGACTTCCACGTCACCGACAGTTACTTCGTGGTGGCGCACTTCCACTACGTGGTGTTCGGCACCGTGGTGTTCGCGATGTTCGCGGGCTTCTACTTCTGGTGGCCGAAGTTCACCGGCCGCATGCTGCACGAAGGGCTCGGCAAGCTGCACTTCTGGCTGCTGTTCGCCAGCTTCCAGGGCACGTTCCTCGTCCAGCACTGGCTGGGCGCGATGGGGATGCCCCGGCGCTACGCCGACTACCTGCACAGCGACGGCTTCACCCCGCTGAACGTGGTGTCCAGCGTCTCGTCGTTCGTCCTGGGCGCCTCCACCCTCGTGTTCATGTACAACGTCTGGCACACCGCGCGGCGCGGCACGCCCGTGGAGGTGGACGACCCGTGGGGGTACGGCAACTCGCTGGAATGGGCCACCTCGTGCCCGCCGCCGCGGCACAACTTCCGCTCGCTGCCGCGCATCCGCACCGAACGCCCGACCTTCGACCGCGACCATCCGCACCGGCCGGAACACGGCCGCGCGCCGGCGTGACGCCGCCGTACCACCCGGCCATCCGCCACCGTCACACGGCACCAACCTGGTGAACGGAGAGCACCATGACGCAGACCGTCGCAGAGCACCTCGTCCAGCGGCTTCGCCACTGGGGGGTGCGCCGCGTCTACGGCTACCCCGGCGACGGCATCAACGGCATCATCGCCGCGCTGGGCCGCCCGGGGGAGACCCTGGAGTTCATCCAGAGCCGGCACGAGGAGATGGCGGCGTTCGAAGCCGTCGGCCAGGCCAAGTTCGGCGAGGCGCCCGGCGTCTGCCTGGCCACCAGCGGGCCGGGGGCCGTCCACCTGTTGAACGGCCTCTACGACGCCAAGCTGGACCGCGTACCGGTGGTCGCCATCGTCGGGCAGACGGCCCGGTCGGCGATCGGCGGCGCCTACCAGCAGGAGATCGACCTGCACACGCTCATGCAGGACGTCGCCGGAGGCTACGCCTGGACCGTCATGGTGCCCGAACAGCTCCCCAACGTGCTCGACCGCGCGATGCGCACGGCCGTGGCCGACCGGCGGCCGACCGTCGTCATCGTGCCGTCGGACCTGCAGGAGGAGGACTACCAGCCGCCCGCCCACGCGTTCAAGAACGTGCCGTCCAGCCGCCCCGGGCTGGCCGCGCCGACGGTCACCCCGGCGGCCGAGGAGGTCCAGCGGGCCGCGGACGTCATCAACGCCGGGGACCGCGTCGCCATCCTCGTCGGCCAGGGGGCGCGCAACGCGCGCGCGGAGGTGCGCGAACTCGCCGAGATCACCCGCGGCGGGGTGGCCAAGGCGCTGCTGGGCAAAGACGTATTCGACGACGATCCCGGGTACGTCACGGGGGCGATCGGGCTGCTCGGCACCCGGCCCTCGTGGGAGATGATGCGCGACTGCGACACGCTGGTGATCGTCGGCTCCAACCTGCCCTACTCCCAGTTCCTGCCCGAGTTCGGCAAGCGCGCCGTGCAGATCGACATCGACCCGCGGGTCATCGGGATGCGCTACCCGACCGAGGTCAACCTGATCGGGGACGCCGCCTGCTCACTGCGCATGCTGCTGCCGCTCCTCGCCCGGCGCACGCGCGACCGGGCCCGGCGCCGGTGGCGCGAGAGCATCGAGCGCAACGTGCGGCGCTGGTGGGACACGATGGATCGGCAGGCCGCCATGGACGCCGACCCGGTGAACCCCATGCGGATCTGCAGCGAGCTGGCGTCGCAGGTGCCGTCGAACGCGATGATCACCTCCGACTCCGGCTCCGCGGCCAACTGGTACGCCAGATTCATCCGGATGCGAGGGGAGATGCGCGGCTCGCTCTCCGGCACGCTCGCCACGATGGGCTGCGGGGTGCCCTACGCCATCGGCGCCAAGTTCGCCCACCCGGACCGGCCCGCGGTCGCACTGGTGGGAGACGGCGCCATGCAGATGAACGGGCTCGCGGAGCTCATCACCATCGCGCGCTACTACCCGCGTTGGGAGGACCCGCGGCTGGTCGTCTGCGTGCTGCACAACAACGACCTCAACCAGGTGACGTGGGAGGAACGGGCCATGACCGGCGTCCCCAAGACGCCGTTCTCCCAGGACCTGCCCGACGTCGGGTACGCGGCGTTCGCCACCGCCATCGGGCTCACCGGGATCGAGATCGATGACCCCGAGCGGCTCGCGCCCGCCTGGACCCGGGCGCTGAACGCCGACCGCCCGGTCGTGCTCGACGTCCACTGCGACCCGGACATCCCCCCGATCCCGCCGCACGCCGAGTTCGACCAGATCAAGGACACCGCCAAGGCGCTGGCCCTCGGCGACCCCGACCGCGTGGGGGTCGCGACCAAGGGCGCCCGCACGAAACTGCGCGAGCTCATCCCGCTGCGCCGCTGACCGGCTCCGGCCCGCGCGCCCCGGGGGCTGTGTCCGGCGGCCGGCCGCGGAGTCGCCCGACCTGGCCGCCCCCGCGTGGGCCCGTCCGGCGGAAGCGGTCTTGCGGCCCGCCGCGGTCCGGTTGACCGACCGTCGTGGTGAGACGCGGTGGACGCGTCCGGTGGTGGCGGGCCCGTGGCCGCCGGGGGCGGCGCGCCCGCACCACCCGGTGGCGGACGCCCGCGCACCCGGCCGGAGGTGCTGCGGGGCGGCGAGCGGGCTCCGGGCAGGCCCGCGGCCACCTGCGGCGGTCGGCCACGGGCGCAAGGGCAGCCCAGGACGGCCACCGCGCTTCGACGGTGAACCGGACAGACCGCACCGGCGCCGCGGCCTCATCGACCGGTGTTCCGCCCGGCTCAAGCGGTTCCGCGATCGCGACCCGCTTCCGCGAGCTCGCCGGCCGTACCGGTCCGGGCGTGCCGCGGGCCGGTCCGGCTCGCTGGCCCCGCGAATCGCCAGGCCCATTCCGGACAAAGTGCGCGAGGTGGCCGGGCGGGTTCCTGGACCCTCCCGACCGCGCCCCCGTGCCGTGCGTGCACGAGACCTCGCGGATCCGGTGCCGGACCGCTCCCGGCCGGTGCCGCCGACGACGCCCGGGGTACCCGAGCGGGCCGCCCGCGACCACGTACCGGCGCACACCACCGCCGGGTCCGCCGCCCTGGACACGGCCGGTGGCCGGTGGCACGGTGATCGGCCCCGTGCGCCGCCGCCACCGGGCCGATGAGGTCAGGAAGTTCCGGAACACGCTCGGCCGCGAGGTACTCGCGGATCTGGAAGCGCACCTGGTCCGGCCTCCCGGGCCACCGGCGACCTCCCCGCCGCGCTCCGTCTCCGTGGGGCGCGATCAGCAGCGCCCGAGGGGCGGGACCGGGCCCGGACGCGCTGAGGATGGCATCTCGATCACCGAATGGCCCTTGGCCGAGGTCCGCGGTCCGGCCAGGCCGTCAACGCCGATCCGCCGACACGCCGACGGCGCGCTGCCGGGCTCGGCGCCGAAAGACCGCCGGCGCCGTGCTCCTGCCGGATACCCCGACGGACGGCAGATCCCGCCGCCGCGCCGCCAAGGCGACCCGGCCGGGCACCGGCTCGCCCGCTCCGCGCGGCGCACCCGGCCCCGGCGGACGTCCCGTCTCCGTGCCCGGGCACTCGGCCGGCGCTTCCCGGCCGAACCCGGCCGAGCGGTGGTTCGCCGAACTCACGAGGACGCGGTCGCCGTGGGGCCGCACACATCGGTTCAGGCGCCGGACCTCCGTTCCTGGATCCAGGCGTGGAACGAGGAGCCCCGTCCGTTCGGGTGGCACCCGACGGCCGAAGGGGACCCCGGCCCCCTCGTTCCTGGTGCCGCCGGATCGAAGACTCAGGACACTAGCGGCCGAGGACGCGCAGTACCTCGGTCACGACCGGCCCGCCGCCCTCCAGCGGCCGGGCGAGTCCGGCGAGCCGCTCTCGGGCGTCGGGCGACCGGCACCACCGCCACAGCTCGTCCAATCGGCTCGCGCGTGGCGGTTCTCCGGAACGCGCCGCGATGGCCACCGGCCAGTCCCAGACCCGGGCCTGGGCGCCGACCTTCGCCCCGCCCGCGACCGGGTCGACGGCAAGGGCCGGGACCCCGTTGCGGAGCGCGAACACCAGGCCGTGCAGCCGGGTCGTCACCACCATGTCCAGCCGCCGCACCAGCGCCTCGAACTGCGGCACCGTCGCGCAGTGCCGCCAGTCCGCCCGGTCCAGCCGGGTGTCCAGCGGCACGCGCGCGCAGTCCCGCGCGGTGAGCCAGGCGGCGATCCGCCGATGGACAACCCCGTGACCGGACCGGCCCCCGTACTCCGGCTGTTCCGGCGCCGCCGCGACGCCGACCACGGGAGGCGTGGCATCGCGTGGCGCCCCGTACGCCAGGTCCGGCCGGGCGGGCGCTCCCGGCCGGTCGCGCGCGATGACCCGGTGGAACCCGCGGACCGCCGGATCGTCCGGATCCACGATCGACACCCCGGCGGCGATCCGCCGGCAGCGCGCGTAGCGCCTGTGCAGCGTGCGCACCTGAGGGCCGTGGGCGGGACCGCACACGAACAGCAGGTGGCTGTACCGTTCGGGGGCCGCGTCCTCCAGCCGGAGGCCGTCCGGCCGGAAGGCCGGGCTCCACGCGATGTCGCAGGCGACACCGGCCCCGTGCAGGGCCGTCTCGACGGCCGCCGCGCTCCCCACGTCCCCGGCGGTCGCCTCGCCGTGCAGGAAGGAGAACCACCCGGTGATGAGCACCCGCATGGCGGTGCGACTACCCGTCGCCGGCCGGGGGCACACTCGCGGCGCGGACCGGGCGCGCGGGTCGGCACCGCTTCGAGAAGGCCCCGACCCGGGCGAATTCGAGGGGTCGATGCACCACCGCTGCTGGTTGCCGTGCGCTGCTAGAAGCTCAGCGAGGCGCTCGGCCGGGGTATCCCGGCCGAGCGCCTTTCGCGGCCGTGCGTTGAGCTCGGCGGCCACCGCCTCCAAGTCCTCGCGGGTCGGCTTCCTCGGGCCTTGGGGCTCCCCGCGGTCCCGGATCTCGAAGTCGTCCATCCCACCCCTTCAAGAGGGGTGCTGCAACGACCACGAGAACCCGGGGACCGTGGGCCGGGGCCCGCGGATCCGGGTGCCGCCGGTCCCGCACGGCGGCCGGCCGCACCCGCGCTCGGCATCGCGGTCACTGGGGCGGGACGCGACGTCGTTCGTCCCCGCGCTCGGGCGCTCCGTCCCCGCCGGCGTTCCGGCAACGCGCCGTAGGCGTCCCCGGGGCCGCCGTCCTCCCGGCGTCGCGGCCGTCCCGCCGGAGCGGGGCAGCAGCACGGGCGGTCGAGCGGACCGACCCCGTGCGCCGGGACCGTGCCACCCCGGCAGGGCGACCACCGCCGCGCTCAGCGTCTCCGGCCACCTTCCCAGCAGGCCGTGCGCCATTACGACCGGCCGGCCCGCCCCCGACGGTGACCGCGTTCGCGCTCACCGTGGCGGTGGCGGTGGCCCTGGCGCGCCAGGGGCGGCTCACCACTGCGGGACCGGACGGGGGAGCGGGCGCGGGCCGGAAGGCGGCGGCGTTTCCCGCGCCCGTGCGGAAGGGCCACGGCCGCGAGGGACGCCGACGGCCGGCGCCGCGCGGGCCGAGACGGCCCCCGGATCAGCGCGGCACCGGTCGGCCCTCCCGGTCGACCCGGGCGAACGGCCCGCGCGCCGCCGCCCGCCCGGTGAGCGGGCCGTAAGCGGCGGGACGCCGGAAGGCGTCGCCCCACGCCTCGCGGCGCCGGTGCTCGCGCAGGGCGTCCAGGTCGAAGACCGCCGGAAACACGCCGGGAGCCTCGCCCGCCTCCACCACGAGCATGTCCCGTGAACGCCCGTCGGCGTAGGCGATGCCATCGAAGGCGGCCGAGTGGCCCCATCCGGCCCCCGCGTAGTTGGCCATGGCCACGCCCATCATGTTCTCCGCCGCGCGGGACCTGAACTGGGCGAGCCGGTTGGCGTCCAAGTCGCAGGCGTTCGGGGTGAGGACGATCTCCGCGCCCTCCAGCATGAGGGTGCGGGCGCTCTCGGGGAACTCACGGTCGTAGCAGATCATCGCCCCCACCATCACCTCGCCGACGGCGGTGTCCAGGGCCGCGACCTCGAAGCGGTCGCCCGGGGTGAGCGCCGCCTCCGGCAGGCCGAACGCGCAGGTGTGCACCTTGGCGTAGGTGAGCGCGATACGGCCGTGCCGGTCGATCACCGACACCGTGTTGCGCGGTGCGCCGGCCCAGCGTTCCAGGTACGTGAGGGCGATCGCCATGTCCAGCTCCGCGGCGAGCGCGCGAAACCGGGAGACGAACGGGGAGTCGGGGCCGACCGGTTCGCCGGCCCACACGGGACCGGCCGCCGGCCATGTGGCCGCGTCGTCGCGGCCGGGGGCGTCCCAGACGTCGGGATGCCGGTAGAGATCCACCTCGACGGCCTGCTCCGGCAGGACCGTGCGGTAGCCATTGCTCCACATCTCCGGGAACAGCGCGATATCGGCGCCGAAAAGCCGGGCCCGGCGGCAGGCGGCCACACCGGCGGCGAGGCCGGCATCGAGATCCGGGCCGGGAGCGGCGAGCTGGAGAAGGGCGACGGTCAAGGTGCGCATGCTGGGGCTCCTTCGTTACCTCATGGGCGTCGTTACGGGATGACGGCGGCACGAAGAAGACGGGCGGGCCCCGGGCGGGGGAGGCGGGTCAGCGCATGCCGCCACCGTACCGCGTGACCCTCCGCGGTCGCGCGCCGAGCCGGGGCAGGGTGCCGCCTGCGGCGCGTCCGCGTGGCGGGGTGGTGGCCGGGTGCGGAAGCAACCCCTCCGGGACCAATCCCACCCGCTCCGGACGGAAACCGTTCGCCGATAGCGAGGCGGCGCCACGGACGGCCCCCGCCCGTCTACAGTCGCCGGCATGGACATGGCCGAGCTCCTGCCGAACCTGTACTTGCTGCCCTTCCCGTTCGGGCACGTGTACTTCTACCGGGACGCTGACACGGTGACGGCGATCGACACCGGCGTGGCCGGCAGTGCGCCGGTGATCGCCGAAGCGCTGCGCCGTCTCGGCCTGCCGCCGGGCGCTGTGCGAAACGTGGTGCTGACGCACCACCACCAGGACCATGCCGGATCGGCGTCGGAGCTCGCCGCCTGGGGCGCGGACGTGCTGGCGCACCGCGACGACGCGCCGGTCGTGCGCGGGGAGCGGCTGGCGGCGCCGCCCGTCTTCACCGGTGCCCCGGCATGGGAGCGCGAGCTGTATGCCTCTCTGCCGTCCCTGCCGCCCGCCCCGCCGTGCCCGGTGCACCGGGAGCTGGCGGACGGCGACGTGATCGACTTCGGGGGCGGCGCCACCGTGGTCGGCGCTCCCGGGCACACGGACGGCAGCATCGCGATCCACCTCCCCGGCCCACGCGTGCTGTTCACTGGCGATGCGGTCGCCGCCAACGGAGACGAGGTCATCCTCGGCGTGTTCAACACCGACCGCGCCCGTGCGATCCGCTCGCTGCGCCGCCTGGCCGAGCTCGATGTGGACGTCGTGTGCTTCGGACACGGTGAGCCCGTGGTCGGCGGCGCGGCTGCCGCTCTGCGCGCGGCGGCGGAGCGGGTGGCCTGATGCCTTCCGCCGTCGTGCTGGGCACGGTCACGGTGTGCGGGTCCGCCGGCGGTGAGGTGGGCGCCTGAGTACTGGGCGCCAGCGGTCGGCGGCCCGGGGACCGGGCATCAGCGGGGGAGTGCCGGGCGAGTCCATCCGCCATCGCCGCCGTCAGTCCTTGAGGCGGTGGACCGTGACCGATTCCAGCACGACGTCCTCCACCGGGCGGTCGCTCGCGTCGGTCTCCACCGCCGAGATGTCCGCGACCACGTCGTTTCCGGCGTCGTCGGCGACCTGGCCGAAGATGGTGTGCTTGCCGTCCAGCCACGGCGTGGGCGCCGAGGTGATGAAGAACTGCGACCCGTTGGTGCCCGGTCCGGCGTTGGCCATCGCGAGACGGCCCGGCTCGTCGAACGTCAGCTCGGGGACGATCTCGTCGCCGAACGTGTACCCGGGACCGCCCGTCCCGGTGCCCTGTGGGTCGCCGCCCTGGATCATGAAGTCCGGGATGACACGGTGGAAGAGCGTCCCGTCGTAGAACTCGTCCTTGCCGGTGACGGGGTTGGCGACCCGGTCGCCCTCCGCGAGCAGCACGAAGTTGGCCACGGTCTCGGGTGCCTGCTCCGGGAACAGCGTCACCTCGATGTCGCCGGCGCTGGTGTGCAGCGTCGCTCCGGTGACGGTCGTGATCGCCGAGTCGCCGCCGTCCGGAGGCGTGCCGCCCTCAGGGGGCGCGGCCGTGGTGCCGGACTGGCAGGCGGTCGCCGCGAGGAGGACGGCGCCGAGTGCGCCGGCCGCGGCGGTCATGGCGAAACGGTTCATCGGGCTCTTCTCCGGCCGGAGGGATCTCGACCCCTCAGGTTAGCGCCGGAGGGCGGCGGCTCCCGCCGCTCCGCCCGGCCGCGTTCGGCCGGGCGGAGCGGCTGCGGAGCGGGAAGAGCCGTCCTAGTGTGCCGGCCCGGGCCGTCAGTCCTCCAGTAGGCCGGACGGGATCACGTCGCGCACGGCCTGCAGCACGTCCTCGGTGTCGCCGACGTGCCCGGTGTGCCCGGTGCGCTGGCGCACCTCGCGGCGGATCGCGTCGATGACCGCCGGAGCCTGCAGCGCCTCCGCCAGCGGGGCGCGCTCCAGCGCGACCCGCCACTCGCGCAGCTTCGCCAGCCGTTCGTGCTGGACCGCCGATCGGCTCAGGTGGAACAGCGCGTCGATGGTGGCCGTGCGGTTCTCCTCGTCGAGCAGGTCGACTTCGAGCACCCGCTCCACCACGGAGCCGTCGGTCAGGTGGTACACCTGCCAGACGCGGCCGTTGGTGAGCACCAGCCACTCGACGTCCTCGCCGGCCGCGACGGTCCGGACCTGGCGCAGATTGCGGGCGTCCAGGTCCTGGCCGCACCGCTTGACCTCGGTCAGGGCGAACAGCCGGTCGTCGATGCGGATTCCGTAATCGGCGGATTCGCCCTGCGTCCGGTATTCGGTCGTGAGGTGGTCGTATTTCTGGTAATCCAGACCCTCACTGAGGAAGTCCGTGACGAGCATTCGGGTGTCGCCCTCGTTCGCGTCCCGGTCGAGCAGGTCCTTGAGCGGCCCGGAGAAGCGCTCCACCGCCTGAGCCACGCGGTTCCGCGCCTCCGCCTCCCACTGCTGCGGGAGGTCGCCGGAGACCGGGAATTCCCCCGTCCTGGTCAGTACCTGGGTCGCGTCCACGTCCATGGGTGCTGTGCGTTCCGTTCCATACGAGGTCGACCCGCGGAATCCGCCGTGGAAAAGCGGGTCGAGGCGGCAGCATAAACGTCTGCATGCTATCTGGAAGAACGTCCCGAAAGGGAGCGGGCGCCGTGAATCGGCCAGTATTCGATGCGGGTGGGGTTATGATCCCTGGCTCCGGGTGATGCCGCGAGAGCACACCGTGACCAGATCCGGCCAGATCACCGAAACGGGCGGAGAGCCCCTGGCCAGATGCGGTTCCGTTGGCGGACGCGAACCGGGGCCGGCCCGCCCGTCCTTGTGGAGGCGGGGGCGAGGGGCGACTCTGGAACGCGGCAACAGGCAAGCCACGCCGCCGAATCCGAAGCCGGAGCCGGTCGTGCGACCTGGATAGCGCCACGGCCGCCGCTCCGCCCGTCCGATTCGGGCGGCGCCCGGCGGTCGCCGCCGGTGAGTCGGCGGCGGCATCCGTTCGGACGGTCCCCGCTACCCCCGAAAGGCAGTCATGATCCTCCGCAACCGCTCCTACTTCGGCTGGGGCGCCACCACCGCCGACCCGGCCGACCCCACGCACGGTCTGGTGGTCCATTACAACGGGCCGGCGTCGAACCTGACCGGCCACGACACCTGTGTCTCCTACTGGAAGTCCACCCGCGACTTCCACGTCAACACCAACGGGTGGGCGGACATCGGCTACTCCTTCGGGGCGTGCCGGCACGGTGAGGTGTTCGAAGGCCGGGGGCTGAACCACTACCAGGCGGCGCAGGGCACCACCGCCGGCAACGCCGACTGGTACTCGGTGACGCTGATGCTCGGCGGCGACGAGGACGCCACCGGCGACCAGATCCAGGCGGTCCGCGACCTGCGCGCCTACCTGATGGACCGTGGCGTCGCCGGGACGGTGCGCGGCCACCGCGACTTCGTCTCCACCGACTGCCCGGGCGACAAGCTGTACGCGATGGTCCAGGACGGGACGTTCTCCGGCGGGAGCGGCGGCGAGGTGACCGCGCCCTCCGGGTCGCCGCTGCTGAGCCGCGGCTCCACCGGGGCACGCGTCCGGCGACTCCAGCAGGCCCTGACCAAGGCCGGGCACTCGGTCGGCCCGAGCGGCGCCGACGGCGACTTCGGCCCGGCGACGGAGTCCGCGGTGCGGGCCCTGCAGCGCCGCTTCGATCTCACCGTGGACGGCGTGTACGGGCCGCAGAGCGCCCGGGCGCTGCGCGACGCGCTCGCCGGCTGATCCCGGGTCCACGCGGCCGCCGGTCCGGCCGGCCCCCACCGGGCCGGCGGTCGCGTGGCCCCTGCCGGATGGCGTGGACGGCCTCGCCCCCTGGCCGGGTCGCGGAAGTGGACCGGGATGTCAGTGGCCATGGTGAACCCGCGGTGCGGATGCGTCTCCGAGCCCTGATCCCAGACCGGCGCACACCTCGGGTACGTGGCCAGGTCCGCGGTCGCCTCGCTCAGCGCGTCGCGGAGCAGGACCGGCGTGCGCCCCTTGGGCGGGCGCGGCAGGGGCACGAGCCGGGTAGCGGGCTCGGCCAGGATGCCGATGGCCGACTTGTTCTTGCCGGTGATCGGATCGCCTACCCGATGTCCGGGAACGGCCCGGTCGGCGGCCTCGGCCGGACACTCGCTGCTCACGACCATCGGGCGGGCCATGCGCGGCTGCCGGGGCCGGCGGCGGGGGCGTCGCATCGCGCGTCCGGTGCGCAGCGCCTTGGCGAGTCCGCGGCGGAGTTCGCCGCGTCCCTGGACGTAGCGGGGGTAGACCGTCTCGTGCGTCCTGTGCGTCTCCAGGGGCAGGCCGTGCGCAGCGCCTGGGTGATCTGCGGGGGAGGACGCCGCACCGCCGGGCTGACCGTGCGGCAGGTGCAGCCACCCCTGTGCGGCGGTGTCGATCGGACCGGCAGTTTCCGGCTCCACTATCCGGGGCGGCAGCGGCGGGCTCCCGCGGTGCGCAGTGGCGGAACAGGCCGGGGAGGGCGTCGGGCCGCGCCATCGGGCCCGGCCGTCCAGTGTGGCGCGGCGGGCCGTGCACACCGGTACGCCTATGTTCAGGTGATGGCTGCCCGCCAGAGACGTGCCCGCGCGGTGGCCCCGTGTCGCGACAGCCGTACGGCGCCCGGCGCAGGGCCCGTGACGTGCGCCGGACTCCTGCCCCGCGAGGGGAACCCGCCCGGCAGCGGGAGACCACGCCATCTGGCGGTGGACCCGGCGAAACGCCCACGAGGCGGCACGTCCGACGAGCGTTCCCGCCGGCCGGCGTCCCCGCTCGCCCCCACCGTGGCGAGCAGGCCAGAATGGGCGCCGTGGACACCGAGAACACCGGCACGGCCGGAGCCAGGACACTGCTGCGCGGACTCGCGGTACTGGAAGCCGTGGGCCGCGGCCGCCGCCGGCTCGCCGACCTGGCCGCGGAGGTGGGGACCAGCAGATCCACCACCCACCGGCTGGCCAGCGCGCTCGTCGCGGCCGGGTTCCTCCGGGTCGACGAGGACGGGTACCGGCTGTCCGCGAAGCTGATCGAACTCGGAGCCAAGGCCGAGGCCGAACTCGACATCCCCCGGATCGTGCACGAGACGGTGCTCGACGTCGCCGGGCGCACCGGCGAGGCCGTGCACGTCGCGGTGCTCGATGGCGCGGACGTCGTCTACATCGACAAGGCACGGTCCCGCCGCGGCATCGAGATCGCCTCCCGCGTGGGCGGCCGGATCCGGGCCCAGAACACCGCGCTCGGCAAGGCCGTCCTCGCCACCCGCTCCGACGCCGAAGCCCTGGCCGCCTACGATCCGGCCGCCCGGGCCACCCCGCGGTCACCGGCATCCGCCACCGAGTTCGGCGCGGCCGTCCGGCGGGCACGGGACGACGGGTACGCGCTGGACCGGGAGGAGAACGAGCTGGGAATCTCCTGCGTCGCCGCGCCCATCGCGACCCCCGGCATCCCGGCGGTCGCCGCGATCTCCATCACCGTGCCGACGGTGCACCTGACGGCCGAGCGCGTCACCGAGCTCGGTGACGTCGTCGCGCGGGCCGGGGCGCTCCTCGGGCGGCGGCTCGGCGGCGGTTCCGCGCTCACCTGGCGCTGAGCGGGTCAGCCGGCGCGGCTCGCGCGCAGGTCCGCGAGCCGGGACGGCAGGTCCGGGTCGTCCAGGAGCGCGCGTCCGACCCCCACCGCGAGCGCCCCGGCGGCCAGCCACTCGCCCGCCTCGGCCACCGAGATCCCGCCCGTCGGCACGATGCGCGCGCCCGGCAGGACGTCGAGCAGCCCGCGCAGGTACCGGGGACCGCCGACGTGGGCGGGGAACAGCTTGGCGGCTCCACCGGCGCGCAGTGCCGCCGCGACCTCGCCGGGAGTGAAACCGCCTTCCAGGAAGAGCGTTCCGCCTCCGGCGATCTCGCGCACCTCCGGCGCGGCGTACGGGCTGACCAGGAAGGCGGCGCCCTCACCGAGTGCCCGCCGGGCGTCGTCCGCGCTGGTCACGGTGCCCACCCCGATCGTCGACTCGGGGAACCGCTCCCGCACGGCGCGGACGGCGGCGGGCCAGTCAGGGATGCTCGTGGTCAGCTCCACCACCCCGAGCCCCGCATCGGCCAGCCGCTGCACGGCGTCCAGCGTCGCGTCAGTACCCGGCGTACGCAGCACGGGCAGCAGCACGGCCTCGGCGATCGCCGCGAGGACGGTGTCCGGTGCGGCGGACGGCGGCGTGGGAGCGGTCATCGGGTTCCTCCGTGGCTGTGTCCCACCGTGGGACGGGGACGGGCCGGCTCCCGGGGAGCCGGGGCCGGGGACGGGCGCCGGACAGGGCGGCGCGCGGGGTCCCACATACAGGGATGGGTGGTCACTTTCCGGGACATCGTAGGCGAGCCGTACCGTCCGTTCCAGCACCGGGGTGGGAGAGAGGGCCATGCAGAGGTGGCGCCGGATCGAGCGGTGGCCGTGGCCCTTGGCGCGCGGCTCCTGGACGGCCGGGTTCTCGTGGATCCGGTCGGCGAAGCGGCTGCCGGCGCGCCGGAGTGCGGCCGGATTCCGCTCCGGTCCGGCCGTCGCCGCGCCCGCCCTGGTGCGGGGTGCGGCAGGCGGCGCCGGACACGTGTGGTCCGCCGGTACGCGGCGCTCCCTGGCTGGCCGGGGCCGTGCCACAGAGGCCATCGATCGACCACCTGCACGCTTGGGGCCCTTGGCAGGCAGTCTCGGCGACGAATGTGGCCCGCCCCGGCCACGCGACCTCGATCGGGGGCGCTCGCCCATCCAGGTGGCCGCGGCGGCCGTCTCCCGGTCCGAGGCAGGACCGGCGTCGGGGTCGGCGCCGCACGCAGCCGCTCGGTCTTGCGCTCATGGGGCCGGGGTACCCCTCGACCCGCCCGGTGAATGTTCGGCGGGTGCCTGCCGGATTGCGGCGGCCGACGCGGCGCCCCCGCAGGTCGGCGTCCATAGACCGCGCGGACGCGGCGCGCGGTCGTTCGGCGGCCCGGGCAGGCCGTCTCCGCGCTGGTTCCCGCTTCCGTCCACCCCGGATTCTGCACCGCGTCCTCCTCCCCGGGCGTGATGTCGGCCGTTGGTGGGCAGTGGGGATTCCCCGCAGGCGGCCGGTTGCCGGGGAGCCATCCGGTCATGTGGCAGCACACGGGGTGAGCGCGTCGAGCATGCTGGGCCGGTCCGCGCGGTGGCGGCGAGGGTGATGGCTGGTCGGCGGGCGGCTCCTGGACGGCGACGGCGCAGGACAAGTATGCGAGCGTCGGCGAAGAGGCCGCCCCGAGACGCTCCGAAGCGGCCGTTGGGGCGATGCACCCTCGGTAGCCGGTCATCGTCACCAAGCGTCGCAGTGGCCGCTGGTGGGGACCCCACCGCGTTCGTCATGGGACACGACCCTGGCGGTCCCGTCACTCCGGAACAGGACCGGCTGGTCGACGCCGGAATCCGTGGCCGGCGGGCACGGCGGAGCGTGCCCGGGCCGTCGCGCCACATGGTCGCCGCGCCGTCCGGCCGCGCAGGGGCGGTGGCGGGCCCGCTCGCCGGTGGTCCTATAGTGAAGCGCATCCCGATTCGCGGGACCCATCCCACATATCGGGATGGCCTGCCCTGGACACGATGCCGGGAGGACCGCCGAGTGCCACGTCGAAGAGCAGTGCCGCCGCCCGAATCCGCCCCCGCGCCCGACGGCCCCACGAACGGAGGCCGCCGTGGCTGACCGGGACCTCGTGGCGCTCGGTGAGTGCATGGTGGAACTGAGCTCGGTGGAACCGCTGTCCACGGCTTCCTCGCTCACCGTCCGCTACGCCGGCGACGTCCTCAACACGCTGACCGTGGCCGCGCGGCTCGGCGCGCGTACCGGCTTCGTCACCCGGGTGGGACGCGACCCGTTCGCCGAGCGGATGCGCGCCGCCTGGCTGGCAGAGGGAGTGGACCTCACGCACGCGCCCCTCGTCGACGGGGTGAACGGCGTCTACTTCATCAGCGTGGACGGGAACGGCGAGCGCGAGTTCACCTACCGCCGCGCCGGGAGCGCCGCGAGCACGCTCGCGCCCGAGGACGTCGACCCCGGTTACCTGGCGGGCAGCCGCGCGGTCCTGCTCTCGGGCATCACCCAGGCCATCTCGGCGAGCGCGCAGCAGGCCACCGCCTACGCCGCCCGGGTCGCGCGCGAGGCCGGCTGCCTGGTCGCCTACGACCCGAACCACCGCCCGGCACTGTGGGCGGTACGCGGCGGCCCGGAGGCCGCCCGCGCGGCCGCCGCCGAGGTGCTGCCGTGGGTGGACGTCCTGCTCCCCAGCGTGCCGTCCGACCTGGTGGCGCTGCCGGTCGACGCGCCGGACCGCGCGACGACCGGCGCGGCGGCGCACGCGCTGCTGGCCGGCCTCGCCCCGACGGTGGCGGTGAAGGACGGCGCGGCCGGGGTGTACGTCGGTCCGGCCGGCGGCACGGAGCACGTCCCGGCCGTGCCGCCGGAGCGGGTGGTCGACACCTCGGGCGCCGGGGACGCGTGGAACGCCGCGTTCCTGGTGGCGCTGCTACGCGGCGGCGGCGCCGCCGACGCGGCCCGTGCGGCCAACCGGGTGGCGAGCCGCACGGTCGCGCACCGGGGCGCCATTCCGCCACGGGACGCCGACCTCACGCTGCCAGAATCGGGAGCGCCCCCGCTCTAGTCTCGCTTCTTATAGACGGCGTAGAGCGGGCCGCCGAACGGGGCGATGGCCACACGACCGGACCATTTCACGTCGGGAATCAGGTCGGCGTCCCCCCATTTCTGGTTTTCAATGTCGTATGACACCCACCACCAGTCGCCATCGAAAGGCGCTGTTTGGTAAACGGCACGCAGCAGTCCCTTGTCAGGGGAGAGTGCTACCGTCCAGGCGTTCTCCGTACCCGCGATCTCCTGCGGAGGTGACCACTCGCCTGCCTCGGGGTCGTAGCTCACCCACCGGAGGGGAGCCTCCAAGGCGGCGTACACGGCGAACAGCTTGCCACCAGCGGCGGCGACGTTCCACCAGGAGGGGGAGGTCACCTGCGGAACTGCCTGCGGCTCGGTCCATTTCTCGGTCTTCGAGTCGTAGGCGAGCCACGACAGGTTCCAGTCTTCGTCGACGAACGTCACATAGAGCAGTTTGTTCAGCGCAGTCGTGTGCGGGCCGTTGTACGCCTTGGCATTTGGAACCGTGCGGACTCGGGACCAGGTGTTGGTCTCCGAGTCGAAGGTGCACCACTTCAACTGTCGCGCCTGTAGTACCACGTTCTCCTGGCAGATGAGGTACAGCAGGCCGTGGTACGCGGCGGGGGACGGTCGTCCTCGGGACACCAGGCCGGGTACGGTCTGCGGCGTCGTCCACTCCTGCGTCTCCAGGTCATACCTCAACCAGGTGAGGACACCTTGTGCGTCCCCTGCGGAGGAGATGACATAGAGGCCCGCGTTGTACTGGTCGATGCCGAACAGGCCCTGAGACCCGCTTCGGATCCCGGGGATCTGACCGATCTCCTCCCACCGCGCACCCTCGTGCCGGCTCCAGTACAGCGGATCGACACTGCGCACACCCTGCTGCCCACCGAACTCGCTCATCTGCGGTCTCCCCTTCTCCGAGGTCCGTGTGGCCGAGGCGCGGCCCGTCGCACCCTGACGCTGGACGAGTCGGCCGGACACAT
Source organism: Marinactinospora rubrisoli (assembly GCF_042664915.1). Classification (NCBI taxonomy): domain Bacteria; kingdom Bacillati; phylum Actinomycetota; class Actinomycetes; order Streptosporangiales; family Nocardiopsidaceae; genus Marinactinospora; species Marinactinospora rubrisoli. Next base: position 374,568 of record NZ_JBHTBH010000005.1, read on the forward strand.
GGCAGGCGCGCGGCGGATTCCCGCCGCGCGCCCTGGCTGCGTGGTCATACCACCCGTATCCCTGACCGTGGACCCCATCCGCCACCCTCGCTTGGCGAAGTGCGGGACCAATCCGCAATCCGGCTTTGCGCCCCCGACCTCAGCCCGCGAGCCTGCCCAGTACCGTCAGGTAGCTCTTGATGAAGTGGTCCCGGATTCCGTCGGAGCCCGGCGCGAACAGGTCGGCGGTGTGGCCGCGCAGGCTGTCGGTGGCGCGGCCGATGAGTGACGGCTTCTTGTCGCCCAGCTTCCCGGCGGAGTCGATGTACATCTCCTTCGCGACGTGCCGGTACACCGGCGGGGGCGGCAGCTGCGGGACGACATCGTTGTTGTTGACGAACCGGAACATCCGGCCGCGGAACGCCTCGTCGTAGGCCGCGGACAACTCGCCGTCGCCGGTCCGCGGCTGCCCGAAGGTGTAGACGCCGTCGGCCAGCAGACCCGGATCGTCGAAGTGCATCCGGGCCGCCGCGAGCATGGCGAGCGCGCCGCCGAGGCTGTGGCCGGTGAACCACAGCGTCTGCCCGGAGGTGCGCGCCGCGGTGACCGCGTCCAGCACCTGCGGGTAGATGGCGTCCAGAGCCTCCGCGAACCCGAAGTGCACCATGCCCCGGCCCGAGGAGTGCGGCACCATGGGGGCGTTCGCGTCGGACAGCCAGTCCCGCAGCTCGGTCGGTTCGGTGCCCCGGAACGCGACGACGATCATCCGGTCGCTCGCGGCGACGAACGCCTCCGTGTCCTGCAGCGGGAACGGCGGCCGGTGCGCCACCTCGAACGAGCTGGCCTCCGGGAACCCCCACTCGGCCGCGCGCGCGACGACCTCGTCCGGCTCCTTGTACGCCAGCGCGGCCGCCTGCGCCAGGCAGTGCGCGTGCGGCAGCCCGTAAGAGGTGGTCGTGTGGTCGAAGGCGACCTGGGTCATTCCGGCGCTCCATGCTGATCGACTACGTGGCGTGACGCAGTCTTCCCGCACCGTGATCGGCCAACCCTGCAGGTCGACCCACCGCCGCTTTCCGGACGTCCGAAACGCGCCGGCTGGTCGGTGGGGCGCCACGGCGCACGCTCACCCGGTGCGGCGCTCGGCGGCGGCCACGATCGCCGACAGCCGCCGGTGGTGCGCACCGGGCCAGTACACCCGCCCGCACGCCAGGCATCGGGCGAACGAGTCGTAGGTGGCGCGGGTGCCCGGCAGCAGTTCCGGCTCGACCTCGGCCTTGCGGACCTCCGCCAGCAGGCCATTGCACGCCGTACACCGGGTCCACGGAGCCAGCGGCGGTGCGAACCGGTCGAGGACGTCGGCCAGTTGCTCGTCGGGGTGCGCGCCGCGCACGAAGCCGCCGGCGCGCAGCCGGCGGCGGCGCAGCAGCCCCCGGTCCTGGGTGAGCAGCACCCGCTGCTCGGCGTTGGCCTGCGCGATCAGCGCGTCGTCGTCGGCGTCATTGCGGTAGGCGGTGTCCACACCGACCAGCCGCATGCGCCGAGCCAGCGCCCCGAGATGGACGTCCAGCACGAAGCGCGGCGGCGACCACGGCACCGGCTGCGGCCGGCGTACCCCGAGCACCTCGACGGACGCCGCGGCGCCCGGCCGGTGCGACGGCGGCACCGCCTCGCCGTCGACGCGCAGGGCCCCGACCTCGGTGAGCGGGACGCCCAGCGACTCCACCACGTGTCCCAGAGAGGACGTTCCGTCGTGCGGCGCCCGGACCTGGGCGCCGCGGTTCCGCGGGTGCAGGAAGAACCGCAGCTCGGCGGCGAAATGCAGGCGCAGCGTCCTCTCTTCCACGCATCCCAGGATGCCATCCGTTCCGCGAAACCCCGGCCGCGCGTCCACCGGGGCCGCCGCGGGTAGGCTCCGGGGCGACCAGCGTCCCAGCCCGCGACGCCCCGGGAGGCCGTCATGACCGAGCAGCCGGCGCTCGCCGTGGCACTGTCACGGGGGCCCGTGGTCCTCGACGGCGGTCTGTCCAACCGGCTGGCCGCCGGCGGCGCCGAGCTGTCCGGCGGCCTATGGACGGGCCGGGTACTGCGCGAAGACCCGGAGCAGGTGCTCCGCGCGCACTGCGACTACTACCTCGCGGGCGCGAGCGTGGCGACCACCGCGAGCTACCAGGTGACCTTCGAGGCGCTGGCCCGCCGCGGGGTGGACCGCGCCGGTGCGGTGGACCTGCTGCGGCGCAGCGTCACGCTCGCGCGGGAGGCCGCCGGCCGCGCGGCCGCCGCCGGGGTGTCCCGGCCGCTGTGGGTGGCGGCCTCGGTGGGCCCCTACGGCGCCATGCTCGCGGACGGCTCGGAGTACCGCGGGCGCTACGGGATCAGCGTGCGGGATCTGGAGCGGTTCCACCGGCCACGGCTGGCCGCCCTGGCCGACGCCGGCCCGGACGTGCTGGCGCTGGAGACGGTGCCGGACATCCGCGAGGCCGAGGCGCTGCTGCGGGCGGCCGAGGGGCTCGGCGTCCCCGCGTGGCTCTCCTACACCGTGGCGGGCGGCGCCACCCGCGCCGGTCAGCCCCTGGAGGAGGCGTTCGCGCTGGCCGCCGGAGCCGACTCGGTGATCGCCGTCGGCGTCAACTGCTGCACGCCGTCCGACGTCACCCCGGCGCTGCGGACGGCCGCCCGGGTGACCGGCAAACCGCTCGTCTGCTACCCCAACAGCGGCGAGTCCTGGGACGGCGCCACCGGCACCTGGCGGGGACGCTCGGAGTTCGACGAGGGTGACTCCGCCGCGTGGATCGCGGCCGGCGCCCGGCTGGTCGGCGGCTGCTGCCGGGTGGGACCGGCCGACATCGCCCGGCTGGCGGCGGCCGTGCGAGGCGACGGCCGACCCGCCGGGTGACCTCGAATTCCGGCAACGCGTGCGGTCGGACCACGTGTCCTCGCTGGGGAGGCCGCCCCGGCACGGACGGCCTCCCCGGAAATCGTCAGCCGCAGTTGGTGCCGCGCTTGCCGCCCTCCACGCCATTGATACGGCCCATCCAGTCCACGCACCGGCCCGCCGCATGGAGGCGGATCGGTCCCGCGTAACTGGTGAAGTAGCCGCCGTCGAACTCGGTCCAGTGGCCGCCCACCGGACTGACCGCGAGCCCTGCCTCGATCAGCACCGCGGATCCGACGCTGTTCCGCTTCGCCACCACGCAGTTATAGCCGTTGGACGAGTTGTAGGTGAGGAACACCGTTCCCACACTGCCGATCGGCGCGGAGTTCACGACGCTGTATCCGCTACCGCACTCCCCGCCGTAGGTGGCCGCGGCCGCGGGCGATGCCCCGGCGACCAGGCCGGTGAGGGAGGCAGCGGCGACGGCTGCCACCGCGATGGCCTTCTTGATGAGGGTCATGTCCGTTCTCCTCGCGTGTTCGCCGGCCGGAGTCAGCCGCAGTTGGTGCGTTCGCGGTCGTCGGTGGCGGTGCCGATGGTCCCGCCCCAGTCGACGCACTCGCCACGGGCGGCCACGTAGACAGGGCCCGCGTAGGTCGTGTAGTTGCCGTCGTCGCGGACCCAGGTCGAACTGGAGGAGCGCTTCAGGAACGCCTCCATGAAGGTGGCCGTGCCAGGCGTCGTCCGGATCGTGACGACGCAGTTGTTGCCGTTGGAGCTGTTGTACGTGAGGAAGACGGTGCCCCGGTTGTTGGGCAGATCGAAGTCGTTCACGACGCCATAGCCGGTGCCGCACTGCCCGCCGTAGGTGGCGGCGGACGCGGGCGCGGCCGTGGCGACCGAACCGGCGAGGGCCATGGCGGCGGCCGCACCGAAGAGCGCGGCCTTCTGGATCATCTTCATGAGGGTTTCTCCGTGAGAGAGGGGGTGCGGGTCAGCCGCAGTTGGTGTTCTCGTCGCCGCCGTACTGGCCGTTGATGGCCCCGCCCCAGGTGACGCATTCGCCGCGGGCGTAGCGGTACACGGGCCCGGCGTAAGTGGTGTAGTTACCCTCGTCGATCTCGTACCAGGCGGGGTCGGACTGCCGGGCGATGGCCGCCATCATCGGCCGCGCCGCGCCCGGACTGTTGCGGATCGTGACGACGCAGTTGTTGCCGTTGGAGCTGTTGTAGGTGAGGAAGACGGTGCCGAGGTTGCCGATGTGGTCGCGGTTCACCTCGACGTAGCCGGAGCCGCATTGGCCGCCGTAGGTGGCGGCGGACGCGGGCGCGGCCGTCATGAGGGTGCCGCCCACGGCGGCGAGAGTGGTGACGCCCACCACGAGCGTCTTCTTGAGCGTGGACAAGTGCGGGTCCTTAGGTGTAGGTGCCTGGCCCCGACTCTGCGGACTTTCGAGGACCGGGTCATTGACGGTCCTCTGCCGGTGGGGGAGCGGCGCGGAGTGACTGGTTGGAGGTGGAAACCGCCGGACGGCGCTCGTGCCGGAGACCGCGTTCGGTCTCCGGGAGGGCACGAGCGCGAGACTGACGGTTTCCAATATTCGGAGCGATTCGGCGAGATGTCGTTGACAGCGCGTCCACGGATGGTTGACGATGCGTGGCCGGCAGCGGACGAACCCGCCGGGCCGCCCGAACGCCACCGCCGCCAGGCGCTGCCCCCTGCTGCTACCCGGTACCACGAACGGGTGCAGCGGCTGCCCGCTGTCGCGGTCGAACCTCGCGGTGATGCCCCGGTCCGTCTTGGAGGAGTCGCGCCATGTCGGCGTAGCGGTGGGTGGGCACGATGTTTCCGGCAGGCCGGTGATTCCTCCGGCCGTTATGCGGGTCGGGTCCCCGGGGCCCTATTTGATCTGGCCGCCCACAGTCAAGGTGCCGCCCCTCCGCTCCTGGCCGACGTCCTCACGGCTCCAGCAGTACCTTGCCGTCGCGCCCGCGCTCGGTGGCGGCGCGCAGTGCCGGGCCGATCCGCGACAGCGGGAACCGCCCCTGGACGCGGGTGGCCGCGTCGCCGTTGAGGACCAGCTCGCCCGCCGTGCGCAGAGCGTGCCCCACGTCCGCGGGATCGGCCGCGTGCACCCAGTAACGCAGCCAGAACAGGTGGATCCCGATCTCCGGGCGGCGGGCGGCGAGGTCGGGGGGCAGCGGGCGGCCGGACAGCAGGCCGTAGTGCACGAACCGGCCTCCCGGCGCGGTGGCCAGCGCGAGTCGTTCCCCGTCCGCGCCGCCGACCGCGTCGAAGGCGACATCCGGGCCGCGGCCGCCCGTGCGGCGCCGCAGTTCCGCGGGCCAGTCGGCCTGTCGCGTGGTGAGGACCGCCGCCCACGGCACATCGGCCAGCCCCGTGGCGTGCGGGTCGCCGCGTACCAGGCCGATGGCGGGAACGCCTCGCCGGTGCAGCATCCGGGCCAGCATCGCCGCCGTCGCCGACCCGGCCGCGTTCACGGCGACGTGCCGGGTCCCGGACCGCACGTGCTCGTCGATCATCCGCATCGCGGTCACCGGATTGATGTAGCTCACCGCGGCCTGGTCGTCGGTGAGTTCCGGACTGACCCGAAAACACCAGCGCGCGTCCGTGCGTTTGACGCGCTGCCACCCGCCCGCGCTGCCGATGGGCAGCACCCGGTCGCCGACCGCCAGGCCGTGGACGCCGGGCCCGACGCGCTCGACGACACCCACGCCCTCGAATCCGGGGACCAGCGGCAGCGGCGTCCGGGAGGCGTACGCGCCGGAGATCGTCACCAGATCCGACGGATTCACGGCGGCGGCCGTCATCCGCACCCACACCTGACCGGGACCCGGCGGATCCGGGCGGTACGGCTCCACCCGCACCACGTCGGCCGCCGGGCCGAACGACCTCGCGATCGCGCGATACATGCCGACCTCCTCGGGCTCTGCTGGACCGCGTCCATCATGCCGCCCTCCGAACTCGTCCAGGATCTCGGGCACCGTGCCTGACGTGCGGACGAGCGTGAACACGCCCAACTTGATGGCCATGTGCACCACGGTCGTCGCCGGCGTCTTCGATGAGATCGGCGCTCACGCGTTGTCAGTGTCATGGCGCGCCTACACCGTGTCGCGGAATCGCGGCTCGCGCTCCCGCCGCGGGCGGCGCGGGGACGGCGGGTGGACATCGGCCGCGGCGCCGTCGAGAATCGGCCCGGGCGCGGGTGGTCCGGCCCGGCCGGCGGGAGGAGCGGGCGGTTGCGGGTGCGGATTCCGTTCTCCGACGTCGACATGCACGGCAACGTGCACAACAGCCGCCTCGTCGCCTACGTGGAGGACGCCATCACCGACTTCCTCCGCGCCACCGGCCTGACCGCCCGGTTCGACCCCCGGTCGGGGACCGCCGTCTACCACGTCAAGAAGGTCGAGGTGGTCTTTCAGCGCCCCGTGCGGTTCGGCGACGTCATTGACATCACCGCCCGGCCGGCGCACCTCGGCCGCACCAGTCTCGCCTTCGACGTCACCGTCCGCCCGGCCGAGCAACCCGACGCGCCCCCGGCCGTCCAGGGCCAAGTGGTGTGGGTCTGCGTCGACCCCGCCACCCGGCGCACCGTCCCCATCCCGGCGGAGACCCGCGCGGCGCTCACCCGCGCCGGAGCCGAGTACGCGGACGGACGACACGACAGCGGCCCGCAGCCGGGCGCGTAACGAAGGAGACCGCCGTGCCGCTCGCCGAACGGATCGCCCACTGGTACCGGACCCGTCCCGACGCGCTCGCCGTGTGGATCGGTGCGGACCGGATCGGTTTCCGGGCCCTCGCCGAGCGGGCCGCCGCCGTTGCGGCCGGGCTTCGGGCGGTGCCGAGCCTCGCGGTGGGTGCGAGGTGGGGCGTTCCCGGGCACGGGCGGCTGCTCGCGGTCGACGTCGGCAACCGTCTGTGCTTCGCGGAACTGTTCATCGGCGGCACCGCGGGCGACGGCGCCTGCGCGGTGCTGGACCCGGCGTGGCCGGCCGGGCAGACCGCCGAGGTACTGCGCCGGCTCCGGCCGGACCTTCTCGTCGCGGACGCCTCCCGGCCGGGTACCGTCGCGGCGGCCCGCGAGTGCGGCGTGCCGGTGCTGGTGGCCGGTGGGCCGGACCCCGGTGGTGCCGACGGCGGGCGCTCCGGCTATGCGGCCTGGCTCGCCGCGCACCACGGTGCCGACCCGGAGCGGGAACTGGCCCCCGGCGCGGACGACAGCACGTTCCTCATCGGTTTCACGTCCGGCACCACCGGTGTGCCCCGCGGCTTCCGCCGCGCACGGGCGGAGTGGCGGGCCAGTCTGCCCCGCAGTCGCGCAGTGTTCGGCGTGACCGAACAGGATCGCACCCTGGCGCCCGGTCCGCTCGCGCACGGCCTGGGGCTGTACGCGTTCGCGGAGGCGCTGCACGCCGGATCGGCGTTCGGGACGCTCCCCGGGTTCGACGTCACGGCGGTGGCCGACCTGCTGGCCGCCGGCCAGGTCACGCGGCTCGTGGTCGTGCCGACGATGCTGCGTGCCCTGAACCGGCGGCTCGCCGAACTCGACGTGCGGCTCCCCGGGGTCACGAGCGTGGTCAGCAGCGGCGCCGCGCTCGACCCGGATACGCTGCGCCGCACCCGCGAGCGGCTCCCCGCCGCGCACGTCCACGACTACTACGGCGCCTCCGAGCTGGGCTTCGTCACCGTCCGCCACCTGCCGCCGGGCACCGGCCCCGGCGACCTCCCCGACTCCGTCGGCACGCCGTTCCCCGGCGTCCGGATCGAGGTCCGCGACACGGCCGGCCGTCCGGTGCCGCCCGGCACCGTCGGCACGATCCACGTGCGCAGCCCGCTCGCCTGCGGCGGCTACGTGTGGGGCGACGGCACCGGTTTCAGCAGGTCGGGGGAGTGGACCACCGTCGGCGACCACGGCAGCCTCGACGCGTCCGGCACCCTCCACCTGGTCGGCCGCGCCGGCGGCATGGTGATCACCGGTGGCCACAACGTCCACCCGGGCGAGGTGGAGTCGGCCCTCCGCCGCCTCGACGGCGTCGACGACGCCGTGGTGGTGGGCGTCCCGGACGGCTACCTCGGCACCGTTCTGGTGGCCGTCCTGACCGGCCCCGCCGCCACCGCCCCGGCACCCGAGTCCCTCCACCGCCGCTGCGCCGCCCACCTCGCCCACCACAAGATCCCCCGCCGCTGGTACGCCCTCCCCGAGTGGCCCCTGACGCCGAGCGGCAAGATCGCCCGTGAGCGCGTGGCGGAGTGGGTCCGCACCGGCGACCCGCGCCTGGTGCCGCTCGCCGGCGAGCGGTAGCAGGGGCCCGCGCAGGGCGGCGGCCCCCGGCGATCGCCGCGACCGCGCGGGCACGATGACGGTGCTCCGGGCCGCCGTCTCCGCGAACGGCGCGCGCTCGCGAAGGCGAGTCCACCCCTCGCCCCCGTGCGGTCCTCGCGCACCGCCGGGCACACCTCCGGCTCTACCGTCGCAGAGGACGCCGAGTTTGGCAATCGGTTGACAAAATGTGACCCACGCCGCTCCAATGGGGCCATGGCCGATCTACAACGTCGCGACCCCGACCGGCTGCTGCCGGCCGATCCGGAGACGCGGGCGATCGCGCGGGACCTCTACCAGCGGGTCGCCGGGCGCCCGATCATCTCGCCGCACGGTCACGTCGACGCCGCGCTGCTCCACTTCGACGAGCCGTTCGCCGACCCGGCCGAACTCTTCGTCTCCCGCGACCACTACGTGACCCGGCTGCTGCACGCCGCGGGGGAGGAGCTCGGCTCGCTCGGCGTCGGTGACGCCGCCCCGGGCGACGCCCGTGCCATCTGGCGCTCGCTCGCCGAGCACTGGCACCTCTTCGCCGGGACGGCGACCGGCTACTGGCTCGAAGAGGAGCTGTCGGAGGTTCTGGGCGTCGAGGGCGAGTTCGGGCCGAAGACCGCCGATCGCGTCTACGACGAGGTCCGCGATCGGCTCGCCGACCCCGGATTCCGGCCGCGCGCGCTGTTCGAGCGCTTCGGGATCGAGTTCCTCGCCACCACCGACGACCCCCTCGACGACCTCGCGCACCACCGCGCGATCCGCGCCTCGGGCCTGCCCGGCCGTGTCGTCCCGACGTTCCGCCCCGACGCCTACCTCGATCCGGCGCGGCCGGACTTCGGGTCCCGGGTGGAGCGGCTGCTGGCCACCACCGCCTCGCCCGCCACCTTCGCCGGGTACCTCGCCGCCCTCGAAGCCCGCCGGGCGTACTTCGCCGCACACGGCGCGGTGTCGGCCGACCACGGAGTGGTCGAGCCGGTCACCGCCGACCTGGAGCCCGGCGAGGCGGAACGGCTGTTCCAGGCCGCACTCGCCGGCACCGCCGACCCGCGGCAGCGCCGCGCCTTCCGGGCGCACATGCTCCTGCAGATGGCGCGGATGAGCGTCGAGGACGGCCTGGTGATGACCGTCCATGCCGGCGTCCACCGCAACCACAGCCGCCCGACCCTGCGGCGCTTCGGCCCCGACACGGGCCACGACATCCCCGTCCCCACCAGCTTCACCGAGGGCCTGCGCCCCCTCCTGGACCGGTTCGGGCTCCACCGCGACCTGCACCTCGTCCTGTTCACGGTCGACGAGTCGGCCTTCTCCCGGGAACTCGCCCCGCTGGCCGGCTTCTACCCGGCCGTCTACGTCGGGGCTCCCTGGTGGTTCCTCGACGCGCCCGACTCGATCGCCCGCTTCCGGTCCGCCGTGACCGAGACGGCCGGCTTCTACCGCACCTCGGGATTCATCGACGACACGCGCGCCTTCCTCTCCATCCCCGCCCGCCACGACACCGCGCGCCGCGCCGACGCCGGCTTCCTTGCCCGGCTGGTCCGCGAGGGGCGGCTGTCGCTGCCGCGGGCCGAGCTCATCAGCGACGACCTGGTCGGCGCCATCCCGAGACGGGTGTTCAAGCTGTGAGCGCCGCCCCTCCGGCCATCCGGCTGACGCGCGCCGCCCTCCGCGCCGCCGGGCGCGCCGTTCCCCGGCCACCGGTGCGGATCGTGCACATCGGTGTCGGCGCGTTCACCCGGGCGCACCAGACCTGGTACACCGCCCACGCGGCCGACGCCGCCCACTGGGGCATCGTCGGCTTCACCGGACGCCGCAGCGGGACGGCCGACCGGCTCGCCGCGCAGGACGGGCTCTACATGCTCGTCGAACGCGGGCCGGCGGGCGACCGCCACGAGGTCGTCCCCAACCTCGTCGCCGTCCACCCCGGAGACCGCGCCGACGTGCTCACGGCCGCCCTCAGCGCCCCGGGCACCGCGGTGGTCACCCTGACGATCACCGAGAGCGGCTACCGGGTGCGGCCCGACGGCGGCCCCGACCTCGCCGACCCGGTCGTCCGCGCCGACATCGACCGCCTGCGCGCCGCGGCGGCCGGCCCCGGACTCGCCGTGGCCCGGCCGGTGAGCGCGCTCGGCCGCCTCCTGCCCGGCCTGGCGGCCCGCCGCCAGGCCGGGGCCCCGCCCGTGGCGATCGTGCCGTGCGACAACATCCCCGCCAACGGGGCCTTCCTGCGCCGCGCCCTCACCGGGCTCGCCGCGGAGGTCGCACCGGCGCTCGCCGCCTGGGTCGAGCGCGACGTCGCGTTCGTCTCCACCTCGGTCGACCGGATCACGCCCCGGATCGGGGAGCAGGACGTCCGTGAGATCGCCGAGGCCACCGGGTGGGACGACGCGGCACCGGTCATCACCGAACCGTTCGCCGACTGGGTCCTCTGCGGCGACTTCCCGGCCGGCCGCCCCGCCTGGGAGACGCGCGGCGCCCGGTTCGTCGGCGACATCGCGCCGTACGAGGCGCGCAAGCTCTGGACGCTCAACGCGGCGCACACGCTGCTCGCCTCGCTCGGCCGGCTCCGCGGGCACCGCACCGTCGCGGAGGCGATCGCCGACCCGGTCTGCCGGGCGGGGGTCGAGCGGCTGTGGGACGACGCCGAGCGCCACCTTCCCGCCGGACTCGGCATCCCCGGCTACCGGCGGGCCCTGCTCGCCAGATTCGGAAACCGCCGTATCGAGCACCCGCTCGCCCAGATCGCCGCCGACGAGCTGACCAAACTCCGGCTGCGCGTCGTTCCGGTCGCCGAGCGCGAACTCGCCCGGGGCCGCTCCGCCGCCGGTTGCGCCCTGCCGGTGGCCGCCTGGATCGCCACGGTGACGGCGGGACAGGGCTCCGGCTCCCAGGAACCCCCCGAAGTCGCGCGGGCCCGCACGGCGCCCTCGCCGCACACCGCGCTGCTCGCCGCGCTCAGCCCGGACCTCGCCGCCGACGAACGGTTCCGGCGGCAGGTGGCGGAGGCGCTGCGCACGCTGCCCGCGACCCCCGTCCGCAACCACGCGCCGAACCCGGACAGCGCCGAGAAAGGAACACACCGATGACCGCACTTCCCCCCGGTTTCCTGTGGGGAGCCGCCACGGCGCCGCACCAGGTGGAGGGCAACAACGTCAACAGCGACTGGTGGGTCCGCGAGGGCATGGTGCCCGGCATGGAACGCAGCGGCGACGCCATCGACAGCTACCACCGCTACCCCGAGGACATGCGGCTGCTGGCCGACGCCGGGCTCACCGCCTACCGCTTCGGCGTCGAGTGGGCCCGCGTCGAGCCGGTCCCCGGGCTCATCTCCAAGGCCGAACTCGCCCACTACCGCCGCATGATCGACACCGCGCTCGAACTCGGGCTCACCCCCGTGATCACGCTGCACCACTTCACCACGCCCCGCTGGTTCATGGAGGAGGGGGGATGGCTGGGCGAGCGGGCGATCGAGCGCTTCCGCGGCTACGTGACCGCCGTGACGAGCATCCTCGACGGCGTGCCGTGGGTGGCCACCATGAACGAACCCAACATGCTCGCCATGATGATCTCCCTGGAACAGGCCATGCGGTCGGGACAGGCCGGGGGCTGGCAGAGCCCGACCGTGGACGGCGGCCCGCGGCCGCCGCTGCCCCCGCCCGACACCGAAGTCGGCGCCCGCCTGGTCGAGGCGCACCACGCGGTGCGCGACATCGTCCGCGAACGAACGGACGCGGCGGTGGGCTGGACTGTCGCCAGCCGGGCGTTCGTCGCGCGACCCGGCGGCGAGGAGAAGCTGCGCGAGCTGGAGTACATCTGGGAGGACCTCTACCTGGAGGGATCGCGCGGCGACGACTTCGTCGGCGTGCAGTCCTACTCCAGCCAGTGGGTGACGAGCGAGGGCATCGAACCGTACCCGCCGCACCCGGACAACACCATCGTCGGCGCCGCCTACCGGCCGGACGCCCTTGGCATCGCCGTCCGGCACACCTGGCAGGCCACCGGTGGCCTCCCCATCCTCGTCACCGAGAACGGCATCCCCACCCGCGACGACGCGCGGCGGATCGCCTACACCTCTGAGGCACTCCGGCACCTGTTCGCCGCCATGGACGAGGGGATCGACGTGCGCGGCTACCTGCACTGGAGCGCGCTCGACAACTACGAATGGGGCCACTGGGCGCCGACCTACGGGCTCGTCGCCGTGGACCGCGAGACGTTCCAGCGGCACCCCAAGCCGAGCCTCACGTGGCTGGGCGACGTCGCCCGCCGCGGCGGCCTCTGACGGGAGCACGCCCGGCACGTGCGGCGGCAACCGCTTGCCGCCCGCTCATGACCGGACCCGCCCGCGCGGGCCGCCCCCGCACAGACCCCTGGAGAGACACCCATGCTGAAACCCCGCCCCACCGCCACCCGCGAGATCGTGAACCTCGACGGAATCTGGCGGTTCGCCGTGGAGGGACCCGAGACGGCGGCTCCGTGGAGCGGCCCGCTCCCCGGCGCCCTTGAGGCGGCCGTCCCCGCCAGCTACAACGACCTGTTCACCGACCCGTCGATCCGCGACCACGTCGGCTGGGCCTGGTACCAGCGCGACGTGTGGGTCCCCCGCGGCTGGGCGGGGGAGCGCGTCTTCGTCCGCTTCGACGCGGCCACGCACGCCGGCCGGGTGTACGTCGGCGACCGGCTCGTCGCCGAGCACACCGGCGGCTACACGCCGTTCGAGGCCGACATCACCGACCTCGTCGCGCCCGGAGCACCGTTCCGGCTGACCGTCGGAGTGGACAACCGGCTGACCAACGTCACGCTGCCCCCCGGGACGATCACTGTGACCCGGGACGGCCGCCGCAGCCAGACCTACCTCCACGACTTCTACAACTACGCCGGCCTCGCGCGCTCCGTGTGGCTGTACAGCGCACCGGCGCTGCGCGTCGAGGACGTCACCGTCGTCACGACCATCGACGGCACCACCGGCGTCGTGGACTACACGGTGACGGCCAGCGGCGACGCCGAAGTCGCCGTCCGCGTGCTCGACGCCACCGGCGGCGAGGTGGCCAGGGGCGAGGGCGCGGCCGGTTCCCTGCGCATCGAGAACGCGGTGCTCTGGCGGCCCGGGGCGGCCTACCTGTACGACCTCGTCGCCGAGATCCGCGACGGCGACACCGTCACCGACAGCTACCCGCAGCCGTTCGGGATCCGGACCGTCGAGGTGCGCGGAGCCGAGTTCCTGATCAACGGCGAGCCGTTCTACTTCACCGGCTTCGGCAAGCACGAGGACACGCCGGTGCGCGGCAAGGGGCACGACGACGCCTACCTCGTGCACGACTTCCAGTTGCTCGACTGGGTCGGTGCCAACTCCTTCCGCACCTCGCACTACCCCTACGCCGAGGAGGTACTGGAGTTCGCGGACCGGCACGGAATCGTCGTCATCGACGAGACCGCGGCGGTCGGGCTCAACCTCGCCGTCGCGGGCGGCCTCACCGGGCAGGCTCCCACACCGACGTTCTCCCCCGAGACCTTCAACGACGAGACACAGACGGCGCACGCGCGGCACCTGCGCGAGCTGATCGCCCGCGACAAGAACCACCCCAGCGTCGTGATGTGGTGCGTCGCCAACGAGCCGTCCTCGACCGAGGAGGGCGCACGCGAGTACTTCGAGCCGCTCATCGCGCTCACCCGCGAGCTCGACCCCACCCGCCCCGTGACGATCGCGAGCGTCATCTTCGCCACCTGCGAGAACGACCGGATCGCCGACCTGCTCGACGTGATCTGCCTCAACCGCTACTACGGCTGGTACCTCGACACCGGCGACCTCCCGGCCGCCGAGGCCCGGCTCGAAGCCGACCTGCGCGGCTGGGCCGCGAAGTTCGGCAAGCCGATCATCATGTCCGAGTACGGCGCCGACACGCTGCCGGGCCTGCACTCGGTCTGGGACTCGCCATGGACCGAGGAGTTCCAGCGGTCCTTCCTCGACATGTACCACCGCGTCTTCGACCGCGTCCCGGAAGTCGTCGGCGAGCAGGTCTGGAATTTCGCCGACTTCCAGACGTCCAACGGCATCCACCGGGTGGACGGCAACCGCAAGGGCGTCTTCACCCGCGACCGGCGCCCCAAGGCGGCCGCCCGCGCGCTGCGCGAGCGCTGGCGGCGCATCGGCCACCACAAGCCCACCGGCGGCGAACCGCGCTGAGCACCGCCGGAACCGTTGCCGGCGTCACCGGCCGCCCGACCCCCACCGAACCCGCCGACCCCACCGCCGGGCGGCCCGGCCCCGGCCCGCCGCCCGCACCCGCCGCCGCGCTCTGCGCGGCGCCCCAGCACCCACGCGTCCGGCACCACCCGCCACGCGCCCCCGCACGGGGAGCGCCCGGCGGGGCTCCCCACGAACGGTGACGCGCGGCCGTGCACCGACCTCGCGACTTATGCAGGAGGTCCTTCCATGACGCAGGACGCCGAGCCCACCGACACCACCACCTCGCCCGCCGCCCCGACACCCGTTCCGGACGCCGCCGCGCCCCCGCTGGAGAAGGCGAGCGCGGGCTACATCGTCTCGATGATGGCCGCGAACTTCGGCGTCGCCATGGCCTACGTCGTGCCGATCTCGTACTCGCTCGCGGTGCGCATCGACGAACTCGCGCCGGGGCGCGAGGAGGTACTGGGGTACGTCACCGGCACCGCCCAGTTCATCTTCATCGCGCTGAGTCCCCTGATCGGAGTCTGGAGCGACCGGACCCGCACCCGCCTCGGCCGCCGCCGGCCCTTCCTGATCGCCGGGGGCCTCCTCGGCCTCGCCGCGCTGGGCGGGATCGCCGTCGCCCCGAACCTGCTGCTCGTCGGAGCGGGCTGGGTCCTCGCGATGCTCGGATGGGCCGCCGCGTCGCAGGCCATCCTCACCATGCAGGCGGACCGGATCCCGGAGGAGCAGCGCGGCCGGATCTCGGGCCTGACCGGCTTCACCGGCCAGGCCGCGCCGATCATCGGCGTCCTGATCGTCTCGGGCGTCTCGGAGAGCACCACGCTCGTCTTCCTGCTCCCCGGCGTCCTCGGAGTGCTGCTCCTCGCCGTCTTCCTGGTGGTCGGCAAGGAGCCGGACTCGCGGAACCTGGCCGTCGGCACGCGCGTCTCGGTCCGGGCCATCCTCGCCAGCTACGCGTTCAGTCCGCGCCGGCACCCCGACTTCGCCTGGAACTGGCTCGGTCGGCTCATCTTCTTCACCGGCCTGTACTTCAACACGACGTTCAGCACGTTCTTCTACGCTCAGCGCCTCGACCTGCCGGTCCGCGAGGTGGCGGCGACGGTGGCGAGCATCGGCATCCTCGGCCTGGTCGCCGCCACGCTCGGGGCGATCGTCGGTGGGTTCCTCTCCGACCGGCTGCGCCGCCGCCGGCTGTTCGTCCTCATCGGAGCGCTGCTCTTCGTGGCGGGCGCGGTGATCGAGGCGTTCGCCTACGACTTCGTGACCCTGGTCGTCGGCTCTCTGCTGATGCAGCTCGCGATCGCCGCGTTCGGCGCGGTCGACCAGGCCATCGTCATCGCCGTGCTGCCCGACCGCGCGGAGGCGGGACGCTACATGGCGGTCGTCCAGTTCTCCCAGAAGATCCCGAGCGCCCTGGCGCCGCTCGTCGCGCCGTTCATCATCGGGATCGGCTCCAGCGGCGGCGAGCAGAACTACACGATCCTTTACCTGACGGGTGCGGTGCTCGCCCTCATCGGCGGGCTGCTGGTCTTCACCCGGGTCAGGTCGGTCCGCTGACCCCGGGCGGGGCCGGACCAGAAGACGGCGCGAAGGAGTCACAGTGGAGTGTGCACCCTACGACCTGAGCATCGACAGCGGCGGCGACCGGTTCCCGGTCTGCGGACCGCGACTGCTGCTGTCCTGGAAACCGCCGCGCGGCTGGAGCGACCAGGCGGGATACGAGCTCCAGGCGCGGATCGACGGCGCCGGCCGGCCACCGGTGACCGCTTCGTCGGCGCGGCACCTGTTCGTGGACTGGCCGTGGCGGCCGCTGCGCAGCGGGGAGGCGGTGGACTGGCGGGTCCGGGTGCACGGCGCGGACGGAACGTCCGGCTGGTCGCCGTGGCACGCCTTCGAGGCGGGGCTGCTGGCCGAGGACTGGTCGGCGGCGTGGATCTCGCCGTGGGAGGAGGAGGTCCCGGAGCCGGGAAGCCGTCCCGCCTACCTGCTCGCCGGGCGCTTCGAGGTCGGCACGGAGGTGGCGGCGGCGCGGCTGTACTCCACGGCACTGGGCGGGTACGAGGCGTTCGTGAACGGTGAGCGGGCCGGGACGGCGGAGCTCGCGCCCGGTTCCACCTCGTACTCCGACACCCTGTACGCGCAGGCCGCCGATGTCACGGCGGCGCTGCGGCCGGGCGGCAACCGGGTGGAGATCCTGCTCTCGGACGGATGGTACCGGGGCCGCTCGGGCGCCTGGCGGAAGCCGGCGAAGTGGGGGACGACGACCGCCGCCCGGCTCGAACTGCACATCCGCTACACCGACGGGAGCACGGCCGTGGTGCGCACCGGGCCCGGCTGGACCTCCCGCGTCGGCTCGATCACCCGGGCGGACCTGATGGACGGCCAGACCACCG
This sequence comes from Marinactinospora rubrisoli, assembly GCF_042664915.1. Lineage (NCBI taxonomy): Bacteria > Bacillati > Actinomycetota > Actinomycetes > Streptosporangiales > Nocardiopsidaceae > Marinactinospora > Marinactinospora rubrisoli. The sequence goes on from NZ_JBHTBH010000005.1 coordinate 391,331, forward strand.
ACCTCACCGCCGCAGGCGCGGCCGAACATCCGGTCCGCCTCGACGCCGTCACGGCACCGCCGATCACCTGGTCGCCGGCGCCGCCGGTCCGGCGGGTCGAGCAGCGCGCGCCCATCTCGGTGACCCGGCTGGCGAACGGCGCGCACATCGTCGACTTCGGGCAGAACGCCTCCGGGTGGATCGCACTGCGCGACCTGGGCCCGGCCGGCACCCGTACCGTGATCGACCACGGCGAGCATCTCGACTCCGGGGGCGACCTGACGACCGCGCACCTGGACAGCTGGAGCGGACCGGACGGGCCGTCGGTCCGGTTCGTCCAGCGCGACGAGGTGATCTCCTCCGGGGAGCCCGGGCAGGTCTTCGAGCCGCGGCACACCGTGCACGGGTTCCGGTACGCCCGGCTCACCCGCGGCGACGTGCCGCTCGACCCGTCCGGCATCGTCATGCGGGTGGTGCACACCGACCTGCGCCGGACCGGGACCTTCACGTGCTCCGACCCCGACCTCGACCGGCTGCATGACGCGGCGGTCTGGAGCTTCCGCGGCAACGCGGTCGACGTCCCCACCGACTGCCCGACCCGCGAACGGCTCGGCTGGACCGGCGACTACCAGGTCTTCGCCCCCACCGCCGCCCGGCTGTACGACGTGGCCGGCTTCAGCCGGAAGTGGCTGCGGTCGGTGCGCGACGACCAGCTCGCCGACGGCCGGATCGCCAACGTCTCACCCGACCACAACCGGCTGAAGGCGCACGACGACCCGATGTCGAACGGCATCACCGGCTCCGCCGGCTGGGGCGACGCCATCGTGCTGGTGCCGTGGGAGATGTACCGGACGTACGGCGACCGCGCGGTCCTCGCCGAGAACTGGGACGCCATGACCCGGTGGGTGGAGTTCGCGCTCACGACGGCCCGCACCGCCCGCCACCCCTCGCGGATCGAGCGCTCGGCGGAGCCGCTGCCGCACGAGGAGTACATCTGGGACGGGTCCTTCCACTGGGGCGAGTGGCTGGAGCCCAAGAAGCGCGCGGCCGACGGGACGCTCATCGACCCGGTGCAGAATGACCCGATGGCCTGGTACACGGCCGACAAGGGCGAGGTCGGCACCGCCTACCTGTTCCGTTCGGCGCACACCCTCGCCGCGATCGCCCGCGTCCTCGGCCGGGCCGCCGACGCCGAGCGCTACGCCGCGCTCGCCGAGCGGGTGCGGGCCGCGTGGCGGCGCGAGTTCCTCGACGCCGACGGCCGCGTCAGCGCCGGCACCCAGGCCGGTTACGTGCGCGCCCTCGCGTTCGGCCTGGTGCCCGATCGGCTCCGGGCCCGTGCGGCCGGCCACCTGGTCGCGCTCATCGAGGAGGCCGGCGGGCACCTGGGGACCGGGTTCCTCTCCACCGCGGACCTGCTGCCCGTGCTCGCCGACACCGGGCACGCCGACGTCGCCTACGCGCTGCTGTTCCAGCGGACGTCGCCGTCCTGGCTCGGCATGCTCGACCGGGGCGCGACGACGATCTGGGAGGACTGGGACGGCGTCGACGCCGACGGCACCGCCACCGCCTCCCTCAACCATTACAGCAAGGGGGCGGTCGTCCGCTTCCTGCACACGCACACCCTCGGGCTCCGGCAGTCGCCGGGGTCGGTGGCCTGGGAGTCGTTCGTCGTCGCCCCCGTCCTGACCCCGTCGATCACCTGGGCGCGGGGCACGTTCGACGGCCCCCAGGGCACCATCGCGGTCGACTGGCGCGTGGCGGACGGCGAACTGGCGATCTCCGTCGACGTGCCGGCGTGCTCGACGGCGGAGATCCGGTTCCCGGACGGCACGGTCCTGCGCGGCGGCGCCGGGCCGCTGTCCGGCCGCCGCCCGCTCACCGCCCCGCCTACCGGCGGCACCGGCGCGACGGCCGCGTTCTGACCCGCACCACCCCCCATCCGAATAAGGAGAAGACCATGCCCATTCCCGACGTCTCCGGCCGTTCTCTCGGCGAGCTCATCTCACTCGCCGGGCGGACCGCCGTCGTCACGGGCGGCGGACGCGGCCTCGGCAAGGCCATCGCGCTGCGCCTCGCGGAGGCGGGCGCGAACGTGCTGATCGGCGACGTCGACGAGGCGCTGGCCGTCGCCGCGGCGAAGGATCTCGGCGCGCGCCACCCCGTCCAGGCCCTCGGGACGTTCATGGACGTGACGGACACCGCGACCGTGACGGCGGCGGCCGGCCTGGCGGCGGAAAGCCTGGGCGGCGTCGACGTGTGGGTGAACAACGCGGGCATCTTCCCGGCGGCGCCCCTCCTCGAAGTGACCGACGAACTGTGGGACCGCGTGCTCGCCGTCAACGCCCGCGGCGCCCTCGCCGGGTCCCGCGAGGCCGCCCGCCGGATGACGGACGCCGGCCACGGCGGCGTGATCGTGAACGTCGCCTCCACCGCCGGATTCCGGGCGAGCGGGCCGGGACTCGCCGCCTATGTCGCCTCCAAGCACGCCGTCCGTGGCCTGACCCGGCAGCTGGCCCTGGAACTCGCCCCGCGGGGCATCCGCGTACTGGGCGTCGCCCCGACCTACGTCCCTACGGAGGGCAACCGGCTGGCGGCGGCCGCCGCTGGGGACACCACGGCGGAGGCGGGCGACACGATGCCGGTCATGACGAACAGCCGCATCGGCCGGATGGGGGTTCCCGACGACATCGCCCGGGTGGTGCTGTTCTGCGCCAGCGACCTGTCGGCGTTCATGACGGGGAGCACCCTGCTCGCCGACGCCGGCGAAACGCTCTGACCGGCCGTCCGAGGGGCGGCGGAGAGGCGGCGGAGGTCAGCGCGCGGGGGCGGCCGTCGACGCCCGCAGGACGAACTCGGTGCCGACCCGTGGGCGCTCCGGCTCCGCCGCCCCATCGACGGCGGCGATCAGCCGGCGCACCGCCTCCTCGCCGGCGAGGTCGAGAGGCGTGCGGATCGTCGTCATCGGCGGCGAGGTGAAGTCGGACCCGAAGATGTCATCGAACCCGACGATGCTCAGGCCCGCGGGGACGTCCAGGCCGGCGCTCCGGCAGGCGTCGAGCAGGCCGATGGCCATCAGGTCGTTGTAGGCGATCACGGCGGTGACGCCGGACGCCCGGACGCGGCGGACGGCCGCGCGCCCACCGTCGAGGGTCGGGGCGCCGGGGCCGATCTCCACGATCGTCATCCCGCGCTTCGGCGCCTCGTCGAGCAGCGTGTCCCACCGGAGCCGGTTCATCCACGACCCGCGCGGCCCCGACAGGAACGCGAGCGAACGGTGCCCGAGCGCCGCCAGATGGTCGAGGGCGTCGAGGATGCCGGGCGTGACGTCCGGAACGACCCCGGGCACCCCCGCCACCCGCCGGTTGACGGTGACGAGCGGCTTCTGCCCGGCCAGCGTCTCGATGTGCCCGTCCTCCAGCCGCGAGGAGACGAGAACGAGCCCGTCGACGGATGCCAGCAGCCGCTCCGCCGTCCGCGCCTCCAGCTCCCCGGACTCCTGCGACTCGGCGAGGACCAGCGTGTACCCCTCCGCCGCCGTGACCCGCTCCGCGCCCCGCACGAGCGTGAAGTACACCGGGTTGGTGATGTCGGAGAGGATCAGCCCCATCGTCCCGGTCCGCCCGGTCGGCAGCGCCCGCGCCATGGGGTTGAGCCGGTAATTCAGCTCGGCCGCGGCCTCCCGGATCCGCCGCTCGGTCCGGGCGTTGATCCGCCCCGGCTTATTGAGCGCGCGCGACACCGTCGACGGGCTGACGCCGAGATGCCGGGCGATGTCGTAGATGGTGGCGTGTGGCTTCCGGTTGCCGTTCGAGCGTCGCGCCGGGCCGTCCTGCTCCTCGGGGGACACAGTCCTCCTCGTCGGGTCGGGTGCCCTCCCATGGTGGCACAGGGAGGCGCTGGGGGAGCCGTCGGCCGAGCGGGTGTGATCCGGTTGGCAATCGGTTGACGGCCCGGGCTCGAAGGTCACCGGCGGCCCGGCCATCGGGCCGCCGTGCCGATGGCGGACCGGGGCGGAACCGCGGACCGGTTGCGGCCACGCGGGTCCGCGCCGCCGCTCACCCGGCTAGCCGAGCCAGAACCGTGCCCGGGTCAGCCACTCCTCCAGCAGCGCCGAATCGCCGGTGCGTTCGACGCGGCCCTCCGGCAGGGGGCGGTCGTAGACCAGGAAGAGCAGGTCGGTCAGCGTGCCACGGGCCGTGGCCGCCGCCGGGGGTGGTGTGGTGGTGCGGTGCCGGGTGGCGGCCGGGCCGGTGAGGTCGATGAACCAGTGGGCGTCGGTGTTGGTGGCCCGCAGGGTCAGAGTGCGGCCGGGGCCGAGCAGGGACGGGGTGCCGTCGCCCGGGCCGACGGCCTCGGGGTAGGTGCCGTACTCCGTCCACTCGTCGAGCGCGTCGAGGGCGACCTCCCCGGCGACGGTGAAGGGGAGGCCGAGGGCCAGTGCGGCGTCGGCCCGGTGCATGAGCGTCTCGTGGGTCATGCGGCGCGCCCAGAACATCGGCGTCCGGTTCTCGGTGGGGGTCCACACCGGGGTGTCCGGGGGAGTGGCGCGCAGCGCCTCGGTGAGCCGGGCGGCGCCTTCGGTGAGCCAGGCGTCGAGGGTGGCGCGGTCGGTGCCGGCGTATCCGGCGACGTCGTTGACCAGGTCATCGGGGACCGGTTCGGTGCTCCGCGTCCGTACGGCCGTCTCCGCCCATCGGTGCGCGCCGCCGACGTGGCCGAGGAGTTCGGCGAGGTTCCAGCCCGGGCAGGACGGCACCCGCGTCGCGAGGTCGGCCTCCGCCACGTGTTCGCGGAGCAGGCCGGTCTGCGCGGCGATCTCGGCGCGGTACCGGTCGTAGCTGAGCGTCATGGCGCCACGGTACTTGCGGCGCGGGCGCCGCGCGAGCCGTTTCCCGGTCCGGGAGGCCCGGACCGGGCGCGGCTCCGGCGAGCCGGGGGCGTTGGTCCGGGCTCAGCGGCCGGGGGTCCGCCCCCTGCCCTCCCGTCCCGCCGCCAGCCGGGCCCGGCGGATGCGGGCGCGTTCCGGGGCGGTCGACGCCCGGTCGCGAGAGGCCGCCGCGGTGGTGACCGCGCCCGGCAGGCCCGCCGCGGGGGTGCGCGCGACCTCCGGGGTCTCCCAGGGCAGCAGGTAGGGGCGGTCGCCGGGCCGGGTCCGCCGATTGCGGGGCAGCCGCTCCAGGACATGGACGACGTCCTCGTCGTCGGGCGCCGGCCGGAGCCGCCAGTTCTGCCCGACGCCGCCCAGATCACCGGGGGAGGCCGCCAGCCCGGCGACGTCCCCGGCGGCCTCGGCCACCCGGCGCCACTCTCCCTGGCGGGCCAGCGCCAGCACCAGGACCTTCCGCGCCTGCCGGCCCGCCTCGGCGCCCAGCCGGTCGAGTTCCGTCAGCGCCGGATCCCGGTCGTGCCGGGACGCGGCCTGGTAGTGGAGACGCTCCTGCCTCGCGACGTTGTACAGGACCGTGCGGGCCTGCCGTTCCGCCCGCTGCGGATCCCGGCTCCAGGTCCGCGTGGCGAGGGTGGACTCCAGCACGTTGAGCTGGCGTGCCAGCGCCTCCCGCCACACGCCGAGGAGGTGGCTCCGGCCCGCGGAGAGGGTCGCGGGGACGTTCAGCTCGACGACGTCGGGGTCGACGGGGGCGCCGTGGTCTCCCTGGCGGACCAAGGCCACGGCCAGCGCCTGCGTCGCCTTCGGCTGCGCCGTGTGCGTCAATCGGCGGAGTTCTTCGAACGATCGCCGCTCCCGGCTCTTCAATTCGATGTCGTCGACGCGTTCGCTGGCGGCGACACTGTGCAGGACCGTGCGGGCCTCCCGCTCCGCCTGCCTCCACTCTCGCGCGGCGAGGAAGCACTCCATCGCCCGGAGCCGGTCGCCCATGGCCCGGCGCCACGCGCCGCCGAGGTAGCCGTCCCCCGCCAGGAACACCGCCTCCTCGGCACGAGCGAGATCCACGTACGCCCAGCCGGCCTGGGCGTGGCGGCCCTCTGCGGCGTCGATGCCCGCGAGGGCGCGGTCGGCGTCCCGGCGCACCCGCCAGGGCCGGGAGAAATCCGGGCTGGACCCGAGGACCGTGGGCCGCGAGGTCGCCCGCTCCCCGACGTCGGCCAGGATGGCGCGCGCCTCGGCGGTGCGGCCGCCGAGTCCGGCGAGGGCGGCGGCGCCGCGGACGCGCTGTTCGAGGACGTCGAGGTCGTCGGCGCGTGCGGCGTCCGGCGGGCCGGCAACGGCGGCCAGCACCGCGTCGCGCTCCAGCAGCGCCGCGGCCGCGCGGCCGGTGTCACCCGCCGCGCGGTGCAGTTCGGCGAGCCGGAGGTAGGCGGTCAGCCTGGCCGCGAAGGGGCCGCTCACCGGACCCGACTCGGGGCCTCGCAGGGTGATCTCGGTGAGCGTGTCCACGGCCGCGGTGGTCTTGCCGAGCAGGTCGAACGCCATGGCGATCCGCGCCAGTTCCCCGTGGGCGCGCGCCGGAAGGGGGTCCTCCGCCGAGATCTCCCGGCGGGTCCGCTGGACGAAGTCCAGGTCGGCGGCGACCTGATCGGGGTCGGGCGAGCGCCCCTGCGATCTCACCCGGTGGACGATCTCGTCGACCCAGTAGATCGATCCGACGAGGCCGGGGAGTGCCGGGTCGATCGGTTCCTGATCCGTCATGCGCCCGCGCTCCCGTCCGCTCGGATATCGTGCCCGGCGCCGGGCACGGCCCGGTGCGGCGCACCCATGATGGCGCCACCGCCCCCGCCCGGCAACCGCCCGGCCCGCCGGAGGGCACGTGAGCGGGCGGTGCGCTCAGCCGTCGGAGGACGGGGCGGTCAGCGTCCGGCGGGCGCGCACCTTGGCCACCGCCAGTTCGGCGTCGATCCGCCCGTAGCCGTACCGGTCGCTGTGCCCGTTCTCGTCGTACTCTCCGGGGCCGTCGTCGATCCGCTCGCACGAAGTGCGCAGCACCTCCCGCACCTCGGTCCACGACAGCTCCGGAGCGACGGACAGCACCAGGGCCGCCACGCCCGCGACCCCCGGCGCCGCGCTCGACGTGCCGCCGAACGAGTTGGTGTAGTCGCCGCCCGAATCGCCGAGCGCCCCGCCGCCGCCGGGGTTGTAGCCGTCGTTGCCCGACCGGTCCGTCGTCCAGATGCCGGGTGTCCGGGACGGCACGCCGTCGCTGCTGGGGAACGCGCACCAGATGGCGGCGCCGTGGTCGCTGTAGGCGCTCTGCCGGCCCGAGTCGTTGCAGGCCGCCACGGCGATGACCTTCTCGTAGCTCGCGTACCCGTCGTTGTCCACGCTCTCGGCACCGTTGCCGGCCGCCCACACGATGACGCAGCCCCGCCCGCCGCGCCCGGCCGTGACGGCGTGGTCGATGGCCAGCCGGGTGCTGTCCGGCATGGGCACCCGCCGGTCGTGCGCGGGATCCTGCGGATTCCACCACGGCCCGTCCGGTGGTCCCCAGCTCACCGAGATGACGTCGGCGCCGTTGTCGGCCGCCCAGGCGAACGCGTCGGCCTCGTCCTGGGAACCCAGCCCGGAGACCAGCCGGATCGGCATGAGCCGCGCGGCCGGGGCCACGCCCGAGGCACCCCAGTTGCCGTCCGCGCAGGCGACCCCCGCACACGCGGTGCCGTGGTTGTCGCCGTCCCCCGGGCGGGGGTCGCCACCGCGCAGCCCGCTGAGCGAGCGCGGCGCGACGATCTTGCCGGCCGAGGCGAACTCCTCGTGCCCGACGTCCACGCCGTCGTCGATGACACAGATCGTGGTGCCCTCACCTCGGCTGACCCCCCAGGCCGCCACCACTCCGGCGTGCGCGTCGATGTGCTCGCCCTCGACGACGGCCGCGGCCAGGTGCCACTGCTGGGGGAACGCGCGTTTGCGGCTGACCTCGCGGAGGAGCTCCGGGTGGCACAGGTCGATCTCCTCGTGCTCCAGCAATTCCTCGGCGATGGCGAAGACGTCCCGGCCGGTTCCGGGCGGCGCCGCGACGAAGAAGGCGTCCGGCGCGTACTCCACCTCGCGCTTCACCACCAGCCCGGCCGCCCGCAGCAGCCGCTCGCGCGCGCCGGGCGTGGTGCCGGTGGCGAACCGCACGAACACGTTCTCGGTGTACAGCACCGGGGCGCCGTGCTCGTCGCGCAGCCCGCGACCGGCGAACTGGATCTCGGGATCGGCGTCCAGCGTCGAGGACAGCTCCGGGGCGGCGCCCGGCGGCGCGCCGTACACGCCCACTCCGGCGAGCGGGAAGCCGAACAGCGGCGTGAGCTGGTCGCGGGCCGCGCGGCTGCGGGCCGATAGTGGTGAGACGTCGTGCCGCGCGCCGCGCCGCCACGTCCGGACGACGACCAGGTCGTCCTGGTCCTGCAGCTCGTGGCGGACCCCCTGGGCGCCCCCGTACCGGAACGAGATCATGACGCCTCCCCCTCATGCGTCGCGGCTGCGTGCCTCCTCTCCAGGCATGCCCCGTCCCGCACACGGCCTACCCTCGCCGACGTGCGACAATGGCCGGTGTGCGACACCCGGAATCGGCCGTGGCGCCGCTGGAGGTGACGGTCCCGGCCGGTCCGGCCGGCCCCGGCCCGGCCCGGTACCGGCTCGCCGCCGACCTCGTCGCCGTGCACCGCCCCGACCGCCCGGTCCCCGCCGTCCGGCCGGTCCGCGAGGCGGCGCGGCCACCGTCCGGCGACGCGGTGCTCGGGCCCGTCTACCGGCGCGTTCCCGGCGGCGATCTCGTGGTCCCCACCGGGCGGGTGCTGGTCCGCTACTCCGAGGGCGACCGGGCCGAACGGCACCGCGGCGAACTGGAACGGACCGGGTACCGGATGGACCGGATCCTGGGCTATGCCCCGCACGCCGCCTGGGTGCGGGCGGCCGACGGCGGTATCGCCGCCGCCCTGCGGCGAACGGCCGCGATCGCCGCCCTCCCGGGGGTACGGCACGTCGAGCCGGAACTGCTCGGCGAGCGGCAGGCCCGCGGATGAGCCGGCGCGACGGCGCGGCCCGGTCGGCGGGCGATCCCAACTGGGTTCCTGTGGTGTGCGACGCCGATGCCCGCCCGGCCTGGGGCGCGTCGCGCGCCTGGCCGCGCGCCAACGGGATCGGCCGGCGTCCGTTCGGCGACGGCGAACCGCGGCTCGTCCGGTACTGATCGCGCCCGATCACCGGTTCCCGGTACGTCGTCCATGTCGCGCGCTCCGCGCCGCGCCGCCTCGGCCCGCGGCCGCCCGCCGGAAGCGGCCGGTAACGGCGGGGACGGCGATCCGTCCGCATGAATTCCGCCATTTCCGCCGCCTGCGGGGTTTCGGTAAGGCAAGCCTTGCCTTAGGCTGGCCTTCTCGTGTTCGCGAGCGGAACCAAAGGAGAGCGCATGTCCACGGGCAGAGCCACCGACGCGCGGAGCGCCACCGCGGCACCCGGCTACCGCGTGTACCCGGTCGAGGTGGCCGGCCGTCAACGGCTCGGACCGAACTTCGTGCGGATCACGTTCGGCGGCGACTCCCTGCGCGAGTTCGGTTTCGGCGGGGACGACCAGCGCATCAAGCTCATGCTGCCCGCCCCCGGCCGGACGGTCGCCGACGTCCCCGACGGCGACGGCTGGTACGCCGCCTGGCAGGCCATGCCCGAGGACACCCGCCCCGTGCTGCGCACCTACACCGTGCGCGCCTTCCGCCCCGAGGCCGGGGAGCTCGACGTCGACTTCGTTCTGCACGGCCTGGAGAACGGCCACGCCGGCCCGGCCTCGCGGTGGGCCGCCACCGCCGACCGGAGCGGGCCGGTCGCCCTGGTGGGCCCCGCCCGGCCGGGCACCGGCCGCATGTGGGGCGTGGAGTGGGCGCCGCCCGCCACCGCCCGGCGGCTGCTGCTGGCCGGTGACGAGACCGCCGTCCCGGCCATGGCGTCCATCGTCGAGGCCCTTCCGCCGGACGCGCGCGGAATCGTCTGCGTCGAGGTCCCCGCGGACGGCGACCGGCAGTCCTGGCGGCTCCCGGAGGGCGTCGAGGTGCGGTGGTCGGTCCGGGGTGACGCGGCCAGACCGCACGGCGAGCTGCTGGAGTCGGCCGTGCGCGCCGCGCTGACGGAGCTGTGCGGGCCGGGCGAGCGAGCCGGCACCGAGCACGTGGACGACGTCGACATCGACGGTGAGGGCGCGATCCTGTGGGAGGTACCCGACGCGCCCACGGACCAGGTGGACGCCGCCGCGGGAGAGCTCTATGGCTGGCTGGCGGGCGAGGCCGGCGTGATCAAGCGGCTGCGCCGTCTCATGGTGAACGACCACGGCGTGCCCAGGCACGCCGTCGCCTTCATGGGGTACTGGCGGAACGGTCGCTCGCAGCTCTGAGCGCTTCCACGGAAACCCGCCGACGTGGCGGGCGGATGGCGCACGATGGCGGGCATGAGCACTGACACCGCCGGTAAGGTCACGTACGCGCGGAGCCGCGGCGGCCGGGAGCCACGTCCCTCCCGGCCGCCGCGACGCTGTCACCTGCCGACGGCCGTTTCCTCCGCCGGTCGCCGGGGGGCCGTCCGCCCGGCGAACCGGGCGATCGGGTTCTCCAGCGTCCCCGCGAACTGGAGTGCGCTGGAGGGGTCCTGCAGGTCGACCATCTCGGTGTTCTTGCGGAGCTGCAACCTGTTCAGGCATGACAGCCGGAATCGCTCGGTGAAGATGTCGTACCTCGCGAACTCCTCCGCCAGGTGCGGTACGGACTCCTGGTAGTCGGTGACGCACTCGGCGACGGTGCGCCAGAACTCCGCCTCCGTCAGCAGGCCCTCCTCCGCCATGATCGCGTTGAGGAACCGCAGGAAGCAGTCGAAGACGTCGGTGAGGATCGACAGCAGCTTCTCGTCGTCGGGCACCTCGGCGCGGATCCGGTCCACTTCCGGCGGGAGCGGGGTGTCCGGGTCGAGCAGCCCGACCTCCTCGCCGATGTCCTTCATTATGGCCCGCCGGGGCACCCCGTCCCTCAGGACCAGGATGATGTTCTCGCCGTGCGGCATGAACACCAGCCGGTGGGCGTAGAAGCAGTGCAGCACCGGCGTCAGGTAGGCGTCCAGGTAGCGGCGCAGCCACGTCGGCGCCGGGAGCCCCGACTCGGCGATGAGCGCGCCGGCCACCGAGGCGCCCGCGCGGTCGACGTGCAGCAGCGACGCCATGGTGGCGAGCCGCTCTCCGGGCTCCAGGGCCGGCACCGGGCTCTCCCGCCACAGCGCGGCGAGCATCTTCGTGTACGGCGAGCCGGGCGGGGACCCCGCCGCGTAGCGCTCGTTGTGGTACCCGATCGCCGCCCGCTCGCGCAGCACGGTGAACCCGGTCCGGCGCAGCACCTCGTCGCCGGACACCAGGTGGGCCACCCAGTCGTTGATGGCCGGGGTCGCCTTCATGTACTTGGCCGAGAGCCCGCGCACGAAGCCCATGTTGAGCACGGAGAGCGCGGTCTTCACGTAGTGCCGCGACGGCTCGGAGATGTTGAAGAACGTCCGGATCGACTGCTGCGGCTGGTAGTCGTCCGGGCCGGGCCCCAGGTACACGAGGTCGCCCCGGGCGACGTCTCCGGCGAAGGTGACCGACAGCCGGTTCTCCCACTGCCACGGGTGGACGGGGATGAGGTGGTAGCCGGCGAGGTCGCCGCCCCGCTCGGCCAGCCGGGCCGCGAACGCCCGCAGCGTGTCCGCGTCCAGTTCGCCGGCGATCAGCCGGTCGTAGTCGATGTCGGGCGAACACGTGAACGTGGACCGCTCCCGGCGCGCCGCCACCCACACCAGACGGACCCGGGAGCCGGTCTCGGGGGCGTAGCCCAGGTACTCCGTGGAGTCGAAGCCGAGCCGCCCGTTGTTGGCGACGAAGCATGGGTGGCCCTCGGTCATCCCCGCCTCGATCGCCTGGAAGCCGGCGCGCGCCAGCTCGGCGGCGCTCACCGGCGGCCGGGACAGCTTGTAGGCGCTGCCGGCCAGCGTGCTGGTGAGTTCCTCCAGGTAGACGGGAAGCACGCCGTCGCCCAGGGCGAGGCTGTCGCGCAGGTCCAGCACCAGGTCCAGGGCGTCCAGCGGCAGCTCGGCGCCGGCACGGTGCCGCGTGATGCTGTCGGCGTCCACCTGCCAGTGGTCGAGCGCGCGTACCCGGGCGGTGAACCGGTACTCCACCGTCCCGCCGTCGCCGCGCACGACGTAGCCGCCGTCGGCGGTGGGCTCGGGCGTGACCAGCCGCTCGTGCGCGTACTCCGCGAGGGCCTTGCGCACCAGCAGCCGGTTGGCGCGGTCCCAGTTGGCGGCGGTCAGGTGGGCGACGGCGTCGCCCGAAGCGCGTTGGGGAAGGGTCATCCGTTGGCTCCTTCGACGGCGGCCGCCGCGCGGGCGGCCAGGTACTGCTCGCGGGTGCAGGTGCTGAGGTAGGCGTCCTTGCCGGACAGCGCCACGGTGCCGATCACCCGGAAGCCGACCGCGGCGTTGAGGACGTGGACGGGGTGGTTGCGCACGTCCGGCTCCACCACGACGCGGCGGGCGGCCGGGTCGGCGAACAGCAGTTCCATGACGGTCGTGATCACCGCCCGGCTGAAGCCGTGCAGCGGCCGGTCGGTGGGGGCGACCAGAAAGTGCATGCCGACGTCGCCCGGCCGCGCGGCGTACCTGCCGCGCAGCTCGCTGTGGGCGGGGTCGTACCGCTCGGCCAGGAACGCCGGGCGGCCGTCGTGCAGGCCGAGGAACGCGTCGGCGTGCGCGGACTCGGTGGTCTGCCGGAACTGCCGCCGCACGTCGGCGACCGTGGCGTCCCCCATCTGCCAGAACACCGACTTGGGGTGGGTGAGCCAGCCGTGCAGCAGGACGGCGTCGGCCGCCGGGTCGACGTGCCGCAGCGCGAACCCCCCGAGCCGTTCGTCGGTGCGGGTGAACACGGTTCCGCCCGCTCCCGGGACCGCCGCGCTCACGCGGTGGCCGCCTTCGCCGGCCGGTTCTCGTCGGCGGGCGCACCGAACTCCTGGAACGCGATCGACCGCTCGATCGGGTAGTACTCGCGGCCCAGCATGGCGCGGATGATGCAGGAGTTGCGGTAGGCGGCCATGCCCAGGTCGGGGGCCACGAAGCCGTGCGTGTGCAGTTCGGCGTTCTGCACGAAGACGCCGCCGCCCGCGGTGTCGATCGTGTAGTCGCGCCGCACCGCGAACCGGCCCGCGGAGTCCCACCGGATCCGGTCCGCGATGGGGGAGAGGAACGACGGCGGCTCGTACCGGTACCCGGTGGCCAGCACCAGTCCCTCGGTGGCCAGGCCGAAGTCCCGCTCCTGCTCGACCTGGCGCAGGGCCAGGGCGTACTCCCCGCGCGCCTCGTCGTACCGGGCGCCGGTCACGGCCGTGTTGGTCATGAGCCGGGTGGGGCACGGCCCGCGCCGGTTCTTCACGTACAGCAGGTCGAAGATCTCGTCGATCAGCGAGGAGTTGATGCCCTTGTACAGGTTCTTCTGGGAGGCCACGAGGCGGTCCCGGGTCCGGGACGGCAGCGCGTGGAAGTAGTCGGCGTACTCCGGCGAGGTCATCTCCAGCGTGAGCTTGGTGTACTCCAGCGGGAAGAACCGCGGCGAGCGGGTGATCCAGTTGAGCGCGTAACCGCCCCGGTCGATGTCCTGCAGCAGGTCGTGGTAGATCTCGGCGGCGCTCTGCCCGCTGCCCACCACGGTGATGCTCGACTTGGCCTGCAGCGCCTCCTTGCTGTCGAGGTAGCGGGAGCTGTGCACGGCGTCGCCGGCCAGGCCGCGGCACGGCTCGGGCAGGTAGGGCGGGGTCCCCGTGCCCAGGACCAGCCGCGGGGCGCGGTGCGTCCGGCGCTCGCCGGTGGCGCGCTCGACGGAGTGGACGACGTACATCCCGTCGTGGTCGTCGTACTCGACCGCGGCGACGTGGTGCCCGAACCGGACGGCGTCACCGAGCCGGCCCGCGGCCCACCGGCAGTAGTCGTTGTACTCGCTGCGCAGCGGATAGAACCGCTCGCGGATGTAGAACGAGTAGAGGTGCCCCGCCTCCTTCACGTAGTTGAGGAAGGAGAACGGGGAGGTGGGGTCGGCCAGGGTGACGAGGTCGGCCATGAACGGCGTCTGCAGCTCGGCGGTCTCCAGGAGCATGCCCGGATGCCAGTCGAACTCCGGCTTCTCCTCCAGGAACAGGCCGTTGAGGTCGGGGATAGGGGCGGTCAGGCAGGCCAGGCCGAGGTTGAAGGGACCCAGGCCGATGGCGATGAAGTCGTGGGCGTCGGGTGTGCTGGGCAACTGGTTCTCCCGCTGGTGGGCGTCGGTCAGCTCGCGTGCGAGCCGCTGAGCTCGCGGCCCGCGAGTTCGGACAGGTACCGCCGACCGTGGTCGGCGATGAGGTCGAGCACGGCCGCGATGTCGCCGGGGGTGGTCCGCGGGTTGAGCAGCGTGAACTTGAGGTGGTGCCGGCCGTCGACCTTGGTGCCGGCGACCACGGCGTCGCCGGAGGCGAGCAGCGCCGCGCGCGCGTGCAGGTTGACGGCGTCGGCCAGGGCCGGGTCGTCGGCGCCGCCGGGCGGCAGATAGCGGAACACCAGGGTGCTGAGCTGCGGCCGGACCACGACCTCGAAGCGCGGGTCCTCGTCCAGCAGCGCCCACCCGGCGGCGGCGAGGTCGAGCACGTCGTCGAAGAGTTCGCCGACGCCGTCGGCCCCCATGATGCGCAGCGTGAGCCAGAGCTTGAGGGCGTCGAAGCGCCGGGTGGTCTGCAGGCTCTTGTCGACCTGGTTCGGGACCAGCTCGCGCACGGCCCGTTCGGGGTTGAGGTAGTCGGCGTGGTAGGTGGCGTGCCGCAGGGCGGCGCGGTCGCGCACGAGGACCGCGCTGGAGCTGACCGGCTGGAAGAACGACTTGTGGTAGTCGACGGTGACCGAGTCGGCCCGCTCGATCCCGTCCAGCAGGTGGCGGCGGCGGGAGACGAGCAGCCCGCAGCCGTAGGCGGCGTCGACGTGCAGCCACGCGCCGGCCTCGGCGCACAGGTCGGCGATCCGCGGGATCGGGTCGATGCTGCCGAAGTCGGTGGTCCCCGCGGTCGCGACGACCGCCATGGGGATGAGCCCCGCACGGCGGCACCGGTCGAGCTCGGCCGCCAGGGCGGCGGGCCGCATCCGGCGGTCCGCGTCGCACGGCACGGAGACCACGGCCTCGTACCCCAGGCCCAGTAACGCCGCGGACTTGGCGATGCTGAAGTGGCTCACCTCGGAGGTCAGGACCCGCAGCCGCGGCAGCACGTCGGCGGCCGTCCACGCGGCGTTGCGCGGATCGGCGAGCGCGCGCTCGCGGGCCTCCTCGCGCGCCATGAGCAGCGCCTGCAGGTTGGACTGCGTCCCGCCGCTGGTGAAGACGCCGTCGGCCGCCGCGCCCAGCCCGAGGCGCCCGGCGGTCCAGTCGATGAGCCGGCGTTCGATGAGGGTGCCGCCGGCGCTCTGGTCCCAGGTGTCCAGGGAGGAGTTGATCGAGGAGATGACGGTCTCGCCGATCAGGGCCGGGATGACCACGGGGCAGTTGAGGTGGCCGAGGTAGCGGGGGTGGTGGAAGTAGACGGCGTCGCGGAGGTAGACGCGTTCCAGCTCGTCGAGGGCCTCGGCCGGGTCGCCCAGCGGTTTGTCCAGGTCGATGGCGGCGAACTCGGGTTCGAGTTCGGCCGCCGTTATCCCGGTGAAGGGCCGGTCGACCCGGGCGAGTCTGCTCGCCACCCGTTCGACGGCCTCGGTCACCGACCGCCGGTACCGATCCACGTTGCCGTCGTCGAACAGGTGGGCCGTGCGGTCCGGCTCGACGGGCGCGGGCGCGATGCCGTCCGGCGGGTCGTCGGTGGGCCGCGCGAGGGAACTCATCGATTGTCCTCCTGGATGCGGGCATGACCGATACCCGGCGGGCGGCCGGGTACGGGTGGGTGGACGCGGACACGCAGGTCAGGCCGGCTTTTATTAAAGGAAGCCTTACCTACATAAAGTTAGGCTAACCTATGCAATCCGGTGGGGACAGGGTGACCCCCACGGAACGCGCCACCGGTCGGCTACCGAGCGACACGGTCCCGGCGGGACGGCCGCGCACCCGCCCGAATACAAGGAACCCCACCGCCCGACAGGGCCGTGAGGTTCCCCGGTGCCGCGAAGACGCCCGGCGCGGTGCGACCGCGCGGGTCAGTTCCTGCGCGCCATGGCCGCCACCATCTGCGTGTGCAGCGGATGCTCCAGTTCGCCGGCCGGGCCGTTGGGCCGCCACGCGGTCACCGGCGCCACGCCCGGCTCCAGGATCTCCAGCCCGTCGAGGAAGCCGCGGATCCGGTCGGCGGACCGGAAGATCGAGCCGCCCAGGTCCCGCTGGATGACCCGCTTGGCCTCGTCCACGTTCGGGTCCTCGTCGGAGTCGTGCAGGTGCGTCAGCACGAAATGGCTGCCCGGCACCACGAAGTCGTGCAGCCGGCGGACGACCGCCTCCGGGTCCTGCTCGTCGGGCACGTGGTGGATGATCGCGGCCAGAATGATCGCGACCGGCCGGGAGAGATCGATGAGCTCCCGCAACTGCGGCGACTCGAAGATCGCCTCCGGCTCGTACAGGTCGGCCTGGATCACCGTCGCCACGCCCGCCTCCGCCAGGAGGGCCCGGCCGTGCGCGAGCACGATCGGGTCGTTGTCCACGTAGACGACGTGCGCCCGCGGGTTCACCGCCGTGGCGAACTGGTGCACGTTGCTCGTCGTGGGCAGCCCCGACCCGATGTCGACGAACTGGTCGATCCCGGCCTCGCCCGCCAGGTACCGCACCGCCCGCTCGATCGCTGTGCGGTTGCCCTGCGCGACCACCGACGCCTCGGGGACCAGCGACAGCACCTTGTCGCCCACGGCCCGGTCGACCTCGAAATTGTCCTTGCCGCCGAGGAAGTAGTCGTAGACGCGGGCGAAACTCGGCGTGGAGGTGTCGATCTCCGGCGGGGTCTCCGAGTTGCCACGCATCCAGGCGGCGTTCGACATGGGAGCGGCTCCATTCTCGCGGGGGCGCTGGCGCGGTAGGGGAAGCCGGAGACCGCGGACACGGTGTCCGGTCCACCCACCCCGCAGAGTAACGGAATCGGGGCGCGCCGGTCATTGTTCGTGACGGGCACGTTACGTCGCATGCGCCGCGATACCGCCCGTCCGTGCCACCGGCCGCCCTCCCGGGTCCTCCGACCCTGGCGCGCCGCCGCACCCGCTGGTTGTATCGCAGACGAGGGCGGCGGGGCCCGGACCGGCCCACCGGGAGGTCGGCGATGCTGTACAGGGACCGAACGCAGGCGGGGCGGCGGCTGGCCGCCCGGCCGGAGCTGCGGCGGCTCACGGACGCCGTCGTGCTCGGTCTGCCGCGCGGCGGCGTGCCGGTGGCCTACGAGGTCGCCGTGCGGCTCGCCGCGCCGCTCGACGTCGTCGTGGTCCGCAAGCTCGGCGTGCCCTACCAGCCGGAGCTGGCCATGGGCGCCATCGGTGAGGGCGGCGTCCGCGTGCTGGACGAGCACACCCTGCGGCACGCCGGTCTGGACGAGACGGACGTCGCCGCGGTCG
Source organism: Marinactinospora rubrisoli (assembly GCF_042664915.1). Lineage (NCBI taxonomy): Bacteria > Bacillati > Actinomycetota > Actinomycetes > Streptosporangiales > Nocardiopsidaceae > Marinactinospora > Marinactinospora rubrisoli. The sequence goes on from NZ_JBHTBH010000005.1 coordinate 408,849, forward strand.
AGCGACGCGAGCGGGCCGAACTCGACCGCCGCGTCCGCCGCCTGCGCGCCCTGCGCCCCCGGGTGCCGCTCTCGGGACGCACCGCCGTCCTGGTCGACGACGGGGTGGCGACCGGCGCGACGGCGCGGGCCGCCTGCCGCATCGCCCGCGCACAGGGAGCGGCCAGGGTGATCGTGGCCGTCCCCGTCGGCGCGCCCGAGGCCGTCGACCGGCTCCGTGAGGTCGCCGACGAGGTCGTCTGCCCCGAACAGCCGGAGTTCTTCATGGCCATCGGCGAGTGGTACGCCGACTTCTCCGCCACGACCGAGACGGAGGTCCAGCGGCTGCTGGAGCGCGCGGCGCGCGACCGGGTCACGGCTCCCGCGCAGCGCCGCCCGGACGAGCCGGAGGCGGCGCCGCGAGCCGGCCGCGAGCCGCCCCCCACCACGCGACGGGGATGACCACTGTGCGGCCGGCCCGGCGGGTCCGGGCGCGGGGCCGCCGGGATCGGGGAAGGCGATCGTGGAGAGGGTGAGGCCGAACCCATGAAGCGCAGTCTGCCGCTCGGGCGGCTCTCGGGCGTCCCGGTGGGCGCGCACTGGTCGACGGTGGTGATCCTGCTGCTGATCACCGTCCTGCTGGCGGTCGAGGTGCTGCCGGGCAGCGGCGCCGAGGCGGCCGCGGGCCTGTACTGGGTCACCGCCGCGGGCGCCGCCGTGCTGTTCCTCGCCGCGCTGCTCGCCCACGAGCTCGCGCACGCCGTCACCGCGCGCCGCCGCGGGGTGCGGGTCCGCTCCGTCACGCTGTTCGCGCTCGGCGGCGTCACCGAGTTCGAGGCGCCCGCCGCCACCCCCAGGGCCGAGTTCGTGATCGCCGCCGCCGGCCCGCTGACCAGCCTGGTGGCCGGCGTGCTGTTCTGGCTGGCCGCGGTGGCGGCCTCGCTGGCCACCGCCCCGGTGCTCGTCCTGATGGCGCTGTCCTGGCTCGCGGGGATCAACGTGCTGCTCGCCGTCTTCAACCTGCTGCCGGGCGCGCCGCTGGACGGCGGCCGGGTGCTGCACGCCGCGCTGTGGTGGCGGTTCGGCGAACGGGCGCGCGCCGACCGGGCCACCTCGCGGGCCGGGGAGGGCCTGGGCCTCGGCCTGGTGTTCGCGGGCCTGGCGATGACGCTGGTGTGGGCGCGGGTCGAGGGGCTGTGGCTGGTGCTCGTGGGCTGGTTCCTCTCGACCGCGGCCCGGGGCGAGGCTGCCGCCGGTGACCTGCGCGACGGCCTGGGCGGACTGCGGCTGCGTGAGGTCATGACGCCGGATCCGGCCGTCGCCGCGGAGTGGCTCACCGTCGAGGAGTGCGTCCGGCACCTCGTGCTGGAGTCCCGGCAGACGGTGTTCCCCACCGTCGACTTCGACGGCCGGCCCAGTGGCTACGTCACCCTGGAGACGCTGCGCGACGTGCCGGCGGAGCGGCGGCCGGAGGTCCGGCTGCGCGAGGTCGCCCGCCGGCTCCCCGAGCAGGGCGTGCAAGAGGCGGGTGCCGACGCGACCGGACTGCTGGAGGCGGGGACGCCCGGCCGTGAGCTGGTCCGGGTGGTCGTGGAGGGCGGGCGGGTCGTCGGCATGGTCACCAGCGCGGACCTGTCCCGCGTCATACGCCAGGCGCCGCTGCGGCGCGCCGCCCGGCCGCCCTCGTTCCCCGGGCCGCCGTCCGCGCAGCCGTGACGCGCCGCCGGGCCGGCCACACGGGGGTGGTGCGGCCTCCGGCGCCGCGGGGTCGTCCAGCGCCGGAGGCCGGCCGGTGGGGCCGGCGCGCCACCGCGGGGGCGGACGCACCGGCCGGGGTGCGGGTCAGAGCTCGGGGTAGGCGTTCTCGACCAGCATTTCGAACTGCTCGGGGAACCAGCGGCCCGCGTGCGGCGCGTTCGGCAGCGCGTTGGTGGGCATGTTCGGGTTCCAGGTGTTGTGGTGCGTGGGGTCGCACATCCGGTCGAAGCCCTTGTTCGGGTCGTCGGGGTCGACGATGCCGTCCTGGGCGACGCCGTCGGACTCGCCCGGGGGCTTCACCCACACGAAGGCGTCGATCCCCGCCGCGGGCGTGGCCTGCGGGCGCTCGCCGATGCCGGCGCCGTCCTGGTTGCACCAGTTGCCGCGGTGCGGCCGGGTGTCCACCCGCGACTCGTCGACGTAGGTGTTGAGGTCGGTGGAGGTGCTGACCTGGGTCGGCCGGTCCGGGCCGCCCCAGCCGTTGCGGGAGGTGTCGATCAGCATCCCGATGTCACTGGGGAAGCCGGCGTTGACGAGGGCGGTGCGCAGCGCCTGGGCGAAGGGGCGCTCCGAGAATTGCGGGTTCCATTCGTAGAACTGGGCCGACCGCACCGGCTGGCCGCCGACCTGGAGGTCGGGGTTGGTGAGGAACGGCTCCTCGGTGGGCGTGTAGTTGGCGGTGTTGGTGATGAAGCCGCTGACGCTGTTCACCCCGGCCGCCGCGCCGCTGATGGTGTCGTCGAACAGCCGGACGGTCTGCGGGAAGTTGGTGTCCGGCCAGCCGATCCAGCCCGAGTGGCTGATGTCGACGTAGTTGTACACGTTCTCGAACTGCAGGTTGTCCAGCGCGTAGCGCACGCCCTCGACGTAGCCGCCCGGTCCGGCGGCCTCCCGGCAGTCCTCGGTGGCGTGCGGACCGTCCACGTTGGTCACCAGGTTGGGCAGCGAGTCCGGTTCGACGATCGTGACGATCCGCAGGCTGGAGTAGGCGGGGTCGCCGAGGATCTCCGAGATCGGGTCGATGTACTCCTGCTGGTAGCGCTGCATGCCGTTCTCGCTGATGCGCAGCTCGCCGTTGGAGGCCAGCGCCGCGCAGTCGCGGTTCGGCAGGTTGTACACGACGACGGTGACGGTCAGCGGCGTGCCGCCGTCCTGCTGCTCCAGTGCCGCGTCGAGGTGGTCGCGCAGGCCCATGCCGCCGGCCGGGCCCTCGATGGCGCCGATGCGGTCCATCCACACCGCGGTGGGGTACTGCGCGACGCTCTCCATCTGCTGGCCGAGCGCTCCGCCGGTCTCCGCCGCCTGCGAGCGCACGTTCTCGGCCCACTCCGGGTTGACGTAGGCGTCGGCGCCGGCGAACGGGTTGTCGACGCGCTCCTCGGCGCCGGCCGGCGTGGCGGACGCGGCGACCAGGGAGGAGCCGAGGGCGAGTGCGGCGGCCGAGGCGAGGCCGCGTCTGAGCCAGGGGCGGGTGGTGCTTCGAGAGGTCGATCTCATGGTCGGCCTTTCTCAAGGTCCGGGCGCCGCCGGGGCGCCCCTGCGGGGGAGTGCGATGCCCCGGCCGCCCGCCGGTTGCGCCGGGCGGTCGAGGGAGCGAAGGCATCGGTGGTGGCGACCGCTACGGCGGCCGGCCGGATGTCCGGCCGGCCGCCGTGCCGCACGGGGTGGTGCGCGGCGGTCGGCTGAAGGGGACGTGGGAGCGCGAGGGCTGCGGGAGCGCTCCCAAAGCTGATTGTAATAAGGCTGAAACGATATGTAAACGGATCGTAACCAGCGTCTTCGTCCCCGGCGGGCCCGAACTCGGTCCCGGGGAACCGCCCGCGTCCCCGGCCCGCCGCGGCCCCCTGGCGTCCGGTTCCGGCCGGGGGCTGCGTGGCCGCCGCCACCGAGGCGGCCGACTGACCAGGCGAAATGTCGGGATGCTTCCCTCTTGTCGCGATCCGTCACCGGACGTAAAATCCCCAAACCCCCACAAGGGTCACGGAGTCCCCGCCGAGCGCCCGCGGGCCACCAGCCCCGGACACCCCCGACGGCACTCCTCCCGGCAGCCCCCTCACCCCCAGGAGACCCCACATGCCGCGACGTACATCGCTGCGCGTCCTCGTCGCCGCCACCACGGCGGCGCTCGCCCTCTTCACCGGAACGACCGGCGCCGTGGCCGCGACCGGCCCGTCCCCGGCCGCGCCGTCCGCGGCGGCCACCACCCTCTACTACGACGACAGCCAGGCCGCGGAGTTCCGGGACGCCGTCGCCGCCGGCGCCCGGGTGTGGAACGAGAACGTGAGCAACGTCCAGCTCGTGCGCGCCGGCGCCGGGCAGCGCGCCCAGATCATCGTCCTGGCCAGCGACGGCTGGCCCCAGGCCAACCTCGGGCCGGTCCGGCCCGGCGGCCAGGTCCGGGTCTGGATGGGCCGCCAGGGCGTCGAGGAAGGGTACGACCCGGTCCGCATCGCCGCGCACGAACTGGGGCACAGCCTCGGGCTGCCGGACGTCAAGCCCGGCCCCTGCTCGTCCCTGATGTCCGGCTCCACGGCCGGCACCGCCTGCACCAACCCCGTCCCCAACGCCTCCGAGCGCGCCCGCGTGGAGTCGAACTACAGCGGCACGCTCGCCCACCACGCGCCGGCCGACGGCCGGGTGCTGGTCGACGCCCCCTGAGCCACGCAGCGGGGTCCGGCCATGACCGGACCCCGGGTGGGCGCGGTCCGGCACCGCGCCCACCCCGCGCGTGGCCACGTCCGGCCGATGACGCCGCCCGCCCGGCCACGCAGGGCGAGGACGCGGCCCGGCCGGCACCGCACGGCCCGCCACGTCCACGGCAGGGCGGACCGGTCCGCAACGTGGCGGTGAACGGCCGATCCCGGACGGCCGCGCGGACGGCCGGTCGGCGCGGAGCTGCGGTGACACCTGCACAGCCGTACCCCGCCCCGCCCGCACGCGGCCGCCGCGCCCTTCCGCCGGCCGCGCGCGGCTGTTACATTGCCGGACAGGGCCGGGAGCGCTTCCTTACGTGACGTCGCCACGACAGTGAGGAATCCCCCGTGCCGAACCCGTTCCGCGAGCGGCGCCTCGCCCGCGCCGCCGCCGCGCTCACCTGCGCGGCCGCGCTCGCCCTTCTCCCGATCGGCCCGCCGGCCGTGTCGCCCGCGCACGCCGACACCGGCCCCCGCGTCCAGGTCAACCAGGTCGGCTACCTGCCCGACGGCCCGAAGAACGCCACCGTGGTCACAGACGCCACCCAGCCGCTGAGCTGGGAGCTGCGGACCGCCGACGGAACCGTCGCCGCCGAAGGCCGGACCGTGCCGCGCGGCCACGACGCGAGCTCCGCCCAGAACGTGCACACCGTCGACTTCACCGGCCACACCGCCGCCGGCCAGGGGTACACGCTGGCCGTCGACGGCGAGGTCAGCCACCCCTTCACCATCGCGGACGACATCTACCGGCAGCTACCGGTGGACGCGCTGTCCTTCTACTACCCGCAGCGCAGCGGCATCGAGATCCAGGACGCGATCGCCCCCGGCTACGGCCGCCCGGCCGGCCACGTCGGCACGGCACCCAACCAGGGCGACACCGACGTCCCCTGCGCCCCCGGCACGTGCGACTACCGGCTGGACGTCTCCGGCGGCTGGTACGACGCCGGTGACCATGGCAAGTACGTCGTCAACGGTGGCATCTCCGTCAGCCAGCTCATGAGCGCCTACGAGCGCAGCACCCTCGCCGACACCGGCGACCCCGCGGCGCTCGGCGACGGCACCCTGCGGCTGCCCGAACGGGGCGACGGCGTGCCCGACATCCTCAACGAGGCGCGCTGGCAGCTGGAGTTCCTGCTGAAGATGCAGGTGCCGGAGGGCCAGCGCCTCGCCGGGATGGCGCACCACAAGATCCACGACGAGAACTGGACCGGCCTGCCCCTGCTGCCGTCGGAGGACCCCGAGCGCCGGTACCTGCAGCCGCCCTCGACCGCGGCGACGCTGAACCTCGCCGCGGCCGCCGCCCAGTGCGCCCGGGTGTTCGCGCCCTTCGACGCCGAGTTCGCCGCCCGGTGCGGCACCGCGGCCGAGACCGCCTGGCAGGCGGCCGTGGCCAACCCCGACATCCTCGCCCCCTCCACCGGCGTCGGCGGCGGCCCCTACGACGACGTCCGTGTCGAGGACGAGTTCTACTGGGCCGCCGCCGAGCTGTACGTCACCACCGGGGACGCCGAATACCGCGACGCCGTGACCTCCTCCCCGGTGCACACCGAGGACGTGTTCACCGACCACGGCTTCAGCTGGCAATGGACCGCCCCGCTCGGCCGGCTCACGCTCGCCACCGTGCCCAACGACCTGCCCGGCCTCGACGACGTGCGCGCCACCGTCGTGGCGGGTGCCGAACGCTACCTCGCCGCCATCGAGGAGCAGCCGTACGGCATGCCGTACGCCCCGGCCGACGGCCAGTTCGTCTGGGGCTCCAACAGCCAGGTGCTCAACAACATGGTGGTGCTCGCGACCGCCTTCGACCTCACCGGCGAGGCCCGGTTCCGCGACGGCGTGCTCCAGGGCATGGACTACCTCCTCGGCCGCAACGCCCTCAACCAGTCCTACGTGACCGGGTACGGCACCAACGACGTGCGCAACCAGCACAGCCGGTGGTACGCCGACCAGCTCGACCCCAGCCTGCCCAACCCGCCCGTCGGCACCGTCTCCGGCGGCCCCAACTCCAACGCCGACACCTGGGATGACGTGGCCCGCGCCAACCTGCAGGGCTGCGCGCCGCAGACCTGCTTCATCGACGACATCGGCTCGTGGGCGACCAACGAGCTGACCATCAACTGGAACTCCGCGCTGTCCTGGGTGGCGGTGTTCGCCGCCACGAGCTGACCGCGGCGCGGGAACCCCGCGCTAAGGCCCGGCCGGCGCACCCGGCCGGGCCGCACCGCGCGCTCGCGCCGCGGCTCAGGCCACCGCCAGCGCCGCGGTGCGCAGCAGTTCGGGCAGGGTCCCCCGGAAGTCGCGGATCAGGTGGGAGACCAGCGCCCACGCCTCGGGCCGTCCGTCCAGATGCTCGCGGACCAGCTCCGCCAGCTCCCGGCGGGCCGGGGCGTCGAGCGTGACGGCGGTGAGGACGTCGGTGGCCGGACGCCCGTGACGGAGCACGTCGGCGGGCGTCAGCAGGCGGCGTTCCGGGCCGGGACCGGGCGTGTGCAGCGCCTCCTCGACCCAGCTCCGCCCGGCGCGCGCCGCCAGCGGCGTCGCGGCCAGCACGTCGGCGGCGGGGCGGCCGTCGGCCAGCTCCCGCACGGCCCGCTGCTGCGCCCGGGTCAGCCGGACCCAGTCACGGTCCCGCAGCGGCTCGGGGCAGAGGTCGTCGCGCGCGAGCTGGCCGGCCCGCCACGGGTCGAGGGCGCCGCGCTGGAACGCGGCGTACAGCTCCGGCCAGTCCAGGACGAACCCCTCCCGCCGGATGATGTCGAGGTCACTACCCGACTCGCGGAACCGCCTGACGAGCGCCTCCGTCGACTCCTCCTCGGCCACCGCGGCGCGCAGCTTCTCCAGCGCGGCGCCCTCGTCCTTCTCGGCCAGCAGCCCGGTGACGAGCACGCGGACCCTCCGGTCGAACGAGCCGGGCAGCCACCGGCGCTCGTCCGCGCGGATCAGGCCGGGGCCGTTGCGCTCCCACAGGCCCAGGACGACGCGCAGCTGGAGCCCCGGTGACCGGTCGGCCCAGCCGGACCGGATGCAGTGCGCCGTCAGTTCGGGGTCGCCGGTGCCGAACGCGGGAAGCAGGTCCTCCCACGAGGTCGGCGGGTCGAGGAGCTGGGACCGCAGGCCGGCGTCCAACGGCAGCCGCTCGTCCGGCCCGGGGCCGACCCTCCGGCCGGTCAGCACGGCGTCGCGCAGCCGCGGGGGCAGGCGCGGCTGGTAGATCAGCGCGGCGTTCACCGCCGGGTCGTCCAGGGCGGCCAGCTCCGCCACCACCTCGGCCGGGAGCGGCCGGCGCGGCAGGCTCGTCGCCATCTGGCCGCGGGAGATGACCTGCCGTTCGAGCTGGTGCCGGGCGAGAAGCACCCGGTCCCGGCCGCCCGGCCCGCTCCGCCGGGCCCAGTCCAGCCACTCGGGCCGCCACTCGCCCATGGCGAGCAGGTCGGAGGCGGTCTCGTCGTCCACGTGCCGCAGCAGCTCGCGCTGGGCGGCGGTCGACGCCGCGTTCAGCAGCTCGACGAACGCGGCCCGCTCGCCCTTCAGCACCCACCAGGGGAAGGTCAGCGCGGGCAGTTCCCGGGCGTGCGGCCAGGGGGCGTCCGCCACCTCCCCGGCGCGCGCCGCCGCGTCGGCCAGCAGTTCGGCGACCGTGCCCGGGAACTCCGCGAGCCCGGCGCGCAGCGCCCGCCAGGCGGCCACGTTCGAGCCCAGCCGCCGCGCCACCAGATCGGCCAGGGCGGCGCGGAACGCCCACCACTCCGAGCGGGCGCGCTCCCCGGGGTCGCGCACCCCCTGCGCGACCTCCAGCACGACACGGGCCGGGCGCACCCGGTGCAGCAGGTCCTCGCCGGTGATCGTGCGCCCCAGCCCCCGGTCGAACGTCGCGATCAGGGTGTCGGCCGTGATCCCGTCGCCGCGCAGCGCGCCGAGCAGCGCCGCGGGGGCCGGGCGTTCCAGCCCGTCCAGCAGCACGGCCGGCTCGGGGTGGGCGGCGCCCAGCGGCGCGAACGCCTCGTCCGGGCAGTCCGCGCGGCCGACCAGCGCCTCGACCAGCCAGGGCGGCAGCGCCCGACCGGCGTGCGCGGCGAGCAGCGCGGGCCAGTCGACCTCCCGCCACGGATTCAGGTAGTCCTCGGCCGGCCCGCCCGGCGTCCCCTCCGCCGCCACGACGGCGGCCCGCAGCTCCGCGGCGCCGTCCGGACCGGCGAGCGCCCGGGCACCGAGGTCGGCGCAGCCGTGCCGCCGCAGCGTACGGTCGATCGCGGGCTCTCCCAGCGCCGCCCGCAGCTGGGCCGGACCGCCGTGGTCGTGCAGCGACAGCAGCCCGCGCAGCACGTCCGCCCGCTCCAGGATCCCGTCGGTGGCCAGGGCCGCCCGGACCAGGCGCGGGAACGGCGCGGCGACGGCCGCGCGCACGGTGTGCGGCTCCCCGTCGCGCCGGCCGGTGGCGTACTCGGTGACGAGGGCGCGGGCCCGGCTCACCCGCGGCTTCCAGCCGGGGTCGGCCGGGTCCGCGGCGGCCAGCAGCACCCGGATCTCCCACCGCCGCCACGGCCAGGCGCTCTCGAAGACGGCCCGCGCGACCAGCGGATGCCCGGTGCCGGCCAGCCGGAACCGCAGCGCGGCGCTCTCCGTCATCGCGGTGTTGCGGGCCAGGGCGCCGATCCACTCGCCGCCGACGGCGAGTACCGCCTCGACCAGCGGCGGCGGCAGGCCGGGCGCGTGCCGCACGACCTCGGCCAGATCGGCGGCGCCGCGCTCCAGCAGCTCCACGAGGTCGGCTTCCCGCCCGAAACCCGGCAACCGGCCGAAGCCGGTCTCCCGTGGCCGCTTCCCCGCCATGCGCGCATCCCTTCCCCGTGGGCCTGAGGAGGCGCAGGGTAGCGGAGGACGGCGACAACGCGGACTCCGGCCGCGCCCGCCGTCACAGCCGCAGGTACATGACGTGCAGGCCGACGAACCCGTGCGCCGGATGCCGGAACGCCTCGGGCACCGTCGCCAGGATCTCGAAGCCGAGGGAGCGCCACAGCGCGACCGCGCCGGTGTTCGTCTCGACCACCGCGTTGAACTGGATCGCGCGGTAGCCGTCGGCCCGCGCCCGGGCGATGACGTGCTCGCCCAGCGCGCGGCCGACCCCGCGGCCGGTGTGGCCGGGATCCACCATGAAACTGGCACCGGCCACGTGCGCGCCCGGTCCCTCCTGGTTGGGGTGCAGTTTCGCCGAACCCAGCACGGTGTCCTCGGCCCCGTCCCCGGCAACGGCGACGAAGGTGCGGCCCGGAGGGGCGGGATGCCACAGCGTGCGGGCCCGGTCCTCGGACACGTCCGGGTCCCACGTGTAGGTCTCACCGGCCGCCACGATGCGGCGGAGGAACGGCCAGATCCGCGGCCAGTCGGCCGGCCGCGCGTCACGGATCAGCATGCCGCCAGCATGCCGGATCCCGCCGCCCGCGGGCCGGAAACCGCCGACCGCGCCGGACCGGCGGCCGGACTCCGCGCCCGCCCGGCCGTGGCGGCGGTCGCCGATGGGGGAGAGGGCGCCCATCGGCGACCGCCCGGTGGGAGGGGATCAGGCGACGGTGCCGCAGGCGGTGCCGTCGAGGACGAAGTAGTCGGGTTCGTCGGCCGGCCGCTGGGTGTCGGCGTTGAACCCGACGCTCGCCGACGCGCCGGGCGCGATGGAGCCGTTGCCGGTCACCGTGACGCGCTTACCCGACTGCTCGAACGTGCCCGACCACCCGGAGGCGATCCGCTCGTCGCCGAGGAAGTACCATTCCAGGTCCCATCCGCTGATGGCCTGGCCACTGGTGTTGGTGACGCGCACCTCGGCGGAGTAGCCCTGCGACCACTGGCTGGTGATCCGGTAGTCCACCTCGCAGTGGTCGGCGTTGCGGGCTGCGCCGGTGGTCACCGCGACGGGCTCGGACGGCGCGGACCGGTTGCCGGCGGCGTCGCGGGCCACCACGGTGAACTCGTAGTCGGTGCCGGGCTCCAGGTCCGTGACGCGCGTCGCGGTCCGGGTGGACGTGGCGACGACCTCGCCGGCGGCGTCGCGCACCTCGTAACCGGTCACCCGGACGTTGTCCTCGGCGGCCGGCCACTCCAGCTGGACGCTGTCGGCGGTGGCCCCGGTGGCGACCGGAGCGCCCGGCGCGCCGGGGGCCTCGGTGTCCTCGCCGCTCTGTCCGCCGGTGAACACCACGTCGGCGCAGTTGTAGAACGCCTCCGGGCTGTCGGAACGCTCCCAGATCGAGTAGATGATGTGCCGTCCGGTCTTCTCGGGCAGCGTCGCCTCCCAGGTGTACTCCGGGCCGAGCGGGCCCTCGCCGTTGATCGGCGGGTCGGTCACCTCGTCGAACGGCAGCGGCTCCAGGTCGTCCCAGGTGAGCGGCCGGCCGGGGTCCCAGTCGTCCTTGGTGACGTACTGGTACCAGGTGCCCGGGTGCGGGGCCCAGGCGTTGTACCGGAAGGTGATGCCGGCGCCGGACTGGAGCTCGGTGGTCGGCCACTCGTCGTGCGGCGCGTTGAAGGCCGCGAAGCTCTCGGTCGGCCCGCACAGCTCGCCGTCGGCGACGACCTCGCGGTGCCGCCCGTCGGCGTCGCTGATGAGGTTGCCGAACCAGTTGTAGTAGGCGTAGATGCCGCCTTCCTCCAGCGCCTGGGCGCAGGCGGGGTTGGTCGGGTTCAGGGCGCCGCCGCCGGTGTTGCCGGTGGCGTCCATGAAGCAGGCGTAGGTGCGGGTGGCGGGGTAGGTGAGCCCGCCGTGGGCCAGGGCCTGGTCGGCCGGCAGAGCCGTGAAGAAGATGCCGGTGAGCCCGGCGAGGGCGCCCGTCAGGGCGAGGTGGCGTCCGAATCGCACGGTGTGCTCCTTCTCGTGCGGTGGGTCGGTGCTGGGTTCGGCGGGCCGCGCGGCCGGTGCGGCGGCGCGGGGGAGGAGGACGGGGGATGCTGGCGCGGCCCGTCCGGGCCGCACCCGGGGGCCGCGCGGACGTGGCCGCCCGCGCGGCCGGAGGGGCGCCTCGTCTCCGGAGCGGCGTGCGGTCGCCCCGGAGGAAGGGCGAGCGCCCCTCTGGGCGAGCCTCAGGACCCGGCGAGATCGCCGTAGATGATCCCGCGGCCGTTGGTCGACACGTAGACGCGGCCGTACACGTCCGGATCGCCGGTGATCGCGGCGCCGGTCCACGCCCACTGGTGCCGGTCGTCGTTGATGCGGACCCAGGTGGCGCCGGCGTCGTCGGACCGGAAGATCCCGCGCACGCCGTCGACCCGGGCGCTGGAGTACAGGGCCGGGTAGTCGCGGCCGGGCGCGGCGGCGCCGAACCCGATGTTGTCGGCCTCCTCGACGCCCTCGATCCGGGTGAAGGACGCGCCCTGGTCGGTGGAGTGCCACAGGCCGTAGCCGTCGCCCTCGCCGCCGGCCAGCCAGATGTCGCCCTCCTCGCCGGGGACGGCCTTGAACCGGACGTCGCCGCTCGCCGGCAGCCCGCCGGCCGGCGTGGCGCTGAAGGTGGCCCCGCCATCGGTGCTGACGTAGAAGCGGCCGCCCGAGAATCCATAGAACACGTCCGGGTTCTCCCGGTCGGACTCGACGACCGCCCCCGCGGGGATGCCCTGCGACGGCGCCCACGAGTTGCCGAACCCGGTCGTGTGGTGCACCCCGGTGCCCTCCGGGGACCAGACGAACCCGCTGCCGTCGGCCGCCGCCGCCACGGTGCCGCCGCCGGTGACGCCACCGGGCTCGCCGCCCTGGAACCAGTTGGCGCCGCCGTCGGTGGAGAAGGCGACGCTGCGGTCGTTCGGCCGGTCGGCCTTGGTGAAGTCGCCGGACCGGACCACCACATCGGGGTTCTGCTCGGCGAAGTCCAGGCTGGTGGTGCTGTCGAACGCGGGAGCGGTGAACATCCGGTCGGGCACCCGGGTCACGTCGTCGTGCCGGAACCCGCCGATGTCGCCCAGCGCGCTGATCAGCGGGGTGTCGGTCGGCGGGGCGACGAGGTCGTTCACCGCCGTCTCCTCCAGGCCCTGGGCCATCACCTCGATGGTGACGGTCTCGTCCCGGTCCCAGGCGGTCAGGTTCTCCGACCCGTAGATGGTGGCTCCGGTGCCGTACATCATCCGGTCGGAGTCGAACGGGTCGATCTCCAGGGACTCCGTCATCCAGCCGAGCTTGGGAGCGGTCTCCGGTGGAGCCGGGTTCTGGCCGAAGTCCAGCCACGGCGCGCCGGAGATGTCCATCTCATAGCGCGTCGTGCGCTCGGGGTAGTTGGCGAACTCCCAGATGCGGGTCCAGTTCTCGCCGCCGTCGGTGCTGCGGAAGAAGATGACGTCCGGCCACCACGAGATCTGGGTGGCGACCATGATCGTCTCCGGGTTCTGCCGGTCGATGGTCAGCCCGCTGTAGCCGAAGTAGTTGTCCTCGCTGTCGGAGGGCACGGGGCTGATCCGTGTCCACTCGCCGGACGCGGTGGCGTACTTCCACACGTCGCCGCTGCCGCCGTCATAGGGTCCGCCGGTGTCGCTGGTGGCGATGTAGAGGACGCCGTTCTCGTGGTCGAGCACGCCCTTGTGCGCGAGGAACCCGGTGGGCTGCCCGGGGATGCGCTCCCAGGTCCGCCCGCCGTCGGTCGAGTGGTAGACGGTGTTCTCCTTGTCGGCGACCCCGACGTAGATGTTCTGGCTGGCCTGGCCCTCGGAGCCGCTGCCCGGATCGAAGGTCACCCACACGACGCCCTGCTCGTCGGAGAGGTAGCCGCTGGAGTCGCTGGGATCCTGCACGTAGTCGCCCGGGTTCGGGAAGGAGGTCACCTCCGACCAGGTCTCCCCGTGGTCGGTGCTGCGCCACAGGCCGTTGCCGCTGGGCGCGCCGAAGTACAGGATCCGGTTGTCGTTGGGGTCGACGGCGAGCCGCTCGCCCATACCGCGGCCGGGCATGTTGCCGCCCACCTTGAACGGCAGGTCGGTGCGCTCCCACGTGGCGCCGCGATCGGCGGACCGCAGGATGGCGCCGTTGTCCGACGTCCAGTCGTTGGTGTAGGTGCCGGCGGCCACGTACACGCGGTCGGTGTCGACCGGGTCGGTGGCCAGGCCGGCGATTCCGGTGAGGTTCCAGTCGTCCCACCCGATCCAGTCGAGCAGCGGGATCCACCGGCCGGTGCCGGGGTCCAGGCGGTAGGCGCCGCCGATGTCGGTGCGCGCGTAGACGAGGTCGGGTTCGGACTGGTTGAAGACGATGCCGGGGACGAATCCCCCGCCGACGATCTCCACGTTGTTCCACTGGTAGTCGGCGGCCGTCTCCTCGGCCGGGGCGGCGAGGACCGCCTGCGCCGAGCCGGCCATGGTGGCGACCAGCAGGCCCGCCACCATGGCGGCGAGCCGTCGTCGGGTTCGCATGTGCGCCTGCTCCTTCGTGCGCCGTGCGTCCCGGCCGCTGGGCCGGGACGCGCGTGGGGGATGTGCGTTGGCCCGGGAGCGCCGGTCAGCCCGCCGGTGCGGCGGCGCCGGGCGGGCCGGCCGGAACGGAGGTGCCGCCGTCGTTCACCACGGCCGCCGCGAGGGTGTCGTGCAGCGCGTGGTAGGCGGGTTTCGGCCGGTACTGCTCGTCGTAGGGCAGCGCGGCGCCGTAACCCGGGAACGTGCCGGGGATCCAGGAGTGCCGGTCCGTGATGCCCCAGACGGTGACGCCGGTGCAGCGGGAGACCGCGAGGCAGGCGGCCAGCACGCTCTCGTACTCCCGCGCCTGCTGCTGGATCTCGGCGGCGTCGGCCGGCATGGGGATGCGGATGTCGAGTTCGGTGATGGCCACGTCCACGCCGAGGTCGGCGAAGCGGCGCAGGTTCTCCTCGATCGTGCCGGGCACCTGGCCCAGGATGAAGTGGCCCTGCAGGCCCACACCGTCGATCGGCACGCCCTGTTCCCGGAGCCGGCGGACCAGCTCGTACAGGGCGTCGCTCTTGGCGTTGATCCCCTCGACGTTGTAGTCGTTGATGTACAGCCGGGCGTTCGGGTCGGCCTCGCGCGCCCAGCGGAACGCGTCGGCGATGTACTCCTCGCCGAGGGTGCGGTAGAAGACCGAGTCGCGCAGCGAACCGTCCTCGTTGAACGGCTCGTTGACGACGTCCCAGGCGTAGATCCGGCCGGCGTAGCGGCCGGCCTCGACCTCGATGTGGTCCCGGAGGATGCCGCGCAGTTCCTCGGCGCCGAACCCGCCGTTGGCCACCCAGGACGGCAGCTGGCTGTGCCAGACCAGGGTGTGTCCGCGGACCTGCTGGCCGTTGGCCTCGGCGGCCGCCACGATCTGGTCGGCCGGTCCCCAGCGGTACTGTCCGCGCTGTGGTTCGACCGACTCCCATTTCATCTCGTTTCCGGGGGTGACCGCGTTGAACTCCGCGGCGAGGATGTCGCGGTACTGCGCCTCGTTGGTGAGCGGGCCGGCCTCGATGCCCGCCCCGATCTGGACGCCGCGCGCTTGGGCGTGCTCGCGGAGGGAGCCGCTGGCGGCGCCGGTCTGCGCCTGCGCCGCGGCGGGCGTGACCAGGCTCAGCGCGAACACGGCGGCGGCCAGCAGCGCGCCGTTGCGGCGAATGTACGGGCGCCGGCTGGAGTCATCGTTCCGTTCCATCGGTCCGTCCTTCTCCGGGGGTCTCCGGCAGGTGTCACGGGCACTGACGTGAAGCTGTGGGAACGCTCCCATGATTTGCCGACGAATGTAACATTCGTTAACGAAGCGTGAAAGTGGTGTTTCGCTGCGAATTCGGCGCCGCGCATCCGGCGGTGGCGCCGCGCCGATTTCCGGGTGGTGCCGGATCGGGAAACCGCCCGGATCGGTGATCGATTTCCGGGATCGCGCACCGAACGGTGCGGACCCGGCGCGAAGTCAGATCTGTCTCACCTTTCCGTGGCGGCCGGCAATGCGGCGTGAGTGACTGTCGTGATGATCCGGAAATGTGCTGTTTACAGGTTGTTTTCGACTGGTTACTATCCCGTGGAAGCGCTCCCATGACGATGTGTTCCCGGATACGGACCCGATCCGGAAGCCCGCCCGGGCTCCCGGCCCGGGCGGGCTTCCGGGACGCCCCCCGCTTCCGTCAACCTCGGGAGGTTGTCCCCCACCATGAGATCTCCACTGTCGGCGCCGGCGGCCCGGCTGCTCCGCACGGGGCTGCTGCCCGGCGCCCTGGCGGTGGCGCTGGTCGCCACCGCGCTGCCCGCCGCGGCAGCCGCCGCCCCGGGCGGTGCCCCGCCCCGCCCGGCGGCCGCGGACGCCGAACCCCCGCCCGCCATCTCCGCCTACGACGACGCCTTCCTGGAGCAGTACGAGAAGATCAAGGATCCGGCCAACGGGTACTTCCGTGAGTTCGACGGGATGCTGGTGCCCTACCACGCCGTCGAGACCCTCATCGTGGAGGCGCCCGACCACGGCCACGCCACCACCTCCGAGGCGTTCAGCTACTACCTCTGGCTGGAGGCCACCTACGGCCGGATCACCGGGGAGTGGCAGCCCTTCAACGACGCCTGGGCGTCCATGGAGGCGTTCATCATCCCGGGCACCGCCGACCAGCCCACCAACGCCTCGTACAACCCCGACTCGCCCGCCACCTACATCCCCGAGCACGACAGCCCCGAGGGCTATCCCTCGGCGCTGGACAACAGCGTGACCGCAGGCGAGGATCCGCTCGCCGACGAGCTGAGCAGCACCTACGGCACCGACGAGATCTACGGCATGCACTGGCTGCTCGACGTGGACAACACCTACGGGTACGGCTTCTGCGGCGACGGCAGCGACGACGCCCCCGCCTACATCAACACCTTCCAGCGCGGATCGCAGGAGTCGGTGTGGGAGACGGTCCCGCACCCCTCGTGCGAGACGTTCGACCACGGCGGGCCGAACGGGTTCCTCGACCTGTTCACCGACGACGCGAGCTACTCGCAGCAGTGGCGCTACACCAACGCCCCCGACGCCGACGCCCGCGCGGTGCAGGTGGCCTACCTCGCCCACACCTGGGCCAGCGAGCAGGGCAACGCCGCCGCCGTCGCCGAGACGGTCGCCAAGGCCGCCAAGATGGGCGACTACCTGCGGTACGCGATGTACGACAAGTACTTCAAGGAGATCGGCGACTGCGTCGGCGCGAACTCCTGCGCTCCCGGTACCGGGAAGAACAGCGCGCACTACCTGATGTCCTGGTACTACGCCTGGGGCGGTGCGCTGCAGAACGCCCAGTACCCGTGGGCCTGGCGGATCGGCGGCAGCTCCTCGCACCAGGGCTACCAGAACCCGCTGGCCGCCTACGCGCTGTCCGAGGTGGACGTGCTGCGGCCCGAGTCGGCGACCGGCGCCGAGGACTGGGCCGTCAGCATGGACCGGCAACTGGAGTTCCTCCAGTGGCTGCAGTCCGCCGAGGGCGGCATCGCCGGCGGCGCGACCAACAGCTGGGGCGGCGACTACGGTGAGCCGCCCGCCGGTTCCCCGACCTTCTACGGGATGTACTACGACTGGCAGCCGGTCTGGCACGACCCGCCGTCCAACCGGTGGTTCGGCTTCCAGGTCTGGGGCATTGAGCGGGTCGCCCAGCTCTACCAGACCACCGGCGACGAGCGTGCCGGGGCCATCCTGGACAAGTGGGTGCCGTGGGCCATGGCGAACACCACGGTCGGCGCCGACGGCGCCTTCGCGGTGCCCTCGGACCTGGAATGGAGCGGCCAGCCGGACACCTGGACGGGGACGCCCTCCGGCAACACCGGGCTGCACGTCGAGGTGGTCTCCCACGGCCAGGACGTCGGTGTGGCCGCGGGTCTCGCCAAGACGCTGCTGTACTACGCCGCCGCCTCCGGCGACGCCGAGGCCCGCGCCATGGGCGAGGGGCTGCTGGACGCGCTGCTGGCCAACCGGGACGCCATCGGCGTCGCCACCCCGGAGGTCCGCGCCGACTACGAGCGGTTCGGTGACGAGGTGTACATCCCGCAGGGCTGGTCCGGCCAGATGGCCAACGGCGACCCGGTCGAGCCGGGCGCCACGTTCTCCTCCATCCGGTCGTTCTACCAGGACGACCCCGACTGGCCGCAGGTCGAGGCCTACCTCAACGGCGGCGAGGCGCCGACGTTCACCTACCACCGCTTCTGGTCGCAGGTGGACGTGGCGACGGCCTTCGCCGTGCACGACGAACTGTTCGGCTGAGCCGCCCGCCACGGCGGACGGCCGGTGGCGGCGGGACCGGGGAACCGGGACCGCCGCCACCGCACCGCGGCCGTGCGCGCGGCCTCCCCCACGCCCGGGACCGGGCGTGGGGGAGGCCGGGAATGCCACCGGTTGCGTTTCGGCCGGTGGGTGGAATGCGGCGCGTTACCCGGTCGCACCTCGCGGCATTTCATCCCGATATACGGGGGATCGTGGAAATGGTGAAATGCCCTACCCCATCGGGCGCCGGACCGGAAGTGCGGTGCCCTGAACCGGCCAAACATTAGCCCCCGAACCGAAACCGTTGGCATTGTGTGGTGATGCCCGCCGTCCAGCCGGCGTACCGAGCATCGCGAGGTGCCGCCCCGGATTCTCCAGGATCTGCCCCGTGACACATCCGTGCCCCCACGCGGCCCTGCACGATCCGCGGTTCCACGCCGATCCGCAGGCCGTCCTCCAGCGGCTGCGCGACACGCACGGCCCCGTCGTCCCGGTCGAACTGGAGCCGGGCGTGCGCGCCTGGCTGGTGATCGACTACACGATCATCACCGCGTGGTGCCGCGACACCCGCACGTTCAGCCGGGACGCCCGGCGCTGGCGGGACTGGCGTGCGGGCCGCGTCCGCGACGACGCGCGCGTCGTCCCGATGATGGCGTACCGCCCCAACGCGATGTTCGCCGACGGCGACCGGCACCTGCGGCTGCGCCGGGCCGTCACCGACGCGCTCGGCCGCGCGGAGGCGCACCGCATCGCGGCGGACGCGCGCGGCTTCGCCCACCGGCTCATCGACGGATTCTGCGCGCGTGGCCGCGCCGACCTCCTCGCCGACTACGCCCGGCAACTGCCGCTGCTGGTGCTCACCCGGCTGGTCGGCTTCGGCGACAACGCGGGCCGGCGGCTGGCCGAGGCGGTACGCGGCATGTGGGACGGCACGGACGCCGAACGCGCGAACGCCGCCTACGAGCGAACCCTGAGCGAGGCCGTCACCGCCAAGAGCGCGCGCCCCGGCGACGACGTGCTGTCCCGGCTGATGGCCCACGACGCCGGGCTCAGCCGGGAGGAGGTGCTGCACCACCTGGTGCTCATCCTCGGAATCGGCGACGAGTCCACCGCCAACCTTATCGGCAACACCATGCGGCTGCTGCTGACCGACCGGGAGTTCGCCGCGGACCTCGCCGGCAGCAGGGTCGGCATCGACGACGCCGTCGACCGCGCGCTGTGGTCCGACCCGCCGGTGACCAACTTCCCGGTGCTCTACCCGGTGCGCGACATCGAACTGGCCGGCGGCCGGATCATCCGCGAGGGCACCCCGATCCTGCTCGGCCTCGGCGCGGCCAACCGGTTCCTGGCCGACCAGTACCGGGAGCGGATCCAGGAGACGGCGAACCGCGCGCATCTGGCGTGGGGAGTCGGCCCGCACCGCTGCCCGGCGCAGGACATCGCGCGGATGATCGCCGGCAACGGGGTCGAGATCCTGGTCGAACGCCTGCCCGAGCTGCGGCTCGCCGTTCCCGAATCCGAACTCCGCTGGCGGAACTCGCCGTTCGCCCGGGCGCTCACCGCGCTGCCGGTGGTGTTCACCCCGCAACCGCCCGAGCGCGTCAGGGAGCAGGCCGAACAGACCGCCACCGTGCCGGCCGCCGAGGGGGAACCGCGGCACCGGGACGCGCGCGCGGACACCGGAACGGAGGACCCGCGTGGCGGCGCGCGGCCGTCCCGGCCACGCCGCCGGGACCGGTGGCGCCGGGGCCGGTGACCGCCGGGCGGCCGCCTCGCCCCGGCCCGCCGGGCGGCATCGCCGCCCCGATCCCGGAGGGCGCGACGGGGCGCGCGGCCGCGCCCGGGTACGCTGGTCAGCGGACAGCACGCCGATGAGGCCGGCCGCGGCACCGGCCCGCATCCGCGCCGGTCCGGCGCGGAGCAGGCCGGCGAGGCCGCCGGGAGGCGATCCGGCGGCGTTTCGGAGGGGACACAGGGTGCGAGTGCCACGGAGCGACCGCGCCGTCCCGGCCGCGCCGGGCGCCACCGCGCGGCCCGTACGCACCCTGCTCGTCGACAACTACGACTCCTTCACCCACAACCTCGCCCACTACCTGGCCGAGGTGAACGGCCTGCCGCCCGTGGTGGTGCGCAACGACGAGCCCGGCTGGCACCCCGGCCGCCTCGCCGGCTTCGACAACGTGGTGCTCTCACCCGGCCCCGGCACGCCCGAACGCGCCGCCGACGTCGGCATCTGCCGGGACCTCGCCGCCGAGTGCCCGCTGCCGCTGCTCGGTGTCTGCCTGGGGCACCAGGCCATCGCACTGGCCGGCGGCGCCACCGTGGCGCGCGCGCCCGAGCAACGGCACGGCCGGGTCTCGTGGATCCACCACGGCGGCACCGACCTGTTCGCGGGGCTCCCCGACCCGCTCGACGTCGTCCGCTACCACTCCCTGGCGGTGGGCCCCGACCTGCCGCCGCCGCTGGAGGCCACCGCGTGGGACGCCGACGGCGTGGTCATGGCCCTGCGGCACCGCGACCGGCCGATGTGGGGCGTGCAGTTCCACCCGGAGTCCATCCGCACGACGCACGGGCTCGGCCTGCTCCGCAACTTCGCCGAGCTCACCCGCCGCCGGACGACGGCCCGCCCCGGCGCGGCGAGCGTGTCGCCCGGCGCCGAGTGGCTGCGGCCGGCCCGTCCCGCGGACCGGGTGCGGCGGCTGCGCGTGCTGGTCGAGCGGCTGCCCACCAGGTGGGACGACGAGGTCGTCTTCGACCGGCTGTTCGGCGGATCCGCCACGGCGTTCTGGCTGGACGCCGGCCGCCGCGACGCGGGAGCCGGCCGCTGCTCGGTCATGGGGGACGCCGACGGGCCACTGGCCCGCGTCGCGTCCGCCGACGTGCGGCGCGGCTCCGTCCTGGTCCGCACCCGCGACGCGGTCCGGCCGGAGCCCGGCGGCTTCCTCGACTGGCTGGACCGCGACCTGCGGTCCCTGCGGACCGAGGTGCCGCCGCTGCCCTTCGACTTCGCGCTGGGGTGGGTCGGCTACCTCGGCTACGGCCTGAAGGCCGAATGCGGCGCGGACCGCACGCACCGCGCGGAGGAGCCCGATGCCATGGCCGTCTTCGCCGACCGCGCGGTCGTGTTCGACCACGCGACCGCGACCACCTACCTGCTCGCGCTGGCCGAGGACGCCGAGGAACGCCCGGCCCGTGACTGGCTGGAGGGCACCGCGCGCGAGCTCGCCGAGCTGGCCGGCCGGCGCCCTGAGCCGGCGCCCGCACCGGGGCCGGGCACCGCGCCCCTTGAGCGGGGATCCGCGGCCGCTTCCCCCGGACCGGCCCCCGCGCTGCGGCTGCGGCACGACCGCGACCGCTACCTCGCGCTGATCGCCGAATGCCAGGAGCTCATCGCGGCCGGCGAGAGCTACGAGCTGTGCCTCACCAACATGATCGAGGCGCACCGCACCGTCGACCCATGGCGGGCCTACCGGCTGCTGCGCCGCATCAGCCCGACACCGCTCGGCGCCCTGCTGAGGTTCGGCGAACTGTCGGTGCTCAGCGCCTCGCCGGAGCGTCTGCTGCGGGTGGACCGGAACGGCGTCGCGGAGTCCCGCCCGATCAAGGGCACCCGCCCGCGCTCCGCCGACCCGCGCGCGGACGCCGAACTGCGCCGGGAGCTGGCGGAGGACGAGAAGGAACGCGCCGAGAACCTGATGATCGTGGACCTGGTCCGCAACGACCTCGGCCGCTGCGCCGAGGTCGGCTCCGTCGAGGTGAGCGGGCTCTTCGACGTGGAGAGCTACGCGCACGCCCACCAGATGGTGAGCACGATCCGCGCCCGGCTGCGCCCCGGAGTCTCGGCGGTGGACTGCGTCCGCGCCGCGTTCCCGGGCGGCTCCATGACCGGCGCGCCCAAACTCCGCGCGACCCGCATCCTGGACCGCCTGGAGGACGGCCCGCGCGGCGTGTACTCCGGGGCGATCGGCTACCTGTCCCTCAACGGCGCCGCCGATCTCAGCGTCGTCATCCGCACCGCCGTGGTCACCCCGGGCCGGATCCGCTACGGGATCGGTGGCGCCATCACGGCGTTGAGCGACCCGGAGGCCGAGTACGCCGAGACGGCGGTGAAGGCCGTGCCACTGCTCCGGCTGCTCGGCACCGGTTTCCCGGGAGTGCCCGCCACCGGGACCAGCGGGCGCCCGGCGGGACGGCCGGCCTGACCGGCGCGCGGCCCGCCGCTCAGGCCGTGGTCAGGGTCCGCTCGGGAACGTCGGCCCACAGGACCTGTGCCCCCTCCGGGGTGACGGTGAGGCCGAGCCGGTCCCGCCCGGGACGACCCGCCCGCTGCCACACCCGCCAGGCGGCGCCGATCTCGGCCCACAGGTCACGGGGACCGCGCACGCTCGTCTCCCAGGAGTCCTCCCGGGGAGAGTACTCGCCGAGCGCCCAGGAGCCGGTCCCCAGGCCGCGATCGAAGACGTACACCGAAGCCTCGCCGGAGCCGTCGGCCGCCTCATAGGACACGAAGTCGACACCG
This sequence comes from Marinactinospora rubrisoli, assembly GCF_042664915.1. NCBI lineage: Bacteria > Bacillati > Actinomycetota > Actinomycetes > Streptosporangiales > Nocardiopsidaceae > Marinactinospora > Marinactinospora rubrisoli. The sequence continues at coordinate 430,956 of NZ_JBHTBH010000005.1, forward strand.
GGCACGAGGTGACCGGCCACCAGCCGCCACCCGTCGTTCCGGTACGCGATCCAGCGGGGGTTGGTCCTGGTGCGGCCCGCCACCGCGGCCGGGTCGTTCTCGTCGACGTACTCGCGCCACTCGCCGAAGGGCGAGCGCGAGCGTTGCGACCGCAGCATCATGAAATCGGCCTCGCCCACGAACCGGCCGGAGGCGCCGCCGTCACCGGCCACCTCCAGGCGCAGCAGGACGCCCGGGGAGAACCACGTCGACCATGGCGTGACGATCACCCCGCCCGGGCGGACCTGCCCGATCCACGCGGTGGGAACGTCGTGGGCGGCCACGGTGGCCAGTAGCCGGTCGTAGGGAGCGCCGTCGGGCACGCCCAGCACGCCATCGCCGACCACCAGGCGCGGCCGGTACCCGAGCTTGCCGAGGGCGCGATGGGCGCTGTCGGCCACTTCGGGGTCGATCTCCACCGAGGTCACCCGCTCATCGCCGAGCCGCTCGCACAGCAGCGCGGTGTTGTAGCCGGTTCCGGTGCCGATCTCCAGCACCCGCTGCCCGTCCCGGGCGTCCAGTGCCTGCAGCATCGCCACCACCAGGGAGGGCTGGGAGATGCTGGAAGTGGGCAGCCGGCTCCAGCCGTCCTCACCGGCGGGCACACCGTCGTCCACCTGGGTGATGAGGGACCAGTCGGCGTCCGCCCATGTCGGGCACTCGGGATCGTCGGAGGTGATGGGCCGGTACCAGCCCGGCCGGTCGCGCGAGGACACCCACACGGTGTCGGGGATGAACGGGGCCCGCGGCACCGCGCGGATCGCGCGGTGCCAGGCCGGATCGGTGATGGCACCGACCGAAGTGAGCACCTCGGCGAGCCGCGCCCCGGGGCCGTGCACGCTCACCCGCCGGGGTTCCGGCCGTCACCGCTCTGGGGAGGAACACCCTCTGAGCCGTGATCATTCGGCTTGTTCCCGTCAGTGCCGGCGCTCCCTCCCGATCCACTGTCGCGGGGCTTGTCCTGGTTTTCGTGTCGGCCCATGTTGCTGCTCCTGGGGGCGAGGCGGGTGGCTCTACAAGCGTAGCGTCGCGATCGCGGTGGGTCACCGGCGTGGCCGCGGACGGTCACCACGACCGCGCGCTCAACGGCCGCGGCGTCGATCCGCCGGTCGAGGTGCGGACCTCCGCGGGGCCGTTGACCCAGGGGATGACGTCCCCTGGCTGGGAAGGCCGGCGTCGCACATCATGGAGGCCATGACCGAGAACCCCCCGGTCCCACGGCCATGGACCGTTCCTCGACGGCACGACGCCCGAGCGGATCGACCGGATCGCCGGTGTGGTCGCCTTCCGCACCGGCCCGGAAGGGCACTCGGGCAACGGCCCTGCGAGCGGACGGCGTGAGCCGACCACGCCGAGTCCGGCCGACCGCTGAGCCACGGAAGAAAACCCGATCGAAGGAGAAACCGCATGCCGTTCGCCCACTTCAAGGTTCCCGCGGGCACCATCACCACCGAGGACAAGAAGAAGATCGTCGAGCGCACCACCGACTTGTACGCGGAGATCTACGGTGAGCGGGCCCGGCCCACCACGGTCGTGCTCGTCGACGAGGTCGCGGACGGCGGCTGGGGCGTCGCCGGCAACGTCCTGACCGCGGCCATGCTCAACGGCGACGAGTGACGCCGCCCACCCGCGTGCGGCACGGCGCGGCCCACCGGGCCGCACGCGGCGGCCACCGCCCTGGCCGGCCGGTCCCGGGCGGCGCGCCCGGGGCGGCGGGAACCGCCGAAGAGCATGCCGGCGGCGGGGGTGATGACCGGGTCGCGCCGGTTGCGACCGGGGGATCGCCACTACGCCGGCCGATCCGCCCGCGCCCTGCCACCGGCCGCGTGAGCGGATCGGGAGTGGAGGTGCGGGCACGGGCACGGCGACTCGGTTCCGGCTCCCGGGCCCCCGGCGCTTTTTCCGGGCGGATCGCGCTGAACGCCGGCCGGCACGGGAACGGCGGGAAGCGGCCGGTGCCCGCCCGCCGAGGCGGGTGCCGTGTCGCCGCGCGGATCATCCCCCCACCGCCACGGGCGACGGCTCCAGGTGCCGGTCGAGGTGCGCGGCCAGCTCCGCCACCGTGGGATGGGACCAGATCGCGTTCAGCGGTAGCTCCACGCCCAGGCCGCTGCGCAGCCGGTTACGGAGCTCCACCGCCATCAGCGAGTCGATGCCGAGGGCCCGGAACCCCGCCGAGGTGCGGATCGACGCACGCGGGGCGTTGGTGATCGCGGCCACCAGGCCGGTCAGGTGCGCGCGCAGCAGCGCGCGGCGCGGGGCGCCGGCCGCCGCCGCGCGGATCGCCATGATCTCGCCCTGGCTGCCGCCGGAGTCGCTTCCGCCCGGGGTCACCAGCGCGGAGAACAGCGGCGCCGCGGCGGTGTGCGAGAAGCCGCGGAACCACACGGCCGGCTCGAACGGCCCCATGGCGGTGTGCACGCGGTCGTGCGTGACCAGTGCCTCGAAAGCCGCCACGCCCTCCTCGGTGCTGATGGTCGCCGCGCCGCGTTCGGCGAAGTCCCGGGCCAGCCCGGTCTCGCCCCACGGGCCCCACGCGATGCTCAGCGCGGGCAGGCCGTGCGCCCGCCGCCAGCCCGCGAAGGCGTCCAGCCAGGCGTTGGCGGCCGCGTAGTTGGCCTGCCCGGGGTTGCCGATGAGGGTGGACATCGAGGAGAACGTGACGAACCAGTCCAGGTCGCAGTCGCGGGTCGCCAGGTGCAGCTGCCACGCGCCGTCCACCTTGGGCCGCCACACCCGCTCCACCCGGGCGGCGTCCAGAGCGGAGATGGGGGCGTCGTCGAGCACCACCGCGCTGTGCAGCACACCGCGCAGGGCGCGCCCGCCGGCGGTGGCCGCCGCGACCAGCCGCGGGGCGGTGGCCTGGTCGGCGATGTCGCCCCGCACCACCTCGACCTCGGTTCCGGCGGCGCGCAGCTCCGCGATGGCCACGCGCGCCTCCTCCGAAGGCGCGGACCGGCCGTTCAGCACGATCCGCCCGGCCCCGTGCCCGGCCAGCCACCGGGCCGTGGCCAGTCCCAGGCCGCGCAGGCCGCCGGTGATGACGTAGGCGTCGCCGGGACGCACCGCCGGCGAACCGCCCGGCTCGGGGACCACCCGCACTTCGTCGTCCCGCGGCATGCGCACCACGAGCCGTCCGATGTGCTGCCCGGTCGCCATGACCCGCAGCGCCTCGGCCAGCCGCTGGAACGGGAACACCCGGGTCGGCAGCGGCACGAACCGGCCGGCCTGCGCCTCGGCGAGCACCGCGTCCAGCCACGCGCCCACCTCGTCGGGGTGGTCCGCCACCAGCGAGGCCAGATCGACGCTGCCGTAGGTGGCGTTGCCGCGCAGCGCGCGCAGGCCGATGCGGGTGTCGGCCTGCAGGTCGCGCTTGCCCAGCTCCACGAAACGGCCGCGCGGCGATATCAGCTCCAGCCCCGCGAGCATCGCCGGGCCGGCCAGCGAGTTCAGCAGCACGTCCACGCCGCGGCCGCCCGTGAGCTCCCGCACCCGCGGCGCGAAGTCCAGCGTGCGGGAGTCGAGCACCTCCTCGACCCCCAGACGGCGGAGGTACTCGCGCTTCTCCTCCGTGCCGGCGGTCGCGATCACCCGCGCGCCCGCGCTGCGGGCCACGTGCAGCGCCGCCAGGCCGGTGCCGCTCGCGCCGGAGTGCACGAGCACCGTCTCGCCGGGACGCAACCGGGCGCGTTCCCGCAGCGCGACCCACGCGGTCAGATAGGGCACGCCGAACGTGACGGCCTCCTCCAGCCCGAGATGCCCGGGGATGCGGCGCACCAGCGCGCCGGTGACGACCCGGAACGATCCGGTCATCCCCAGCGCCACCGCCAGGACCCGGTCGCCCGGCGCGACGTGCGTCACGCCGCGGCCGACGGCGGTGACGGTGCCGACGCAGTCGATGCCGATCGGCGTGCCGCCGTCGCAGTCCTCGTCCGGCAGCAGCCCCAGCACCATCATCGCGTCGCGGAAGTTCACCGACGTGGCGGCGATCCGCACCTCGACCTCGCCGGGGCCGGGGGCCCGGCGCGGCAGTTCGACCAGCCGCACGCCGCCGAGCGTCCCGGACCCGTCCGGGACGGCGACGAACCCGTCGCGGCCGAACCGGCGCGGCACCAGGCGCGGCGGCCGCCGCTCGCCCGCCGCCAGCGGGGCCCGGGTCACCCGGGCGACGTGCCGCTCGCCCTTGCGCCAGGCGACCTCGTCCTCCGGGGAGTCGGCGCACAGCTCGGCGACCAGCGCGGCGGGGTCGCCGTCGACGTCCACCAGGCACGGACGGAGTTCCGGGTGCTCGGCCGCGAGCACCCGGACCAGGCCGCGCAGCGCGCCCTGACCGGGGTCGGCCGGGCCGTCGGGGCCGACGTCGCGCCCACCCTGGGTGGCCAGCCAGAGCCGCGGCAGCGACGCGCCGTCGGAGTGCGCCCGCACCAGCGCGATGCAGGCGCTCACCCGCCGCAGCGCGCCGTCGCGGTCCGGCGGGGCGTCCGCGTCGGCCGGCTGCACGCACAGCACCACTCCGGCCAGCCCTCCCTCGGCGGAGCGCCGCGCGGCCCGCGAGGTGACCACCGCCGCCCACTCGTCCGCGGCCAGGCCGGTGTCCGGCGCGATGCGGGAGGCCCGGCGGCCGGCCGCGGTCAGCAGGTCCACGACCGCGGCCGCCAGGTCCGCCGCCCCGGGCTCGGTCACGACCAGGTACTCTCCGGGCGGGCCGCCGGACGGTTCGGGCAGCGCCACCGGCCGCCACGTCACCTCGAACAGGCGCTGCGGGAGCAGCTCGGCCGACGACGGCCGCGGCATCCGCACCAGCGTGACCTCCTCCACCACCGCGACCGGGGTGCCGTCCTCGGCGAACAGGTGGGCGCGGCCGTGGCCCCGCTCGCCGTCACTGCGCACCACCTCGGTGCGGCACCACCGGATCGGCGTGCCGGCGCGCAGCAGCCGGAACCCGTCGATGCGCTCGGGGAGCCAGGGCCGCCCGGCGCCCGGCGCGCGGCTCCGGTCGCGGCCGTCCAGCCCGAGCAGCAGCGGCTGCAGACACACGTCGAGCAGCGCCGGGTTCAGGTGCATGCCGCCCCGCAGCCGCGCGGCGGCGGGCACCTCGATCCGGCCGAGCAGGACCGCTCCCTCCTTGGACGTCGCGACGCCCGCCGCGCCGGTGAACGCGGGACCGTAGTCGGGCCCGATCGCGGCCAGCGTCCGGTACAGCTCCTGCTGCGACACCGTGACGGGTGCCGCCTCCGGCGCCGAGAGCGGCCGCGGATCCGGTCGGGTGGCCGCCGGGTCGACGCGCCGCACCCGCCCGCACGCGTGCCGGGTCCACCCGGTGTCGCCGCCGCGGGTCAGGATCTCCACGTCGCAGACGTCGGGCCCGGCCGGCGCCGCGCAGGTGAACACCTCCACCCGCTCCGACAGCGCCAGTAGCTGCTCGATACGGACGTCCCGCACGGTGACCTCCGTCGGGGCGCAGCCGAACGCCGCGCACCCGGCCGCCAGGATCATCTCCAGGAAGCCGGCCCCCGGGAAGATCGGCACCGAGCGCACCCGGTGATCGGCGAGCCACGGATGCGCCGCCGTCCCCACGTCGCCGCGCCACACCAGCCGGACGCCGTCCGTGGCCGCCGGTGCGGGCACCTCGGCGCGCTCGCCGAGCAGCGGGTGGCATCCGGCCCGCACCTGCCGGTCGCCGCCCTCCAGCCAGTAGCGCCGGCGGTCCCACGTCGTGGCGGGCACGTCGGCCAGCCGTCCCGGGAAGGCCCGTCGCGCGTCGACCCGCCCGCCCGCGCAGTACAGCGCCGCCAGGTGGGCCGCCAACGCGGCGGCATCGTCGCGGTCCCGCAGCAGCGTGGGGACCGCGGTGACGCGGTGCCCGGCGGCCGCGGCGGTCTCCTCGACCGCGCTCACCAGCAGCGGGTGCGGCGAGATCTCCAGGAACAGCCGGTGCCCGTCGGCGAGCACCGCCTCGGTGGCACGGGCGAACTCCACCGGGCGGCGCAGGTTCGCCGCCCAGTAGCGGGCGTCGAACCGCGCCCCGGCGCGCGGATCGTCCAGGACCGTGCTGTAGAAGGGCACGTCCGGGGAGCCGGGCGCGGCGCCGAGGTCGCCCAGGGCGTCGACGAGTTCGGCCAGCACCGGCTGCACGCTCGGCGAGTGCGCCGCCACCGGAACCGCGACCGGCTGCGCCTCGATCCCGGCGTCGGCGAACTCGGCGCACAGCCGCCGCAGCTCCTCGCCGTCGCCGGCCACCACCGTGCTGCCCGGTGAGGCCACCACGGCGACGCCGACCTCCGGGTACCGCCGGCGGGCCAGCCACTCCTCGACACGGGCGCGCGGCCACGGCACCATCGCCATCGCGCCGCCGGCGACCTTCTCCAGCAGCCGCGAGCGCACGCACACCACCCGCATGCCCTGCTCGGGGGTGAGCATCCCGGCCGCCACCGCGGCGGCGGCCTCGCCCATGGAGTGCCCGACCACGGCGGACGGGCGCACGCCACGGGAACGCCACACCGCGGCCAGGCCGATCTGGATCGCGAACACCAGCGGCTGCACGACGTCCATCCGCGTCACCGGCTCGCCCGCGGCGACCAGGTCGCGCAGCTCCAGACCCGACTCCGCCCGGGCGACCGGCTCCACCTCGGCGAGGGCCGCGGCGAACGCGGGATCGGCCAGCAGCCCCCGCGCCATGCCGGGCCACTGGGACCCGTGGCCCGAGAACACCCAGACGGGGTCGGTGCCGCCGTCGGCCTGGCCGGTCAGCACGTCCTCGCAGGGATGGCCGGTGGCGAGCGCGCGCAGCCCGGCCGACAGCCGCGCGCGGTCGCCGGCGACCACCGCCGCGCGGTACGGCGCGGGCGAGCGCCGGGCGGCGAGCGTGTGCGCGACGTCGGCCAGCGGAGTCGCGGCACCGCCGTCCTCCAGCCAGTCCGCGATCCGCCCCGCCGTCCGCGCCAGGCCGCCCGGCGAGACGTGCGAGACGACGAACACCCCGGGCCGCGCGAGCGACGGCTCCGGGGTGTGCTCCGGTTCCGCCACCGGTTCCGGTGGCTGCTCCAGCACCAGGTGCGCGTTCATTCCGGTGATGCCGAGCCCCGACACCGCGGCCCGGCGCGTTCCGGGCACCGGCCAGGCCACCGCCGAGGTGGGGACGAACAGCCGGGTCCGCGCCGCGGGCTCGGAGGCGCCCCCGGCGCTTCCGGCGGTTCTGCCGTCCCCCGTGGCACCGGCGTTTCCGGCGATGGCCGGGTTCCACGTCCGGAAGTGCAGGTTGGGAGGGACGAGGCCGGCCCGCAGCGCCAGCACCGTCTTGATCAGGCCGATGACGCCGGCCGCGCTCTCGGTGTGCCCGACGTTGCTCTTGACCGCCCCCAGCGCGCACCGGCCGGCGCCGCGGCCGTAGACCGAGGCGAGCGCCTCGAACTCGATGGGATCACCGGTGGGCGTGCCGGTGCCGTGGGTCTCGACCATGCCGATCCCGTCCGGGGGCAGCCCGGCGCGTCGCAGCGCGGTGCGGATGACCATGCGCTGCGCCTCCGCGGAGGGCTGCATGATGCTCCGCGACGGCCCGACATGGTTGATCGCGCTGCCGCGCAGCACGGCGAGCACCCGGTCGCCGTCCCGCTGCGCGTCGGCCAGGCGCTTGAGGACCACGACACCGCACCCCTCGCTGCGGACGAAGCCGTCGGCGGCCGCGTCGAACGTGCGGCAGCGCCCGGTGGGGGAGAGCACACCGGCCTCGGTGAGCCCGGTGGTGCTCACCTCGTCGAGGGTGATGTTGACGCCGCCCGCCAGCGCCATGTCCGTCTCGCCGGCCTGGAGGGCGGCACCGGCGAGGTGCACGGCGATGAGCGAGGCCGCGCAGCCGCCGTCCAGCGCGACGCTGGGGCCGTGGCAGCCCAGCAGGTAGGAGAGCCGTCCGGCCACGCCGCTGAGCATGGTGCCGGTGGCGGAGTAGACCTCGGCCCGGGTGCGCGAGGTGTGCAGCATGTACCCCATCTGGGTCATGCCCATGTACACCGCGGTCTGGCCGCCGCGCAGGTCGCGGGGCGGGATGCCGGCGCGCTCCAGCGCCTCCCACGCCACCTCCATGGCCAGCCGGATCTGCGGGTCGATGAAGGCGGCCTCCTTGGGGCTGATGCCGAAGAAGGCCGGCTCGAAGTCCTCGATCCCGTCCAGCCGCCCCCCGGCGGGCAGTGCGGCGCCGCCGGGGGGCCGCTCGCTCCGGCGGCCGCGCGCCTCGCACTCGGCGATCAGGTCCCGGCCGGTCAGGAGGGCGTCCCACAGCCCCTCGGGGGAGTCGACTCCGGCCGGGAGCCGGCACGACATGCCGATCACCGCCACTGGGTCCCATGGTGCACCGGAATTGTCCGACATGCGGTGTTCCGAGAACTCGGTCGAACGGGAAAGTGGCATTTCCATCGCGCCTTCTCCTGTGGTGACTGGCCCCGACCGCGAATTTATCCATGAAAAGAGCGCGGGATGGCAAAAACCCGGGGAATACCTCTCCGACGCCGACCGGGAAAGCGCGGCGCCGGTAATCGTCCGCCCGCCGTGGGCCGGGCGTGGCGCGCCTCAGCGGCTCGGCAGCGGCGGAATTCCGTCCATGGGCGCCGCGCGGCCGCAGAGCAGCCGCCACAGCGCGGCGGCGCGCAACCCCACCACGGCCTGCTTGGCCGCGTCGGCGGTGCGGGCGGGCAGCAGCCGTTCGGCCGCCAGCGCCACCCGCGCGTCGACGCCCACGGAGTAACGGGCGCGCGGCCGCGGGGCCGTGAGGGCGCGCCGGACCACGCGCGCCACCGGTTCGGGCGAGGGGAGCCGGCCGGCCACCAGCGGCTTCACCGCGTTCAGCAGCCGGTAGCAGTCGGCGTAGGCGGAGGGCCCGATGGCGGCCATGCGCGCGAACACCTCGTTCCACAGGTCGGTGGCGTAGCAGCCGGGCTGCACGATCACCACCCGCACGCCGTCGCGCTCGGCCTCCATCCGCATTGCGTCGCTCACCGCCTCCAGCCCGTGCTTGCTCGCGCAGTACCAGCCGATCATCGGGGTGGCCACCCGGCCGGACAGCGACGACACGTTGACGATCCGGCCACCGCCCTGGTCGCGCATCACGGGCAGGGCGAGCCGCGCCAGCTGCACCGGGCCGAGGAGATTGAGTTCCAGCACGTCGCGGGCCGCCTGTTCCGTGACGTCCTCGACCGTCCCGCTCATCGCCATGCCGGCGTTGTTGACCACCGCGCGCAACCGGCCGCCGCCCAGGTCGAGGGCCTCGGCGAACCCGCGTTCGCGGGAGGCGGTGTCGGTGAGGTCCATCAGGACGGTGTCTAAGGACAGGCCGTGCCGCCGCGCGCACGCCCGGAGTTCGGCGGCGCGGTCCCGGTCGCGCGTGGTGCCGATCACCCGCCAGCCGTCCCGGGCCAGCCGCAGCGCGATCGCCCGTCCGATCCCGCCGGTCGCGCCGGTGACCAGTACCGCACCACTCATCGCTGCCTCCATCGCGTGGGAGCCCGGTGCTCCGGCGGCGCCGGGCCGGCGCCGGTCGGCACGACTCGGACGCGGGGCATCGGCGGAAGGCGGAGGCGCGGGCGGGGGTCGGATCGGCTGCCGGGCGAGGCGCGCGGGACTTCCGGAATGCGCGTCCTCGATCACCGAGTATCGCAAGCGCCCCGCGTTTTGTGAATCGTTCCCGATGGGGATCGCGGGATTTCCAGAGAACGTCCGGAATGGAATTTCGCGTTCCGTGGGATTTCGTGGCTTTTGCTGATTACTCGGGATGCGCCGCCGATGAGGGAGCCGGCGGGTGGCCGATGTGCCCTTTGGGGGAGATCCCCGGCCCGTGCGACGCCGGAGCGGGGCCGGTGCGCGCCGTGGGTGCGTCCCGGCCGGGACGCACCCACGGCGGCCGGAGCTACAGCGGCACGTTGACGCACGCCAGCCGGTCGCCGGCCTGACCGGCATGGCCGTGCTCGGTCCTCGTGTGCTCGGCGTGGATGACGATCGAGCGGGCCTCGCCCGCGCGCGGCACCCAGTCGACGGTCGTCTCCGACTCCGCCTGCCCCTGGGAGTCGGTGGTGAAGTCCAGCCACACCTCGTTCTTGTCGTTGGCGTACTTCGGATCGGTCGACGGCTGGTGCGGATCCGGGTCGTTCTGATAGTGCGGCCCGGAGTCGTCCGGCTTCTCGCCGCATGGCCGGGTGTGCAGGTGGGCGCCGTAGGCCCGGTCGGGCTGCAGCCCGCGCACCCGCAGCGCGAACTCCGTGCGGTCGTCCGCCGCGCTGACGTCCACCCCGACGTCGGCCCCGTCGGGGACCGCCTTGTCGTCGTAGGTCACGGCCGGGGCCCCGCTCGCGTAGGGGGCGAACCGCCCGGTCACGGTGGCCGATCCCGCGCCGTGCCCGGGAGAGGCGGTGGGGGAGGGGGCACTGTGCGTCGGCGTGGCCGACGGCGTGGCGTGATGCTGACCGGCCGTGCCGCCGCCGCATCCGGCGAGGAGCAGCGAGGTCAGGGCGAGCCCGACGGTGGTACGCGTCGTGCGCATGGCGAGACTCCAAGGTAGGAACGACACTGATCGACTTCTCCCTGCCGCGCGGGCGGGGACTCCGGCGGTCACGGCCGGTTTCCGGTCCGGTGCCGGCCGCGGAATCGCTCCGCGGCCGGCACCGGACCGGCGGCCGCCACCTGCGGGCGGGTCCGGCAGCCGTACGCCACTGTCACGGCTGGAATCTTACCGACTGTTTCCGGGTGAGCACTCACCGTGGCCGACCGGCGTGGCACGAAACCGCGCGTGCCCGGGGACGGCGCTTTTCGGCGCCCCCGGGCACGCGCGGTGCGGCCGGGGATCACCCGGCCGTCAGCACCTCCATGACATGGCCGTTGGGGTCATCGAAGTACACCGTGCGGCCGCCCCGCTCGGTGTTGATCTCCCCATAGCCCTTCGGCTCGTGCGGACGGGCGTAGTACCGCAGTCCGGCCGCCACGATCCGCTCGAAGATCTGGTCGAACTCCTGCTCGCTGACCTGGAACGCGTAGTGGTGCGGGGTCAGCGCCATGACACCGGACTCGCCGCTGTCGGCGAAGTCCAGGGTCACCGCGTTCCCGACCTGGAGCGGCACGAACGGGCCGGTCGGCTCGCCGACGGGCAGGCCGAGCAGGCCGGCCAGGAAGTCGGCGGAGCGTTGCTTGTCGCGGCTGGGAACGATGGTGTGGTTGAGCGAGACCGCCATTGCGTCCTCCCGCTGTGGACGTCCGGGTTGCCGGGACGGCCGCCGGGCGGTCGGCGCCCGGCCGGTGCCCGTGTCCCACGTTAGTCAGGGCGGGCGCGCGGCGCGGCCTCCGGCGACGGGCAACAATTCCCAATAATCCCGTCAACGACCCGGCGTGCCGCCGGGGGCGGTGCCCGGCACGGCCGTGCACCGCCCCGCCGGAGCTACTCCTCCTCTTCCTCGCTCTCGGCCTCCTCCTCGTCGCCGTCGAAGACCTCGTCGACGATCTCGGCGGCCACGTAGCCGGCGGCCAGCCCGCCGGCCACGCCCAGCGCGACCCCGGCCGCGCCGCTGAGCATGCCGCCGCGCTCCTCCTCGTGGTGGTGCCCGTACTCCGGGTGGTATCCGGGGTGCCCGTACTCGGGCTGGTAGCCCGGCTGTCCGTACTCGCCGTAGCCGCCGTGCCCGAAGTACCGCCGGTGCTGCTCCAGGGCCTCGGCGATCCACGCGTCCAGCCGCGGCGCCCAGTCGGGGCGGTCGGCGTCGGCGTGGTCGGCGCGGAACCGGCCGTACACGTCCTGGCCCTCGTGGAACATGCTGCCGCGCTTGTCGAACTCCAGCACCACCTCGACCCCGTGCGGCGCGGCGACGAAGCTGACCTCCACCTCGTTCACCTCGTGCGCGTAGCGCGGTGACGGGTAGAACTCGATCTCCTGGAAGACCGGCATCTGCTGTCCGGTGGCCGCCAGGTGGCCGGGGTGCAGGTCGGCGTTCTTGATCGTGAAGCCGAGCTGCACGAATGCCTCCAGGATGCGGTCCTGGACCGGGAGCGGGTGCACGCGCAGCGGGTCGAGGTCGCCCTTGTCGGCGGCGTTGCCGATGATGACGTCGGTGCGCACCCCCAGCACCATCCCCGGCAGCGGGCCGCCGCCCGCGTCCGTGATGGGCAGCTCCCAGGGCAGCGGAAACCGGAACGGCAACGAGGTCCGCTCCTCGGCGGCGAGCCGGAACGCGTCGCGCACGGTGATGCGCGCGAACTCCACGCCGGCCGCCTCTTCCTCCTCGCCGTACCCTCCCTCGTGCTCCACCCGGCCGACGAGTGTCAGGACCACGGCGTCGACGTCGACGTCGACCGAGCCGCCGGACAGCTCCACGTGCCCCTCCAGCAGCGCGCCGGGACGCACGTCGGGGTTGGCCAGGACGGTGTCGACGCTCGGACCGCCGACCCCGAAGGCGGCCAGTACGCGTTTGAAGTTCATCGTTTCCTTCCAGAATGCGCGTCGTGGGGTGCACGCACCCCGCCCACGAGCCGGCTCCCCGGGGTCCCGCGCCGGGACCGGCCCGGAACCGGCCTTGCCGGGGCAACGGCGCCGCGGTCCGGGCGGTTCCGCGGGGCCGTCCGTGGCGGCGCGGCGACCGCCGCGCCGGGGCCGTACGGGAGCCGTCCCGCGCGCTCCCCCGCACCGGAGTGCCGGCTGAGCTGCGGCGATACGTTCGCGCCGCCGGAGCCGGGCCATCGCGTCCGCCCCCGCGCGCCGGCGATTGCGGACGGGCCGAAGCGGGGGATGCGTCATGGCCCGGTCCCGCCGCCACGGCGGCATGACGGGAGCGCCCCGAACACGCGGGCCGGTCCGTTCGTGGATCCGAAAGGGGAGAATTTTCTGTAGGCTCGCGGACGTGAGGACGGCGTTGGAGGGCCGGTCGCACCGGGACCCCGCAGGCGGCCTTGCCGGCCCGCGCGTTCGGCCGGCCGCTCCCGCGGTGGTCCCCCTCCGTCGAGAGGGCGAGGAATCAAGCCAAGGAGTCTCGTCATGGTCGACAACGTCCGGCCCCTGAACTCGGCGCCCAGCGCGCGGGCCCGCGCCGAAGCGGCGCGACTCGGCGCGGACGGCGAGTTCGCCGACCTGGTCACGCGCATCCTCGACGCCCTCCGGCACCGCGCCTGGGCGAAGATCCCGGCCGTGGACGCCGCGGAACGCTCCGAGGTCCGCCGGGCGGCCCGCGCCGCCGCCGCAGAGCTGGGGCGCCGGGTGACGACCAGCATGACCAACGACAACGCGCTGCTGATCGTGCTCGCCGACGAGAACCCCGAGGTGCCCCCGCCCGCCCGCTGACCTGGTCCGCCGAGCGGTGAGGGGACGGTCCGGCCGGTCGCGCGGCGCGCTCGCGGCATTTGATGGTCGATCGTCCGAATTCAGGCGTAGCGGGTGGTGAACTGCACCATAATCGAACTCCGTGATGACCGAATGTGCGATCTATCGCGCTAACGACCGGATCGAGGTCGACGGGGACATCAGCGACGCCCTCGACGCCGCCCTCGCCGAGGATCCGGAGGCGTTCTGCTGGATCGACCTGCACGAGCCCACCGAGGAGGAGTTCGCGCTCGCCTCGCGGGAGCTCGAACTGCACCCGCTCGCGGTGGAGGACGTTCTCAGTGCCCACCAGCGGCCCAAACTGGAGCGGTACGGGACGGCCGTGCTGGTGGTCCTGAAGTCCCTGTCCTATGACGCGGAGAACCGCGACGTCACCGGCGGCGAGATCATGGTCTGCCTCGGGCGCAACTACGTGGTGACCGTCCGGCACGGTGACGTCGACCCGCTCAAGACGGTGCGGCGCCGGCTGGAGGCCGAACCGGAACTGCTCCGGTTCGGCTCGCCGGTCGTGCTCTACGGGGTGCTGGACGCGGTCGTCGACGACTACGTGGACATCGTCGACGCCGTGCAGGAGGAGGTCACCCGGATGGAGGAGCGGGTCTTCGTCGAACAGGCCCGCCGCCTCGCCGGAGAGATCTACGCCTTCAAGCGCGAGGTCATGGAGATCCACAGCGCCGCCCAGCCGATGATGCTGGTGACCGGGGCGGTGGCCGCGGGCGACACGGTCCGGGTCACCCCCGAGGCCCGCCCCTACTTCCGTGACGTCGCCGACCACAGCACGCAGGTCGCCGCCCGCGCGGAGGCCATCAACGAACTCCTCGGCCAGGTGATGTCGGCCTACCTGGCCCAGGTCGGTGTGCAGCAGAACGAGGACGGCCGCCGCATCTCGGCGTGGGCCGCCATCATGGCGATCCCCACCATGGTCGCGGGGGTCTACGGCATGAACTTCGAGAACATGCCGGAACTGCACACCCGGTGGGGCTATCCGGTGGCGCTGTTCTTCATCCTCAGCGCCTGCGCGGTGCTTTATGCGCTCTTCAAGCGCAGCCGCTGGCTCTGAGCGTCCGGTCCACGGCCGTGCGCCCGTCCGCCGCGCGTTCGCGCCGGGTACGGGGCGATCGGCCGGCCGGCGCGCCGCGGGAGCTGACGGCGGTGCGGCCCGGTGCCGCCCCGGAACCGGTCATCCGGTCCCGGGGCCGCACCGGGCCCGCGGCGTGCGGCCGGGCCGCTCAGCCGGTCAAAGGGCGGAGACGTTGAGCAGCAGGTTCGGGGTGCCGGAGCGGACGCCGCTCAGCACGCCGCTGCTGGCGTTGCTGCGCAGCCAGTTCTGGATGGTGGCCTGGGCGTCGTCGCCGCGGGCCTCCTTGTACAGTGCCGCGGCGCCCGCGACGTGCGGAGAGGCCATGGAGGTTCCGCTGATCGACCGGGTGCCATTGGTCCAGGTGGACGTGATGGAGCTGCCCGGGGCGTAGATGTCGACCGCCGAGCCGTAGTTGGTGTAGGAGGCCGAGGCGTCGGTGCTCGTGGAGGCCGCGACGGTGGTCACTCCGGAGGCACGGGCCGGCGAGACGTTGGAGGCGTTCTGCGTCTCGTTGCCCGCGGCGACGGCGACGAAGACGCCGGACGCGGAGAGCGCGTTCACCGCGTTGTCCAGGGCGGTCGAGGCGGGGCCGCCCAGTGAGAGGTTGGCGACCGAGTCGGCGGGTGCGTTGGCGGCCACCCAGTCGACGCCCGCGATGACGCCGGCGGTGGTGCCCTGGCCGCTGTCGCTGAGCACCTTCACGCCGTAGAGCTCGGTCTCCTTGGCCACGCCGTAGGTGGCGCTGCCGATCGTGCCGGCGACGTGCGTCCCGTGACCGTTGCCGTCGATGCCGTTGCCGCCGGTCGCGTCGTAGGCGACCTGCGCGCGGCCGCCGAAGTCCGGGTGGTTCGGCACGATGCCCGTGTCGATGATGTAGGCCGAGACGCCGGCGCCCGTGTAGTCGTACTCGTAGGTGGTGCTCAGGGGGAGGCCGGCCTGGTCGATCCGGTCGAGGCCCCAGGTGGCGTTCTGCTGGATGTCGAGCGCGTGCACCTCGGCGACCTGCTCGACGTAGGCCACCTGGGAGCTGGCGCGCACCTCGGCGAGTTCGGCCTCGGTCAGCGCGGCGGCGTAGCCGTTCAGGGCGGCGTCGTAGGTGTAGGCGACGTCGCCGGCCTGGATGCCGATGTCGGCCGCCGAGACGGTGCGCGGGGAGAGGTCGTCCTCCAGGACCACGATGTATTCGCCGTCGACTCCGGCGGCGCCGGCCGTGGTCAGCGGGGCCAGGTCCTCGGCGCCGGCCGCGCCGGCGCCCAGGACGACGAGCGGCAGGGCCAGCAGACCGGCGGTGGTGATGGCGAGGGGCGTCCTTTTCCCGGACGGTCGGTCCACGTCTTCCTCCAGGGGGATAGATCCACGGCGGCCCATGGTTTCGGACGCCGTGGCGCGCGGAGCGGGTGTGCACCGCGGTTGACCGAACCTTAGGCAGGAGTTGACGGAAATGGAAAGACCCATCACTTTACGTGAATGTTTCTTGGTGATCAGCGCGGACTCCCATTACACACTTTGCAGGTAGGGAAAGAGGGTTAAAGCTCGGGTGTCCACATACGGCCACTCGCGTCCGCGCCGCGGTGACGATGTGTGACGGACGGTGATTCCGTGGCCGAAACCCCTGGGGCGCAGGGCATCGGTACGATACGAGCGTGATTTGCCCTAAGTGCCAGAGCCGAATGACCACCTACGACCGCCAGGGCGTCCGCATCGACCAGTGTGAGCGCTGCCGGGGGATCTTCCTCGACCGTGGCGAGCTGGAACAGATCCTCGCCGCCGAGCAGCGTCACTACGGAGCGCCCACCATGCCCTACGGGGGCCACGGCGGGTACGGGCGCCCCGACTCGCCACCACCGTTCCACGGGCGGCCGGACTCGCCGGGCCCCTACCGGGGGTATCCCGACTCCCCGCCGCCGCACGGCGGGTACCACCACCCGGACTCGCCGCCGCCGTACGGCCACCACAAGAAGCGGCGCCGCAGTTTCCTTGAGGACCTGTTCGACTGACCGGTGAATCCGCTCATCTGCGACGCATGCGGCGGCCGGACGGACCGGCCGGCCGTCGACCCCGGCGCCTCGGTCGTCGTGTGCCCCGACTGCGGCACCCGCCGGCCGTTCCGCCGGCTCCCGTTGTACTGCGTCACCGGTCCGAGCGGGACCGGCAAGTCCACCGTCGCCCGGCGGCTGGCCGACCGGCTGGCCGACCGTTACGTGATCCTGGAACAGGACGTCCTGTGGGTGGCCGGACTGCGTGATCCGGCCGAAGACCACCGCGCGTTCCGGTCCACGTGGCTGCGGATGATCGCGATGCTCCACCAGAGCGGGCGGCCGGCGGTGCTGTGCGGCACGGTCGCCCCGCCGGAGTTCGAGCGGCTGCCCGAACGGGCGCTGTTCCAGGACGTCCACTACCTGGCGCTGGTCTGCGAGCCCGGGGAGCTGGCACGGCGGCTCCGCTCCCGCCCCGCATGGCGTGAGTGGACCGAGCCGCGCATCGCCGAGATGCTCCGTTACAACGAGTGGATCCGGACCGCCGCGCACACGATGGATCCGCCCATGACCCTGCTCGACACCACCCGGGCAGCACTGCCGGCCACGGTCGACGCCGTCTGCGGCTGGATCGCCGCGACGGCCGACCGCGGTATCGACCCGGCCGCAGAGCGCCCGATGAACGAGGTGTGCGGCGAATGACGGGAATGGCGCGCGACCTGGAATTCCAGGTCGCGCGCCATTCGCGGGGATATGTCGCAGCCGAGACCGACAACGCTTCACGAAGCGCGTTGATGCGGCTACGTTGAGTCAGGCCCGAGGCGGCCACCTCGGGTTCGGAGCGGCGGTGGGGCGGACGCCGAGGGGGCACCGCCGCTCCACTCACTCGTGCCGAGATTACGAAGCGGCGACCGGTGAGTCAAAGAATTATCCGATCTGGTATTCCAGCTACGGGATTGCAGCCGAGCGCGTCGATTCGGAGCCCGCACCGATCGCGCGGCACGTCACCGGGACGGCGGGGCGGTCTTGGGCTTTCCGTGGCCGGACCACCGTCCGGCTCTGGGAAAGGCGGGCGAACCGGACGCCGAATCCGGCCGGCACGCCGTCGACCGCCGAGAAAGCCGACGTCCCGGGCACGCCGGCCGGGCCGGTGCCGGGCGAACCCCGGCCGTACCCGGCCGACGGCGCGGGTCCGAATTCGCGGGCCGTCGCCCTCCGGCGGAGTCGAGTCGTGTTCGGACGGCCCGGCGGCCGCGCCCCGATTTTCCGCGACGTGATCCGTCTCACTATGGAGCGCGGTCGAAAACCCGCATTCACGAGTGCGCACGCCGGAATTCTCGCGGTAAGAAATTCCGCGTCCGGCACCTCGAATACGTGAGAATCGAGCGACCGAAAACGGTGCGGTAGCCGGCGTCCCCCACCGGGCCGTCCCCACCGTGCCCGCCCCGGCGCCGGGGGGCGCCGGCGCCCCCGGGCGCCACGTGATCAGCGGCCGTGCGCCGACCCGGGCCGCGGAACCTCCCCGCGGTCCCGCGCAGCCAGATGCGCCTCCAGCCGTTCCCGCAACGGCCCGAAATCTTGCTCGACCAGCCGGGTGAAGTCGCGGATCTCCCGCAGCCGGCGCCCACGGCCGAGCCCCTCCTCGTCGCCGACCAGGACCAGTCCCTCCTCGGTCAGCGACCGCACCGCGGACGGCAGCCGCAAGCGCGCCCGCGCGAGGTCGCGCCAGTGCGCGGTGTCGGGCAGCCGGTAGACGGGAGTCGGGCTGTGCGGCGGAATGGACCGCTGCACCAGCTGGATCGCGGCCAGCAGCCGCAGCGGAGCGTCCACGTCGGACCGCTCCACCCCGAGCGCCTCGGCGATCTGCCCCGCCGTGCGCAGCTCCGGATCGCAGACCAGCAGATAACCGAAGACCTCCCCCGCGAGCCGCGGCATCCCCACGGAGGCGAACACGTCCCCGGCCTTCCGCGCGTACCGCGCGAGCTCCGCCTGCGACGGTTCCCGGACGGTGTTCCGGCGCATGGCAACCTCCCTCCATCCCCACCGGCCAAGGCCCCGCCCAGCACTTCCCCCACGCGACCCCGCCGGCCTCTTCCTCCCATTGTTCCCCTCCTCTCCGGCTCACGCCCGGACAGAGCCCACTGCACCGGAGCCGGTGCGTCCCGCAGGCCGGCCGCCCTGACAGGGCGCTTCAGAACAGCGTCTCCTGCACGTCCTCCCGTGCCGGTGGAAGGTCGTTCTCGTCCATCAGCTCCTCGCTGGCTCCGCTGTGCGGAAGCACGTACTCGGCGGCAAGCCGGGCGAGGTGCAACGGGAGGGGCAGCGCCAGTGGGCTCCGGTGACCAGGAGCGTGCCGCAACTGATGGGTCAGGGCGGCCCAGCTCTCTGGAACGTCGGGCGTGACCGGTCCCGACTCCGACTTCGCCAGCAGCTCAGGAGAACGGCAGCCGAGGACGGCGATCTCCAGCAGATTCGGGTTCCACGCCGTGCGCTCGGTGTCGATCGTCTCCTTGCCCTTGCGATCGATCCTGGGCAGCGACCGTGACGCTGCCACGGACGCCTGCCTTGCCGAGGGCGCGGAACCCGTAGTGCTGAAGAACACCCGGACGTCGGACCCTTCGGGCTCCGTCGAGTCCACCCAGAGGCCCTCCGGCTGCCCGTGCGGGCCGCCGGCCTTTCTCCGCACGCCGTACCACTGGGCCGTCTCGTCAGCGTCGCCGTCCCGGATCCGCACCAGCCGTAGTCCGTCACCCCACGTGTCCAGCGACGGGATGCCCTCCGCGCCGGCTTCGCCGTCGGCGGACTCACCTTCCAGCGCGATCCGGTCCCGCACGACCGCGCCGTTCTGCAGCCACGTCCAGTGGTAGCGCAGATTCTGCGCGTGCGTGAGAAGCAAGGTGGGCTCGTCGCGCAGTTCGTACAGCAGCACCCGCAGGAAGGCGGCCACCTCAGCCCGTTTCTGGTCGCGGCTCAGATACCGGGACCTGCGGACGCCCTCGTTCGACGGGGCGTCCGCCTGGTCGTCCGGCTCGTCGTCCGCGGCTCGCCATCCCGGGGCGGTTTCGCCGGCCACGGTCTGCGCTCGCACGCCGCTCGCCAGCCGAAGCAGCAGCTCGGGGTAGGGTACCCACCGGTCCCGCTCACGGTCCCAGCCCGTAACCGACCACCCGTTGTCGGTGCGGACGAGGCGTACCGCCACCGGAAGCTTCCAGGCGGTCCGGGTGGGGCCGTCCCGGCGGCGCTTGATCATCCAGACCGCGACGTAGCTCAAGCCGGTGGGTATCGCCGTGCCGAGGGAGTGTTCCGGTACCAGCGGCAGACCTAGTTGGCGCAGTCCGTCCGCCCAGGCGGCCGCTGCGCGGTGCGGGAGACTCGTGACGTCATCTGGGCGGACGGCGGTGTTGATGAACTGGCTGAGGGAGCCGGCGTCCGCACAGCCGAGCCGGACCGCGAACTTGGGATCGGCGTGCCGCGGCTTGAAGTCCTGGCTCGGCGCGATTTCGATGATGGTCAGCCGGGGCGTGGCCGTGTCCTCGGTGCCGGCGCCCTCGGAACGGGATGCCGCCAGCGCTCGGGCCGTCTCGGCGCGGCGTTGTGCGATCGCGGCGCCGAGAGCCTCCCTGTCGAGATGTCGGCGGCCGCCCAGGTCGAGGTCACCGGTCAGCGCTCCGGGCTGGCGCAGCTCCACGCGCACGGTCACCTCACGCGTCTGCCAGACGCGCGCCCCCGGATCCGTCCCGCCCGGGCCGTCGAGGGCGAGGTGGTCGGTGAGAGCCGTCAGCAATGCGTCCCGCGTCCGCTCGTTCTGCCACAGGAGGGTCACCTGCAGGACACCGCCCGGCAGGACCGATCCGAGAAGCCGCCGATGGGCGACCGCGGTCTCACGCGCGATCCGTGCCTTGTCGGCGTCCTGCTCGGCCTTGTCCTGGCCCTTCGGCTTGGGCAGCAGATTCCCCGGATGCAGCGGGACGTGAACCCTGCGGTAGTCGGGCACCCTGACCAGGTGCGGCGCCACTGCGGCGTCGACCCACTCGCTCAGCGGCACGCGGTCCCCCGCCATGAGACCGGCGCCTACTTTGTGCGACCGGCGGGTCGCGGTGTGGTACGGAACGGCCGCTTCCAGACCGTCGTGCCCGGTCAGCCAGGAGGCGGGGTCTTCTCGTAGCCGCTCCGCTTCGGGAAGCGAGCGCGCGCCGTCGCCCAATCGGGCCATCACGGACCCCGACCCGCCCGGACTCCACACCGCCTCGCCGCTCCGAGAGCTGTAGCGGATCCGGTTGACCGCGAACCGAGCTGTGTGCCCCGCGCCGAGCAGCCACGGGAACTCGGTTCGCAGGTAAACCGCCGAACCCCATCCGGGCGGGATTCTGATCGCCCCCTGCGTGACCCACCGGCGCACCCCGCTGCGCAGGTGCACCCGGAAATGATCGGTGAAGGGCAGCGTCTGCACCGTCAGCGTCAGCAGGTAGGAGTAGCGCCAGAGCTCGCCCGACTTCTCATCCCGGTAGGAGTTGGGCGGCCACGAGACGAGTTCGGCACCGCGGTAGCGCGGGGCGACGGCGAAGTCCAGCCGCAGCTCCCGGTGCCGGAACGTCCCGGTCGCCGCGATGCGTTCAGCGAGAGCGTCCGGGAGCAGCTGGTAGAGGTGGCCGTGCGGCTGCGCCGTCCCGCCGGAGGTAAGCGTCCGTCCGAACAGGTCCACCTCCACGGTCCGCCACTCGCGCTCCAGGTCGGCCGGATCGAGGGCGTCGATCACTTCCCGGCAGGCGCCCTGCCGCTCCGGCCGCTCGGCGAACCCCCACACCCATGCCCGGACGAGCGTCATGAGCTCCTCGGACGGAATGCGGGTGCGCGCGTACAGCCAGGGCGCCTCGTCATCGAGCCCCGCCCCGTTCACCACCGAGACCAGGTCGGGCGCCAGAGCACGGAGCAGCGCGTTCAACCGGCCGATGGGGAAGGTCAGGTGGCGCTCGGGGCGACGCTTCCCCCGACGCCACAGTTCGAGCAGCGCGGCGCGCCAGGGACGCGGAAACCGCAGGACGTGGAAGGTCTGCGACAGGTCGGTCGCCGGCCGGTAGGCGGTCAACCGGATGGCCGGGTAGGGGGACGACGACATGGTGGTGTCCTAGCGTGCATCGGATGTCTGGCGGGGCAGCGGCTGTCCTGGGGCCCGGAGGAGGTTGGTCAGCCCCTCGTACAGGGGCGCGTAGAGGGATTCCACCAGGTAGCGGTTGGCGCCGTCCGGTGGGATGCGGTGCGGGGGCGGCACCGCGGCGTGAGAAGGCGGCGCGGCTGACGGGGCGTCGTCGAAGTACGGCGCCAGCACGTCCCGCATGCTGACCAGAAGGCTGCGGTGCGCGGACTCCCGCCGGCCGCCTTCGGCGAGCGTGGGCGCGAACGCCGCGTCGAC
This sequence comes from Marinactinospora rubrisoli, assembly GCF_042664915.1. Classification (NCBI taxonomy): domain Bacteria; kingdom Bacillati; phylum Actinomycetota; class Actinomycetes; order Streptosporangiales; family Nocardiopsidaceae; genus Marinactinospora; species Marinactinospora rubrisoli. The sequence goes on from NZ_JBHTBH010000005.1 coordinate 452,804, forward strand.
GAAGTACACCCGCGCGCCGACGCCGCCACGGGTGAGCCGTCCGATGACCTGCCAGAGCACGACGAGCAGGTCCCAGGTCAGGTACTCACGATCCGCGCCGGTGAGTCTGGGCCAGGAGGAGTCGCGGGTGAGCAGCCGGTGCAGCTCGGCCCGCGCCCTCTTCCGGAATTCCAGACCCGCGCTGTCCAGCGAGTGCCACGCGTCCAGCCCGCGACGGAAGGCCGCGGGATCGAGCCGGCGGGTCGTCCAGTCGTTCATCGCCTGGATGGCGATCTCGATATCACCTGGTCTGGGATACGGCCTGGCCAGGAAGTAGACGGCCCCGAACGCCGCCTTGCCACCCTTGAGAATGTTGTGGCCGCGCTCCACCGCGAGCAGCGGGGCCACGAGGATCTGCGCCCCGGTCTCGACGAATTCGGTGATATCGCCGCGCCGCAGCGCCAGGGCTCGCTTGCTGCGCTCCGGTGCCTCATCCCGTTGCCGCTCGAAACGCTCCAGATCCGCGTCGTCGGAGATCAGCCGGCACACTTTTCCCCGCCAGCGGTCGAAGCCGTGCAGATGGTCAGCGATGTCGTCCGCCTCGTCGTAGCTGCCGACCAGGACGAGCAGCCGGGCGCGGTCATCGTCCACGAGGTCGCTCAGGTGCCGGGCGAACAGGCTCTGCCCATCGGGGTCGTTGCCCGGCGGTTCTGCCAGCAGCGTCACCATCTCGCGCAGCCGCGCCGGCCGCAGTTTGGGATCCTCGCCCGAAGCCCGCAGGGGGCGCCGTCTGCCCTTGCCGTCGGCCGCCGGGCTGTCCGTGGTGAAGAACAGCGTCTCCAGGTGAATGCGCGGCCCAGGGGCGGCAGCGTCCTCTTCGTCCCGCCGCTCCCGGAGGACGGCGCCCACGTCTCTGAGGACGTGGTAGCGCGTCGAGGCACCCGCCCAGCTCGTGCCGGACATCAGCAGCACGTTGGGACCGGGAAGGCCGTCGGTGAGGGCCAGCTGCGGGAGCCGGGTCAGCAGTTCGCGCCCCACGCCGCCGCACCGGAAGAAACGGAGTTCGCCCGTCGCCGGCACGGAATCTCCGTCTGCCCTGCCGGCGCGGCTCTCCAGGAACTGGAAGCCCAGCACGTTGCCCATGGGGGATTCGGGGATGAACGGACCGTAGTCGTTGGGGGAACGGTGGTAGAGCTCGTTGGCGGAGGACTCCAAGCGCAGCTGCACCTCCACACGCGGCCACAGGGTCGTCAGCAGGTTCAGCCGCTCGTCCATCACCGCGACGAGCAGGGTGAACTCGAAGCGCTCCAGATCGCGATCGAGCTGCTCGGTGCACTCCTCCTGCTCTGTCTCTGTGAGGCCCCGCTCCTCAGCGACCTCTTTCGGCTCCGCCATGCCGCCGAGGTCCAGGAACAGCGAACGGAGCCGCCGTTGGACGTGCACGTTCCGTGGGGAGTTCGTGACCAGCCGCCGCGCCAGATCGACCAGCGCCGCCGTCTCGGGCCGCCGTTCCGGCTCGGGCTCGTCGCGCGCCGTGCCGGCGGTGGCGTCGCCGTCACCGAGCGGGTCGTCCAGGAAGTCGTCCATGATCTGCAACAGCTCTTCGCGCCGTTTGCGGCGGACGTCCTGACCCGCTTCCGGGTCCCGGTCCAGCCGGGCGAGAACCTCCCTGCTGCGTTGCTCGGCGTTACTGGTCCGTTCCTCGTCATCGGGGACCTCCGGGCGCCGGCTCGCGGGCCACCGGTTGATCAGTTCCTGCTGCAGGGTCCAGGCATTGAAGTAGTCGGCCCTGATCCACCCGCGCAGCTCGTTGTTGCTCACGAGCAGCTGGTACAGGCGGTTCGCGGTCGTCGACACCGTGTCCAGCGCGGCGGTCCACTGCGAGACGACGGCCTCCGACAGCTGGACACGGCCCTCGCGGGCCAGCTCGGCGACGTTGTGCCGGTTCAGCTCGTCCAGCCAGGAATTCGCGCCGGGCCGGTACAGCGAGGCCGACGGGGCGAACATCGAGTCCAGCTGCATCTGGACACGGTCGGCCTCGTCGACGATGATCAGGTCACTGCGCCGGCAGGCGAGTTCCAGGTACCGGACCCGCTCGCCGTTCTGGAACCGGGGGACGGCCGTCTGAACGAGACTGGCCGGGGTCGCCACCCAGATGTCGGCCGCAAGCAACTCACGGGCGCCGTGATGACGTGGGCAGCGGTCGGTATAGGGACAGGCATGGTGCCGGTACCGCTTCGCCGTCGCCCCCCGGGCCTTCCGCTCCTCGTCGTCCACGCCCGTGCCCTCCCTGACGAGCGTCGCGCAGGGCGCGTGCGAGTATGCCAGGGGCTTCGCCGTCTCTTCGGGGGCGCGCAGCGCGTCGACCGCGCACGCGGTACTGAGGTAGTCGAACCCGTGGTCATCATGCGCGAGCAGGTCGGGGTAGCCCTTCGCGGCGAGCCTGCGGTGCAGTCGCCCGACATGCATGTCTCGCGTCGTGGTTCCGAGTACCGGAGCGGCTCGCATCCCGAGACCGTTGAACAACCTGACCAGGTCGAGCACGTCGGCGACATCTCCGACGACCAGGGTCACCCGCAGCTTCTTCCTTCGCACCGCCCAGGTCGTGATGATGTCCCGCAGAGTGCTCTTGCCGATACCCGGAATGCCGATGAGGTGCAGCAGCTCGTCGATGCGGAACTCCTGCTGATCCCGCCTGAATTCACCGCTCTCCTTGTCGAGGACGTCGAGTGCGACGCGTCCGAGTCGCGTGCGCCAGTGGTGTCCGTCCCGGACCTCGGGATTCGCGGCCACCTCGTGGGCGATGGCCTGCAGCTCGTCCACCGGCACGACGAGGGGGCGGCGTGTGCGGCCGCGTCGCTCCGCCAGATCGAAGGCGGGCATGGGGACATCGGGCACGTCGTCGGGGAAGGTGATCTGATGCCACTCACCGTCGGCCCGATAGGCGTAGCGCCCCTTCCGGGCTCGGGGGAGGGAACGGTCCAGGTAGGGCGGTGCCGCCTTGAGCAGCGCCGCGTACACGCGCCAGCGCCCGGAAGCGATGGAGGGATCGAGCCGCTCGGGCGGGCGCTGGTCGCCCGTGATCGCGTAACCGCGCAGTTCGGACGGCAGCTGCTCGTAGCGCCGTATGGCGTGCAGCCAGGTCCGGCGTCGGTGCATGGGCCACAGGTAGTGCCGGGCGACGCGCAGCAGCGCCATCTTGACCGCATAGTCGGGCTGGCCCTCGTGGAGCAGGCCCTTCGCCTGGGCGAAGGGGTACCCGCCGAATACCGTCCACCCGTCGGCGACCGTCAGTTCCGGCGAGAGCGCGGCCATCAGTGTGAGACCCAGCTCCACGTCCGTGACCAGCACCGGATCAGGGGCGCCGGCCATTCTGGTGGGCCACTTTCGCCGCAGTTCGGCGAGCAGATCGGCCCGTGCCTCTTTGGTGTCGCGCATGGGATCCTCTCGGGAGAGTGCGGCAGCCGATCAGGGCTGGCGGGCGAGATTCGCCGGGGCGGTGACGAACAGGCGGAACGGCCTGATCAGCAGGAAAAGGTCACGGCCGGTCGGCGTGGAGAAGGTGCGGGAGAACTTGGGAGCCTTGCCCGCGTGCCGGCTTCGGCGCTGGCAGTCCGCGGTCTCGCACCACCACTCCTGACCGGCACGCGGATACAGCGGGAGGTTGCAGCGCTCGCACAGCCGGCAGACCCCGTCGCGGAGGAACCTGCTCGGCATGGGCCGGTAGAACTCCGACATGAGATCCGCGATGGAGCCGAGTACCAGTTCGGCCTTCTCGAATCTCATTGCGCGCGTCAGGACCGGGAATTGCACCATCACCTGTTCGAAGTCGTGCTCCACCCGGAGGCGTTCGCCTTCTGCCAGCCCCAGGCTCTTGAGTTGGCTCCGGAACTCGCCCATGAGAATCCGGTGCATCCCGCGATCCGATGCATAGGGCGATCTCCGTTCCAGTCGGATGCACAGCGGCGTCCGTTCGTTGGTCTCGCGGTCGATCAGCGTCTGGTTCCAGTCGCGGTCGTCGGGAAGAGACAGCGGCCACTCCGAGAGCGGGACCTCCCGGCACCACGCGACGAGCCCCATGACGCTCTGGGGAAACTGGTTCGGGTCGATGCCGCGACGCAACGCCGCCAGGACCACGCGGTTCAGGGCACGTTGCACCGGGTCCGGGTACGGGAGACGGAACGAGTCGAGGTTCTCCTCTGCCGCGAGTGCCGCCAGGCCGTCCGCCACCATGCAGGCGACCCGGACGCTCTCCTCCGCCGTGTACGCGGGGCCGGTGAACTCGTCGACGAGCGGGGGCGAGGCCCCGAATGGGCCGTCGGCGGGCGTGTCGTCATCGAGCATGTGGACTCCTTGATTCGCCCCCGCGGGGCGGGATACGGCGAGGTGGCTCGCCAGTACGGAGACGGGTGGGGAATCAGTGGGCATCCGGCATCTCGGCCGGGCACGGGCACCACGCGCGGAACTCACATGCCGCGCAGCCGTCAGGGGTCGGATTGGGGACCGCCTGACCGTCTCCATGCCAGGCGGCCGCGTACCGGTGCACGATCTCTCGCGCACGCTCCCCGTGGTGCGGATGGAACGGATCGATGATCCGGATGTCCGGGGAGTCGGGGCGGAGTACTTCCAGCTCGATGCTCCTGCGACCGCCTCGCCGTACGCCGGCCACGAACATGAGTACCGCGAGAGCCAATTGCGGAAACCTTTCCAGCAGCTCCGGCACGGTTTCGGCCGAAGCCGTGGCGGCCGAGGTCTTGGTCTCCCGCCAGAACCACACCCCGCCCCGCTCGTAGAGCAGGTCGGGTGTCGCCGTCACCAGGACATCGGCGGCGGGGTCGTCGACGACCAGCGCCCGCTCGGACTCGATCCGCGCATCCGGGGCCAGTCCGCGGAGCGGGCAGGTGCGCCAGTGCCGCGAGACCATCCGGGAGGCGAGCTCGGCCTGCTCGTCGGTGAGGGGCCAGCCCGCCGCCTGCCACGTCTGCTGGTCGGGCGGCGCGTCCTCGGGAGAGCACGGCCGTCTCGGTGTTCTGCCGTGCAGCCGCTCCAGGAAGGCGTGCACGGCCTTGCCCCGCAGTGCCGCCGGACTGTTCTCCGTCGCGAAGTCCCCGGGAAGGAGCAAGCTGCGGAAGTGCTCCTTGGCCGGGCAGACGGCGTAGTAGCGGGCCTGGGTGATCGACCAGGAGCGTCGTGGTCGTTCCCGGTCCTCGATGCCGAGCAGCCCGGGGGAGCGGGGAAGTTCGCGGCAGTCGACTCGGAGCTTGCAGTCGTCGCAGTCGTATCCAGGCCGGTAGCCGTGACCGTCTACGGCCTGCGCGAGCGCAGGAAGCGCCAGATTCCGGTGCCGCTGCACCGCCTCCGCCGACGATCCTTCGAACAGGACGGTCGGCTTGCCGTCTCCGCACCCCACCTCGACAACGCGGACGTACGCCGGCGGCTGGTTCTCCTCAGGCGGCAGATCCTCGCGAAGTGAGTAACAGCGCCCCTCCTTCGGGAACCACCGTTCCAGGACGCGTCGGCCGCGTGCCGTGACGAAGGCGGCCACCGCGATCTCGGCTTGGTCTCGTGTGCGCGTCCCTGACTTGTTCATCGTGGGCAACCGGAGCTCGCGAACCAGACCGTCGGCGGACCGATACTCGTAGCGACGCCCCCACACGCAGGTCTCGTACGTTAGCGCTCCGCGGTGGTCCGGTGTCCTGAGACGATGCTGTTCCACCCAAGGGTCCGGGATGGCGCGCCAGGTGGGTGGCAGGCGCCCGCCGGTATCGCCGGGGAACGCGGAAAGGTAGTTCCGTGCCGCGCTCTCGACCCAGCGCCGCAACCCGGGATGAATGGGAGCGATCCACTCGCCGGCCAACTTGGCTCCGGCGGATCCCGGGGTGGGAAGCCGGGATAGGGCCACACAGAGATCCAATTCTTCGTGCTCGACGAGATCTAGGACCGACATCAGCACTTTAATTGGATTCAGTTCAAGTGTCTTGCGCTTCCAGGCCGGTCGATTCATGGGCGCCATGCGCGGCCGCGCCTTGACCGCGATCTCGGTCGGGCATTGACGAGGGCGAACGGAACCGCTGAACACCCTGATCAACTCGGTTGAGCCGGCAACCCCTTCGGGGGTCTGCCACTTCGCCATGCGCCCCATCCTCCTCGATCGCGCCTAGCCGGAAATACTGCCACTTGCGGCAGAGTGTGCGCTAACTTGCCAGAGCGCCCGCGTTGCGGCGGCGTGTCGGGTACTCTCATCGTGGTGGAGAAGCGGAATGAAGCCAGGCGTCAAGATCAATCAGCGTTATGAGTTGCAGTGCCGTGCCGGTAAAGGAGGGATGGGAGTTGTTTGGAAGGCGTGGGACCTCACGCTGGCACGCCCGGTAGCGGTAAAGGTGTATGCGCCAACCGACGATTACCAGCCCGCTGACATCCTTGCGCGATTCCGCCTGGAGGCGCAATCCACGGCCCACCTGTCGCATGCCGGACTGCCCGCCATCTACGACGTTGGCGAGGACGGTCGTAGCGGGAACTACTTCCTCGTCATGGAATTCGTCGAGGGTCTCACGTTGCGGGAGTACCTGAAGAAAAACTGGCCCTTCGACGTTTCGGTCGCGGTCGCGATCGCCGGCCAGTTCGCTTCCGCGCTCGCAATGGCCCATGATGTTCCCGTGGTGCACCGGGACCTCAAACCCGAGAACATCATGTTGTCGAATGACGGTTTCCTCAAGGTCATGGACTTCGGGATCGCGTCGGTACTGCGGCCGGACGTGCCCCGGCCGGAATCCACGCGCGAGGAATGGGGAACGGCGGGATACAAGGCGCCTGAGCACATTGAGCGTGGAGCGAAGGAACCGTCCAGCGACGTATATGCGATGGGATGCATTCTCTACGAGATGCTGGCGGGGCGCGGCGTGTTCTCGGAACAGCCCGTCACCGAAACCACCGCCGAGGAAGGGAAGGAAACCCTGTATCTTCTTCAGCAGCGGCATATGAAGGAACGGCCCAGGCCCGTACGGGAACTGCGTCCCGCCGTCCCCCAATGGCTGGACGATCTGACTCTGCGGCTGCTGGAGAAGGACCCGGGCGATCGCCCCGCAACCGCGCGAGAGGTCTTCGGGCTCCTGGCCCCGCACCTGCCGGCTCCCGGGGATCGCTTGACCGGGGCGCCGCCGCCGGATTGCCGGTGGCCGTTCGTGCACCCTGGTGCGCCGCCGGTGCCGAAGCAGACGCCGGACACCTCGTGGGTGCGGCCGGCTCCTTCGGTGGAGCGCGGGCTGAACGCGCGGTCCCGGGCGGACTTCCGGAAGGCCGCCGAGCACGCACGCTCGGTGGCTGCGGCCGGCCGTACTCAGGAGGCCGAACGCGTGCTCGCCGAGGCCGTCGCCGAGGCCGGGCGGCGGTTCGGGCCCGTCGACAGGAGTCTCGTGGTCGACCTGCGGATCGAGCACGCCGAAATGCTGGTCGGGATGGGCCGGACGGCCGAAGGAACAGCGGCGTACCGGCAACTCTTGGACGAACTCACCCGCACGAGTCGCCGAGGCGACCAACTCGTGCGTAAGGTGGCGGACCGCTGGAACGAGCTGCGGAATTCGTGACCTTCCTTATCGTCGACATCCGCAGCGGTCCGGGCGGGCGGCCGGAACGCTGCGGCCGCCCGCCCGGGGTTCGCTAGCTCAGGTCAGCCTGCACGAAGGTGGTCGCGTGGAACTTCGGCTTCTTCGGGTGGGTCGGGCGAGGCATCCAGTCCTCCCTTTCTGGATGGGCGCGGCCGGGATCGAGGTTTCCCGGACGGCGTTCTACGGGGCAGTGTGCGCTGGGCGGCCCTCGTCTCCGCCCGGCGCCCTTTTATATTGGCAGCCGGGTACGACATTTTCCGGACCGATCACGGGAGATTCCCGGTTGCCGTGATCATTTACCGGAGTCCAGCCTTGGCGATCTTCTTCTGGATATTCACGGCGCCGGGATGGTGGATCCGGGTCAGAATGTCCGCGGATTCTATCCACGCCTGGAGCGCCGAATCCTGATCGCCGCTTTCAGAGTGGATATCGCCGATTGTTTCGAGGGTTCGTGCCTCGTTCGGAGGATATTCGAGTTTCCGGTAGATGGCCAGGCAGTCGCGGTAGCACCTGACCGCTTCGGCGAGGTTTCCGCTTCCGCGATGGATCTCGCCAAGAGTGTCGAGAGCGGCCGCCTCACCGTTCTGCTCGCGGAGTTCCCGGTGGATCGCCAGAGCTTCTCGGCAGTGGTGGAGCGCATCGCCGTGTTGACCGGTCCTGGCCAGGCTCCAGCCGAGGCCGTTGAGCACGTGGGCTTCACCTGAGCGGTCCCGCATTCCACGGTAGGCGTCCAACGCCGTCCGGTAGGCGGCGATGGCGGCACAGTGGGAACGATCCGCCTTTCCCGCGTCTTCCGTGTCGTCGGCGGCATAGGAACGGGCCATGGCCAGGGCATAGTGCCCGACGGCCCGCTCTTCGAGGGTGGGCTGTCGTCCCGGAACGCGCAGGACGGCTTCGGCATGCCGGACACTGGCGTCGAAACGCCCCATGTGCCGGTACGTGTTCGACAGCAAATCGTGCAGACGTGCTTGACCGGACGCGTCGCCGTGACGTTGTGCCGAGTCCAGAGCGGTCGTCAGGACCCTCTCGCAATCGGCCCAATGTCCCTGTCGCCACAGGTAGATGACGAGTGCGTCGACCAGACGATAGAGGGCCGTATGGCGGCCGAGCTGGTAGGTCCTCCCGACCGTGTCCAGTAGGACGGGCAGCCGGTCGGCGAGCCATCTGGTGGCGACCGCGCCGTTCTGGAACACGGTGTCCTCGTCGGAGGCCAGGGCACCGGGCTCCTCGCCCCTGGGACGGTTCAGCCAGTCCCCTGCTTCCTCGGTACAGCGTATGTAGTGGTCGATCAGCCGGTTCGCCGCGACGGCGGCCTCTTGACGGAACGTCTCGTCATCCCGGCACATGTCGATCGCATAGGCCCGCACCAGGTCGTGCATCCGGAATCGATTGAACGTGGGCTCCTCCAGCAGGTTCATCTGCACCAGCGGGGCCAGGATCGTTCCGACGCGGGTTCCCAGCAGGACAGCGGCGGCCTCGGCGTCGATATCCGGTCCAGGGGCGGTCGCTATGAGCCGGAAAGCGCGTTGGCCGTCCGCCTCCAAGGCGGCGTAGGACCAGGAGAACACGCCGCGGATGCTATCCCGCGGGGAGCCGGCGGTGAGGAAGTCCAGTCGGTCGGATGCCTCTGCGATGCCGTCGGCGATGGCGGAGAGCGGTGTATTCGGGAGCCGGCACAGCCGTGCGCCGAGGATGCCGATGGCCAGCGGGAGCCCGCCGCAGAACGCGATCAGGCGCCGCGCCGCCTGCGGTTCGGCATCGAGGCGGGCGGCGGGAACGTACTCGGCGAGGAGCGTTCGCGCCGCATTGGCCGGGAGAGGGCGGAGGGCGATGTCGGCAGCGATGTTCTGGCTCATGCAACCACCTGACTGATGTCTGCTGGTGACGACGACGAAGCTGCCGTCGGTCACGCCGAGCAACGGGCGGACGTGGTCGAGGTCGATCGCGTTGTCGAGGACGAGCAGCACCCGCCGGGTCGCCATGAGATCCCGGTAGCGCCCGAGACGAGCCGATTCGGTGGGCGGCAGGGCGTTGATCTCAGGCTGCAGGGCGTGCAGCACGTACTCCACGGCGAGCTTGGCAGTCAGCGGTGCGTGATCGGGGGCGTACCCCTGCATGTCCAGGAAGAGCTGTCCGTCGGGGAATCGGTGCTGAGCCCGGTTCGCCCACGCGATGGCGAGCGCGGTCTTGCCCACGCCGGCCGGCCCGGTGATGACGGCGAGGCGCTGTGGGCTCGTCGGATGCGCCCCCTCGTCGAGACGTGCAAGGTGCTCGCGGCGGCCCAGGAGGCGGGGCACGGCCGCCGGCAGTTGCCGGGGCGCATGGGGTGCGCGGGGCGATGTGGGACGGGGAGCCATGCGCCGTAGCAGCTCGTGGACCTCTTCGGGGACGATGGTCCGTCGCGTGACGGTACGCCGGTTCGACCGGTTGCCGCCCTGAAGGTCGTCGTGAAACCAGAGCTCCGGCAGGGGCGTCCGCGCGCTGCCGGCCATCTTGGTCGCCACCAGGTGCACGACGGCCTGCCAGATCTCCTCGCGGCTGAGGTCGGAGCGCGGCAGGAGGCGGCCGACGTACCGGTTCGGCGCGACGTCGTCCACGAACGTCCGCTCCGGGAATTCGCATTCGAACGACAGAGCGGACACGAACGCCTGCACCGTCTTCCGGAACTGGGCTGCTCCCTCTGGCCACGGGTCCCGATCGGGGAGTGGGCCGGGACCGTGGAAAGCGGTCCCCTGACAGGCATGGCGGAGTGCGCGTTCGAGCGCCGTCACGACCTCGGCGACGAGTTCGGCATGCTCCGGGGGAACGTTGCCATCCGGGCCGACCAGTTCGGCTACCCGCAGGAGATCGCGGGCTTTCCTGTCATGCGGTCGGTGATTGGTCACCAGGCGGCATCGAAAAGAGCGGCCTGTCCGCCACCACGAGCGGTAGAGATGGGCGATTCCCCCGTCGGTCACGAAATCGCGGAATGACCACGGTCGGGTACCAGGATCATGATGCTTCGCGGAGACGAACTCGCCGTGCGATGGTCCTCCTGCCGGGGTCTCCCGGAAGAAGATCCAGTCCTCGCCGATCTCACATACGATCCACCACCGCGGCGACCTGGCACGCCGCTGTTTCGCTGCGATTCCTTGGTGGAGTTCCTCGAAGATGCGGGCGGCCGCCGTTTTGGCCTGCCAGTGGTATCGGTCCAGCGTCTGGGCGCCGGCGTCCTCGTCCAGGGGCAGCAGGGGATCCAGCAGCCGCGTGATGTGCGCTATGGGATCAGCGTCCATTTTTCGGGAACCTCGCGGTGATCATTTCTGATATGGCGGCGTACCGCCTGGACTTTACCGTCCTGCCCCGACAATTCAGGGGCCGAGGAGTTCGCCGACTTCCGTGACACCGGCCCACGAGATCGCACCGAAGCCATTCCTCAGGGGGCCTCGGCCGATCTGCCAGTGGGCGAACCTCGCCCCGGCTACCGTTCGTGGTCAGTCGCGGGCGATATGGGTATACATCCATGTTTTGCTGTATTTGAGGTCAAACGAGGTTTTGGTCCGCCAGTGCGGCGGTAGGGCGGTTTGCGTACGGATATCGACCGGGACGGGCCGAGACAAAGAGGAGCCCATGGGGGACGAGCAAGGCGCCGGCACCCGCGGGGGCGGGCGGCGGCTGCCGGTTCGGGAGCGTGTCCGGGCCGCTCGGGAGGAGTTCGAGGAGCTGACCGGGATCCCCGTGGAATCCGTGTCGGGGCTGGAACGGACCGGGGACGGGTGGACCGTCACGTTGGAGGTTCTGGAGATGAGACGGGTACCCGACTCCGTGAGCGTACTGGCCACCTACACCGTCGATCTCGACGAGGACGGAGAGGTGGCCGGATACCGACGGATCCGGTCCTACCCGCGCGGACGCGCCGACCGCGCCTGAGGGGCGGCCGAGGGGCGGCGCTTCCGGCCTGAGACCGGTCACCGATCTCCCGAACGGCGGCGGCAGTACAGCCGACAGAGGAGCGCGACAGCCATGACAATAGTGCAGCAGACGCCCGGAGGAAGCCCTGCCCCGTCCGGCAGCCTCTACGACGTGGTGGACCTCATCCTGGACAAGGGGCTGGTCATCGACGTCTTCGCGCGGGTGTCGCTCGTCGGAATCGAGATCCTGACCGTCGACGTCCGCATCGTCGTCGCCAGCGTCGACACCTATCTGCGATTCGCCGAAGCCTGCAACCGCCTCGACCTCACCGCCGCCACGAAGTCCGAGACGCTCCCCGAGATGGTGGGCGAGATGACCGAGAAGGGCGCCGAGGGCAAGAGCAAGGGCGCGCTGACCGGAGCGGCCCAGGCCATCGGGGAGACGCTGCGCGAGCGGGTGCGGGACCGCGAGGAGGAGGCCGAGCGGGAGCCCGCGCGGGCGCCGCGGCAGCGGAGTGAACGCCCGCGGGCCCGGAGGGAGTCCGACCGATGAGCTGCTACGTGTACGCGATCACCCGCGACGACCACCCGCTGGACATCGAGGGGGAGAAGGGGGTCGGTGAGCCCGCCGAGCCGGTGCGCGTGCTGCGCGCGGCCGGACTGGCGGCCGTCACGAGCACCGCGCCGGAGAATCTGCGGGCCAGGCGGCGCGACCTGGAGGCGCATCAGCGCGTCCTGCGCCGGCTGACCGACCAGGGCACGGTGCTGCCGATGCGGTTCGGGGCCGTCGCCGAGAACGAGGACGCCGTGCTGGCGGAACTGGAGCGGTCGGAGGAGTACTACCGGACGGAACTGGCGGAGCTCGACGGCCGCGTGGAGATCAACGTGAAGGCCGCCTACCTGGAGGAGGCGGCCCTGCGCGAGGCGCTGCTCGGCGATCCGGAGCTGCGGGCGGCCAACGAGGCGCTGCGCGTGGCCGGCGGCGGCAGCTACGACGAGCGGATCGCCTTCGGGGAGCGGGTGGCCAACGCACTGGAGCGGCTGCGCGGCCGCGACGCCGACCGCATCATGGAGGCGCTGAGCGCGCACGCCGAACGCCTCGCGCCCGGACCACCCGTCGACGGCTGCGTCGCCAACGTCTCGCTGCTGGTGGACAGGCCCCGGATCCGGGAGGTGGGGGCGGCCGTGGAGGAACTGCGCGCCGCGACCGCCGGACTGATGGAGGTACGCGTCAGCGAGCCGCTTCCGCCCTACAGCTTCGTGGCGCCCCGGCCGCGCCAGGAGCAGTGAGCCGCCGTACGGAAGGAGCCGGCCATGGGGCTGATCAGCGCCATCGTCACGCTGCCGCTCGCACCCGTCCGCGTCGCGGAGTGGACCATCCGGCGCGTCATCCAGGAGGCCGAGCGGCAGTACTACGACCCCGCCGTCATCCGCCGGCAGCTCGCCGAACTGTCCCGGCGCCTCGACGACGGCGAGCTGACCGAGAAGGAGTTCGAGCGTCTGGAGGAGGAGCTTCTCGACCGGCTGGAGGAGTCCCAGGCCCATCGCGCCGCAGGCGGGACGGGCTGAGAGCGAGGGAACATGCGTGGAACCGCGGAGATCGTGCTGGCCATCGGGGGCGGATACCTGCTCGGCCGGCGCCGCAAGCTGAGGCTGGCCGTCATGCTGGCCGGCTGGCTGGCCTTCCGCCGACTCGGCGTCAATCCGCAGCGGCTGCTCGCCGACCTCAAGGCGGAGATCGGGGGGCTGCCGGTCGTCGACGAACTGCGCGGGCAGGCCAAGGACGAACTGCTGTCCGCCGGGCGTGACGCCGCCGGACTGCTGGCCACCAACTGGATCGACCGGGCCGCCGACGCGCTGCGCCGCCGCAGCGACGCGCTGGAGGACGTCACGGACGAGGAGCGCGCGGAGGAGACGGAGGAGGAGCCCGCCGGGGAGCGGGAGCCGGAACCCGCGACCGCCGGCCGGCGCGGCGCCGATGACGCCGGGGAACGCGGACGGGAGCGTGCGCGCGCGACCGCCACCCGGGCGGCGAGCCGCACCGCCGGACGCGCCTCGACCGCCGCCCGGCGCGCCACCGGCACCCGTGCCCAGCCGCCGCGGCCCAGGCGGGGCGGCGACCGAGGAGGCGAGGACCGTGGCTGATCAGGCGAACGGGCCACTCGGGCGGATCCGGGAGCGGGCCGGCCGCAACCCCGCCACCGAGCGGCTGATGCACGAGTTCGAACGGTACGCCGCGGCGAAGTCGAGCAAACTCATCGGATCGGCCGCCGACGCGCTGGTCCGGCGGGTCGACCGGATCGGCGGCGGGGGCGGCGACGCGGCCGGCGCCCTTCTGAAAGGCGGCAAGAAGCTCGTCGAGGGCAAGCCGGGCGGTCTGCTCGGTGTCCTGGGCGGGCAGGCGCTCAAAGGGGGTGTGGGCGGCGTGCTGAAGCGGCTGCGCGGCGGGCGCGGCGGGCGGCGGCCGATCAACATCGTCGAGGACATCGACATCGGCGTGCCGCTCCGCACCGTCTACGACCAGTGGACCAGGTACGGGGACTTCAGCCACTTCGCCAAGGGCGTCCACTCCGTCGAGCAGACCGACGAGATCTCCTCGAACTGGACGGCGCGGATCTTCCTCTCCACGCGCAGCTGGCAGGCGCGCATCACGGAGCAGATCCCCGACGAGCGCATCTCCTGGACCTCGGAGGGGGACAAGGGCATCGTCCGGGGCGCCGTCACCTTTCACGCCATCACCGACGACCTGACCAAGGTCCTCGTGGTGGTCGAGTACGAGCCGAAGGGCTTCGTCGAGAAGACCGCGAACCTCTGGCGCGCCCAGGGCCGCCGGCTCCGCCTGGACCTCAAGCACTTCCGCCGGCACATGATGATGCGCGACCGCGACGAACCGGTCGAGGGGTGGCGCGGCGAGATCCGCGACCACGAGGTCGTCCGTTCACACGAGGACGCCGTCGCCGAGGAGGAGCGTGCGCAGGAGGAGGAGTACGAGCCGGCGGAGGGCGAGTACGAGGAAGCCGAGGAGGAGCGCCCGCGCCGCCGCGTGCCCGCGGCGCGCCGCGAGACGGCAGGCGACGCGGAATCCGCGGAGGACGAGTACCAGGACGCCGACGAGTACGAGGAAGAAGGCGAGTACGAGGAGGCGGGCGAGCGCGAGGAGGAGCCCGCGCCGCGCCGGCGCCGCGCCCGCTGAGTCACCGGACACGGCCGGCGCGCCCGGCGGCTGACGGGAAGGAGGCAGGCAGGTGACCGAACCGGCGCCGTGGCGTAGCGAGACGGGGACGGTGCAGACCTCGACGACGGGTGGAACCAACCTCGCCGACGTCCTGGAGCGTGTCCTCGACAAGGGGGTCGTCATCGCCGGCGACATCAAGATCAACCTGCTCGACATCGAACTGCTCACCATCAAACTGCGCCTGCTGGTCGCCTCCGTCGACAAGGCGCGCGAAATGGGGATCGACTGGTGGGAGCACGATCCCGCCCTGTCGTCCGCCGCGGCCCGTGAGGAGGACGACCTGGCGCTGGAGAACCGCCGGCTGCGGGACAGGATCGCCGCTCTGGAGGGCGAGGAGGCGCCCCCGTTGCGCGCCGGCGAGCCCGGCGCCGCCCGCGCGGCGGTCCGGCCCCGCCGGGAGGCCGAGGAGCGTGAACGATGAGCCGGAGCGACCGGGCCGGGTACGTGTACGCGCTGACCCGCCCCTTCCCGGCCGACGCCGTGCGGGAACTGCGCGGCGTGGGAGGTCACCCCGTCCACCTGGTCGCCGAGGACGACCTGGTCGCGGTGGCCAGCGACGTGCCGCTGCACGAGTACGACGAGGACGCCCTCAAGGCGAACCTGGAGGACCTCGACTGGCTGGCGGACGTGGCACGCGCCCACAACCGGGTGGTCGACGAGGTCGCCCGGCACGCCGTCACGCTGCCGCTGCGGCTGGCCACCGTCTACCGCGGCGACGACCGGATCCGCGAGGTGCTGCGCACCGGCCGCGCCCGCTTCGGGGCCGCGCTCGACCGGCTGGCCGGGCGGGTCGAGTGGGGGGTCAAGGTGTACGCCGACCCCGCCGGCGCGCGGGCCCCGGCCTCCGCCGCCCCGAAGGGGGAGCGGGAGAGCGAGAGACCGGGCCAGGCGTACCTGCGGCGCCGGCGCGAGCAGCGGCAGCGGCACGACGACACCTGGCAGCACGCGACCGAGCTCGTCGGCGAGGTCGACGGCGCGCTGCGCGTCCTCGCCGACGCCCGGGAACTGCACCGGCCGCAGCCCGCCCGGCTGGGTGGAACGCGTGGCGAGAACGTGCTGAACGCCGCCTACCTCGTCGCGACCGAGCGGCGGCGGCCGTTCCTGGACACGGTGGCGCGGCTCCAGGACGCGGCTCCCGAGGGAACCCGGGTGGAGGTCTCCGGGCCGTGGGCCCCGTACTCGTTCGCCTCGATGGCCGACGAGCCCACCGGGTCCGAACCCGCCGACGGCCCACGGGAGCCCCGCGAACCCGTGCCGCCGCGCCGGGAGGGACCGTGACCGGCGACGCCTTCCCGCCCGGAACGCAGCCCGGTTTCCCCGGGCCGCGGGACGCGCTCGCACGCACGGTCGACGAGGACCACCCGCTCGCCAATCGCGAGATATCCCTGGTCGACCTGCTCGACCGGGTGCTCGCCACGGGTGTGGTGATCGGCGGCGATCTGACGATCTCCATCGCCGATGTCGACCTCGTCCGGGTCTCGCTGCGGGCGCTGGTCTCCTCCATCAACGAGGACGTGCCGTCCCCCTGGCGGCACGGCCACCCGCTGGTGGGGGTGCGCCCGGCCGGCCGGGAGGAGCCGCCGGATGGCCCCTGAGCGCGACCGTGCGGCCACCGGAGGTCCCCCGCGACGGGAGCGCGCGGCGGACGAGGACGAGCGGGCCCCGCGCGAGGCGGTGGGGCGCGCCCTCGACCGCCGCTCCCCCGGGGCCGCGGCCCGGCTGCGCACCGACCCCGACACCGTCGAGCGCGACCTGATGAAGCTCGTGCTCACCGTCATCGAACTCATCCGGCAGCTGATGGAGCGCCAGGCGCTGCGCCGCGTCGACCAGGGCGACCTCTCCGAGGAGCAGGAGGAGCGCATCGGGATGACGCTCATGCTGCTGGAGGACCGGATGGGGGAGCTGCGCGAGCGGTACGGCCTGTCGGTGGACGATCTCAACCTCGACCTCGGGCCGCTCGGCCCGCTGCTGCCGCGCGGCGACGAGTGACGGCCACCGGCCGTTCCGCCCGGCCGCGCCGCCGTGCCGCGGCACGGCGACCGGGCCGGTGCGGGGCGTCCGCCGCCGTCTCACCCGGCCGGGCGCGCCGCCGCGTCCGCCAGCGCGCGCTGGAGCAGGGCGGTGGAGGCGGCTCCCGGGTCCTCGTGGCCCACGCTGCGCTCGCCCAGGTAGGAGGCGCGGCCCCGGCGGGCGCGCAGCGGCGCCGTCGCGCGCAGCCCGGCCTCGGCGGCCTCGGCCGCCGCCCGCGCGGCTGGCGCCAGGTCGCCGCCCGCCTCGGCCGGCG